>NZ_JBQEON010000027.1:30409-111443 GCF_052045245.1 Burkholderia sp. 22313
CAATGGTAATTTCGCTGACGGGGATTTATCACAACCTGTTGAGGAAATGGGCGGATGCGTAGCCTGGACGGGTAGCGCCATGCCCACCGGGCAAGGCGGCCGACGCCCGCGCCGCGTCGCTTGCATCGGCTCGCCACGCGCGTCTAAAATGACCATCGTCAAATGACCATGCTCATATCATGATGCCGCACCCTCCCGTCTCCAAATCCGAGTTCAAGGCTCGCGCACTCGAATACTTCCGGCTCGTCGAGGCGTCCGGTGAAAGCCTGATCGTGACCGACCACGGCAAGCCCGCACTCGAAATCCGGCCTTATCGCACCCGCGAATCCCAGCCGTTGGACATATTGCGCGGCTCGGTCATGCGCTACGACAATCCTCTCGATCCGATTGCGGAAGATGATTGGGAGGCGTCGCGGTGATCGTGCTGGATACGCATGCATTGGTGTGGTGGGTGGCGGGCGATCCGTCGCTCAGCAAGAAGGCCCGCAGCGCGATCGA
Organism: Burkholderia sp. 22313; assembly: GCF_052045245.1. Taxonomy (NCBI): domain Bacteria; kingdom Pseudomonadati; phylum Pseudomonadota; class Betaproteobacteria; order Burkholderiales; family Burkholderiaceae; genus Burkholderia; species Burkholderia sp. 22313. The sequence goes on from NZ_JBQEON010000027.1 coordinate 30,908, forward strand.
GCGCGCGCGTGGCGAAGGCACGCTCGCGGCGTCCGCAATCTCCGCATGGGAAATCGCGATGCTGGTGCGCCACGAGCGCCTCGCGCTGACGATGGACGTCGATGCGTGGCTCGCGACGGTCGCGCAGATCGACGGCATGCGCTTCGTCCCCGTCGACGCAGACATCGCCGCGAAATCCACCGCGCTGCCCGGCACCTTCCACAAGGATCCGGCCGACCGCATGATCGTCGCCACCGCGCGCAGGCTCGGTGCGTCGCTCGCCACGCGAGACGAAAGGATCCGTGCATACGCGCACGTCAAGACGCTCTGGTAAGCCGCTCGCGCGGCGCCGAGCAAACCGCGCCACATCCGCCGGCGCGGCGGTCGCATCGTGACGATTCGTCTGACCAAACCGCTCACGTGAATCGTCCGGCGCCTGTGCTACACGCACGCCCCTTTCATCCGCCGCCCGGCTGCCCGCGATCGGCAGGTTCCGATCGACGCACTCGCCCGCGCCGGCTTCGCCAATTCCCCGTCCGGATGGCAGCATGGGTCGTTCGGTGGCCGCCATTGCATCGTGATGCAACGCGAATCGCACGCACGTACCGCCCTGTCGAGCAGACCATGCTCACCGAAGCCCCCCGCTGACATGCTTTCCGACGACAACCCCCGCCCATCGGTAACATCCGCACTTGCCGATCCCTCCCCGCTCCCGCACAATCGGGCCACCTGCCTTCCTCCCCCCGCGCCGATGTCCTATGCGTCACTCGCCACCGGCATCCTGCTCGCCGGCGGTCTCGGTCAACGCTTCGACCCGAGCGGTCTGCACAGCAAGCTGCTCGCGCTGCTTCCCGACGGCACGCCAGTTGCGGTCGCGGCGGCCCGCCATCTCGCGGCGGCCACGGCCGACGTGATCGCCGTCGTGCGTCCCGGCGCCGAAAAACTCGCGATCCTGCTGAACGAAGCCGGCTGTCAGGTGGTCTACGCGCCCGACGCGATGCGCGGCATGGGCGCAAGCCTCGCGGCCGGTGTCCGCGCGACACCGGAAGCGGCCGGCTGGCTGGTTGCGCTCGGCGACATGCCGTGGATCGCGGCATCCACCTACGAAGCGATTACACGCGCGCTCGATGCCGACGACGCGTCGATCGTCGCCCCCGTGCATCGCGGCACGCGCGGTCATCCGGTCGGTTTTGCCGCGCACCACTTCGATGCGCTCGCCGCGCTCGACGGCGATACGGGTGCCCGCGCGCTATTCGCCCGCGCACCGGTGAACCTGCTCGACGTCGACGATCCGGGCATCCTGCGCGACGTCGATACGCCCACTGACCTGCGCTGACAGCGGATTGCGCGGGCCGCGCAACGCATGGCGCATGCCTGTCGCCTGGCGATCCGGCGCGATACCTGCAGGCACGCGCATCTCGCCGGCAATCCGCCTGCCGTCGCGAGAATCCCGCTGCAAACGCGCGTCCGATTGCCTATAACGGAGACGAGGCGCACCCGCCGCGCCACCGCCGTCACGCATTGCGCGAGTTCCCCATGGACCACACGACCCCGATGCCCGAGTCCCCCGCCGACCCGAACCGCGATCCGGAAGACGACCCGCTGTCGCCGCCACCGCCGGGCCATCCTCACGACAACCCGCAGCAGCCCGACGGGCCGCCGAACAAGGATCCCGTCTAGCCGGGGGCGCGGCCCGCGCCGCATTGGCCGGCGCGTTCACCAGCCGGGGCGCCGCAGTCTCGCGGCCGACACCCCGGCGGCGGCCGCCCTTACGCGGCCGCGCTCTCCCGCGCAACGCGCGCCTCATACGTCTTCAGGTGGTTGTACGCGATCCGCAGCAGCGACAGCGTGTCCGCCGCCTGCGGGTCGCGCCGCGCCAGCAGGTCGCCGATCACATGATCGGCTTCGACACGTGCGCGGTTCTCGACGTCGCGCAGCATCGACGCGGTCAGCGGCGACGGCGTCAGCACCATCCGCTGCATCCGCTCGACCGCGGCCGGATCCGGCCGGTAACCATTGTGCGCGGCGATCGCGCTGCATTCGTCGAGCATCGTCTCGAGCAGGCGGCGGCCGTCCGGCGCGGCGAGGATGTCGCCGATCGAGCCGCGAAACAGCGACGTACTTGCCGCGAGCGTCGCGAGGAACACCCACTTGTCCCACATCCGCGCGGCGATGTCGTCGCTGAGCGTCGCGTCGAAGCCCGCGCCGCCGAGCACGTCGGCCACCGCGCGCACGCGCGCCGATGCGCCGCCGGCGAGTTCGCCGAACGACAGCCCGTGCGTGTCGTTCAGGTGCACGATCCGCTGCTCGCGATCGAGCGTCGCCGCGATCACGCACAGGCCGCCCAGCACCTGCGCGGCGCCGAACCGCTCGCGCAGCACGCCGAGATGACGCATCCCGTTGAGCATCGGCAGGATCAGCGTCGACGGACCGACGAACGGCGCGAACGACGCGATCGCATCGTCGAGGCTGTACGCCTTGCAGCTCAGCAGCACGAGGTCGAACGGCGCGGCCGCATCGCCGGCGCGCACCGTCGGCACGTTCGCGAGTGTCAGGTCGCCGCGCGGGCTGCGGATCAGGAGCCCGTCGCGCGCGAGCGCGGCCGCGCGGCCGTCGCGCACCAGGAACGTCACGTCGCGCCCCGCCGCCGCGAGCCGCCCGCCGAAGTATCCGCCGACCGCGCCGGCCCCTACCACCAGAATTCGCATCGTTGCCTCCTTTCAGGTTGGTTCGGCGCCATCGCGCTGCGCCCGGCCAGCCGCGCACGACGCGCAACCGCCATTGCCCGACAGTATAGCGACGCAGAATATGCATATGCATAGATACCCGCGCCGCGCTCGATGGCATCGGGCGGCGCAAGCCCTAAGGGATTTCCCGCCTACGGCAACGTTCGTTGCGCGCCGTCAAAGACTTATCCCCCACGCCGTTCCGGCGCGCCTGTTCGACCGACCGACCTCACTACCCATGCGCACCCTTTCCCTGAACCAGAAACTTGCTTCGATGATCGTCATTCTGTGGCTCGGCCTGCTCGTGATCGCCGGTATCGGCGCGTGGCAGACGCGTGCGTCGATGATCACCGACCGCCGCGACCAGCTTGCGTCGCTGGTCGCACAGGCGACGAGCGTCGCCGATCATTACTACAAGCTGTCGCAGCAGAACGCATTGCCGGAAGCCGACGCGAAGCAGAAGGCGATCGAGGCGATCGCCGCGATGCGCTACGGCAGCGACGGCTATATCTCGATCAACGACTCGAAGCCGGTGATCGTGATGCATCCGATCAAGACCAACCTCGACGGCAAGGACGTGTCGAATTTCGCGGATCCGAACGGCAAGCACCTGTTCGTCGAGATCGTGCAGGCCGGCAACGTGGAAGGCGGCAAGGGCTTCGTCGAGTATCTGTGGCCGAAGCCGGGCGCCGACAAGCCGCAGGACAAGACCAGCGCGGTGCAGCGCTTCGCGCCGTGGGACTGGTATCTGGTGACGGGCATGTACATGGACGACGTGCGTTCGGCCGTGCTCGCGAGCGTCGGCCGCTGGCTCGCGATGACGGCCGTGCTCGGCGCGATCGCGACCGCCGTGATGGTGCTCGTGCTGAAAAGCGTGCGCGCGAACCTCGGCGGCGAGCTCGAAGTGGCGCTCGACGCCGCGCAGCGGATCGCGCAGGGCGATCTGACCGCGCGCGTGAACGTGAAACCCGACGATCGCGGCAGCCTGTTGCATGCGCTGCATACGATGCAGGGCGGACTGATCGACATGGTGTCGCGCGTGCGGATGGGCACGGAGAACATCAACGTCGGCGCGAGCGAGATCGCGTCGGGCAACACCGACCTGTCGCAGCGCACCGAGGAACAGGCGGCCGCGCTCGTGCAGACCGCGTCGAGCATGGATCAGATGACCGCGAACGTGAAGCAGAACGCGGAGAGCGCCGCGCAGGCCGCGACGCTTGCCGGCCAGGCCGCACAGGTCGCGACGCGCGGCAGCGAGGTGGTCGACGACGTCGTGCGCACGATGAACGAGATCACCGACCGCTCGCACAAGATCGGCGACATCATCGGCGTGATCGACGGCATCGCGTTCCAGACCAACATCCTCGCGCTGAACGCGGCCGTCGAAGCGGCACGCGCGGGCGAACAGGGCCGCGGCTTCGCGGTGGTCGCGGCGGAAGTGCGTTCGCTCGCGCAACGCTCGGCGACGGCCGCGAAGGAGATCAAGTCGCTGATCGTGTCGTCGAACGAAACCGTCGAGCACGGCGCGACGCTCGTCACGAATGCGGGCGAGACGATGACCGAGATCGTGCAGTCGGTGCGGCGCGTGAACGAGATCCTCGACGAGATCAGCCATGCGTCGCGCGAGCAGAGCGCGGGGATCGAGCAGGTCAATCGCGCGGTGGGCGAGATGGACCAGGTCACGCAGCAGAACGCGGCACTCGTCGAGGAAGCCGCGGCCGCCGCGCATTCGCTGCGCGACCAGGCCGAAACGCTGCGCGACGCGGTCACGCGCTTCGCGCTGCCGGCCTGACACAGCCGGATCGCGCCGGAGCCCACCGGATTGCGCCGGATCCCGCCCGACGGGCCGGCGCCGCGCGGTGCCGGGCCATGCCCGGCCAGCGCCTGCCTTGAGCCTGCTTTCGTACCCGCTGCGCGGCTACCCCTCGCCGCCCGGCAGGCTCAGCGCCCTGGCGCCGCCGAACCCCAGGCCGGCCGCCCGCTGGACCAGCTCGATGTCGTTGGTGACGCCGAGCTTCTTCATCGCGCTGATCTTCTGCGCACTGACCGTCTGCTTGCCCTTGTTCAACCGCTGCGCGATCGCCTTGATCGGCACGCCGGACAGATAGAGGCGGATCACTTCGATTTCGCGCGTCGACAGCTTCACGGGCGGCTGGTCGTGTTCGGCGAGCGCCTCGAGCGCGCGCCGGACGAGCGGCGACAGATAGCGCCCGCCGCTGTAGCTCGAATGGATCGCGGTGACGATATGGCCAACCTCGTCGAACTTGCTGACGAGGCTCGCGCCGCCTTGCGCGAGGATCGAGCGGAAGATCACCGGCGTCTCGTTCCCGACCAGCGCGACGATCCCGACTTTCGGGTGCGTGCGCCGCAGCCATTCGAACAGCGCGAGGCCGTCCATCTGCGCGTCGCCGCGAACCGAATAGTCGACGAGCGCGACGTCGCAGTCGATGCTGCCGAGCGCCGCGATCAGTTCGGCCGGCGTCCGATAGACGCCGACGAGATCGATCGCGCACGCGTCGCCGGCGATGTGCTCCATGCCCGCGAGCGTCAACGGCCAGTCGTATGCGAAAACGGTGCGAATACTGAATTTCCCCATGCGCAATTCCAGAAAATTCGCCGGGCCGCGCGGCGCGGAATGCGCGCACGGCAGGATCGGCGTTGAATCGACGGTCGAGATATTTTTATCCCGGCCACTATTCTAGGAAGCCGCACGCGACCGAGCTATCGGACGGCATATAGATTGGCCCGCAGGAACGTAATACGAGTTTGATATTTGCGCCGATTCGACCGTTCGGCAGTGGCGGAGGTCGACCGGACGGCCGACGTTGCGGACCGCGCGGGCCGCGGGGACGGCCAGCGCGGTAAAATTGCGGCCTTTGCATGCCGCACCGGGCGACCGGCCGGCGGCAGCGCGCCCACCTGGCCGCGCGCCCCGCCCGCTCGCCGGCGGCCCGTACTCCCCGCCTTCTCCATGACCGAATCCGATCTGCAATCCGACGACACCACCCTCCACGAAGCCGGCCTCTGGCGCGACAACGGCTGGACGGCGCGCATCATCAAGAACGAAGACGACGACGGCTGGGCCGTCGAGATGATCAAGGACGGCGAGACCGAGCCCGCGCTCGTCGGCCCGTGGACGATGGGCCGCGACAAGAAGAACCCGAAGCCGATGGACGCGAACGCGTTCCGCACGCTGGTCAAGACCGCGACCGAAGTGCTGATGCGCCACGAACAGCAGCGCCGCGCGATGCTGCACAAGGAAGTGACGGTCCAGGGCGACGACGGGCAGGATGTGTCGGTCACGCTCGACATCGTGCCGGACGAGTTCGAGCCGTATGCGGAGCTGAAGGCGTTCGACCCGTACGGCGAGCTGCTGGCCGACGCGAAGGTGTCCGCCGGCTTCAAGCTCAACAAGGCCAGCGCCGCACGCTGGGTCGAATCGGGCTTCGAACGGCCGGCCTGAGGCCGCCCGCCCAGCGGCCCGCGACCGCATGACGCCGGGACGCGTGCCGCGCGAGCGCGACCGGCGTCAGCCGTGCAGCCCGTGCGCGATCATCAGGCGGTACAGCGTCGCGCGCGAGATGCCGAGTTCCGCCGCGGCGTCGGCATGCTGGAGCCGATGCCGCAGCAGCATTTCCTCGATCGTGCGCCGCTCTGCCTGCCGGCGTGCTTCGGCGAGCGTCGGCGGCCGGTGCGACGTGTACTGCGTCAGTTCGAGATCGACGGCCGAGATCAGCGGGCCGTTCGTCATCACGATCGCGAAGCGGATCCGGTTGATCAGCTCGCGCACGTTGCCGGGCCACGCATAGTTGTGGATCGCCTCGATCGCGCACGGCATGAAGCCGCGAATCCGGTGCGAGCTGTCGCCGCGATAGCGCCGCAGCACGTGGTCGGCGAGCAGCATGATGTCGCGGCCGCGCACGCGCAACGGCGGTTCGTCGATGCGCAGCACGCACAGGCGGTAATACAGGTCGGCGCGAAACCGCCCCGCCTGCATCGCGGCCTCGAGATCGACGTGGGTCGCGGACACGATTCGCACGTCCACCGGAATCGACGCGCGCCCGCCGAGCCGCTCGATCTTGCCTTCCTGCAGGAACCGCAGCAGGCTCGCCTGGCTCTCGAACGGCATGTCGCCGATTTCGTCGAGAAACAGCGTGCCGCCGTGCGCGGCCTCGATGCGGCCGATCTTGCGCTGATGCGCGCCGGTGAACGCGCCGCGTTCATGACCGAACAGCTCGGCCTGCAGCAGCGTCGGCGGAATGGCCGCGCAATTCACGGCGACGAACGGCGCGTCGGCGCGCGACGAATGCTGGTGGATCGCCGCCGCGGTCAGCTCCTTGCCGGTGCCCGATTCGCCGGCGATGAACACGGTGGCCTCGGTGTTCGCGACCTTGCGGATCGTCGCGAACAAGCGGCGCATCGCGTCGCACGCGCCGATCATCGCGTCGCCGGGCGCCGCGGCGTCGACGGCCGGATCGCTTTCCGCCAGCTTCAGCATCCCGTACGCATGGCCGACGAGATAGCCGATCGTCGTATAGGCCGTCGCATTGCGCACGTAGTCGAAGCAGCATTGGCGAATCAGGCGCGCGATGGTCACGTCGCGCAATCGCTCGTCGTCGGCAAGCGCGACCCAGCCGATGCGCGGATCGCGCAGCAGCACCTCGAACGACACGACGTCCGGCGACGCGACGTCGCCGAAATCGACGATGCCCGCATGCAGGCGGTTCGCCTTGACGAGATTCAGTGCATCCGCAACGGATTTCGCGCGCCACACGTCCCAGCCGCGCGACACGAGCCAGTCGACGAGCCCCGCATCGGGGTGCTGCGACAGATACACGAGCGGTCGCGACAGCGCGGCATGGGGGCGCCGGACCGCGACGAACGGCGGCGCGCTTGCGGCCCGTTCGCACTCCTGCGGGCCTGACAGTCTGATCGGGCAGCAATGGTTCACGGTCGCCTCGCCGCGTAGGGTTGTCGGGCGGACCGGGCGGCGCGCAATGATGCGCGGTGGGCCTTCATGCCCGCGCGGCACAGCCGGCGGGTCCGCTCGGGAAAGTTTCGTTATCGGCAAAACACGACCCGCTGCGTATAGATCTGCGGTTCGACGACGGGCCGTGCAGCCTGGTTGAGGTCCTCGCGATAGGTGCGGTAGGTCTTGCCGTTGACCGTCACTTCCGTCGCCGGCGCCGTCTCGATCGTGTTCAGCGCGTTGCGTTGCCAGTCGCTGACGCGCGCCGACGCGGACAGGCTCGACTCGCCGGCGATCTTCTGCGTGATCGCGCTGCTGTCGCTCCACGGCTGCGTCTGCATGTCGTTCGCATGCTGCATCGCGCCGACCGTCTTGCCGGTCGGGTGCGGTCCGTTCTGCGCTTCGAACGGCGCGCCGCGACCGTACACCGGCGAGTGCCACGACGGTGCGTGCCCTTCCTCCGGCATCATGTAAATCATCTGCGGGGCGCCGACCATCACCATCGGCACGCATGCCGTGTTGTCCGGGCGGCCAAGCGTCGTCAGCGCCTGCTGGACGCTCGCGGCGTTCGCGAGGGTCTGCTCGCTCAGGATGACAAAGACCGCAGGGTTCTGGAAAACCGACTGCGCGGCGGCTTGCGTGCCGACCAGCAGCAGAGCGACCAAAAAGATCCTCATGATTGAGGCCTCCTTGTACCCTCGTCAGGCAAAAAGAGGTGTTGACCTCGGGGAGGGGACCAACACCCGTCAAACTTGCAACGCGCGTCGCGCAGCGGATCCCGGCTCCCGCGCGGCCGGCGTGCNAGCCGGGCCGCACGCTTACGACGACGTGCTCGTCGAGATGACGGCCGGAGCCGGCATCACGGGAGCGGCCGGAGCAGCCTGCTGGCCGGCCGTGGCGGGCATCGGATCGGTCGCGGCCGGCATCTCGGCGGACGGTACCGGTGCGGCAGCGGACTCGACCGCATCCGTCGCCTTCGCGTCGACGACCGGCGTGTCGGCTGCGGCCGCCGCTGCGGCGGGCTGAACCGCTTCCGGGGCAGGCGCTTCGGCCACTGCCTGCGGGGCCGGCTCGGCAGCCGGTACTGCGGCTTCGGCGGCTTGCGGCGCGGCGTCGGTCGCGGCCGGTGCGGCTTGCGCGGCATCCGGCACCTTCACGTCGGCGGCCGGTGCTGCCGCGGCTTGCGCTGCGGTGTCGGCTGCCGCCGGTGCCGGTTCCGGGGCCTTGTCGGCGATGGCCGGCACGGGTTCCGGCGCCTGCGTGTCGACCGCCGGCGCCGCCGCGGCTTGCGCTGCGGTATCGGTTGCGGCGGGCGCAGGTTCCGGGGCCTTGTCCGCCACCACCGGCGCAGATTGTTCCGGCGCCTTGCCCGCCACCACCGGCGCGGGTTGTTCCGGCGCCTTGTCGGCGACGGCCGGCGCGGCCACGATGGCCGCAGCAGGCACCGCACTCGGCGCAGCCGGTGCGATGGCAGGCGCGGCGCTCACCACAGCCGGTGCGACCGCAGGCGCGGCACTCACCACCGGCGCCGCGGCGGCAACCGGTGCGACGGCTGCCGCAGCAGCAGCCGGCACGACGGCAGCCGCTTGCGATGCCCTGGCGGCGGCTTGCGTCGCCGCCGGCACCGCGCTGACGGCAGGCGCGGCGATCGACGGCGCGGGCGCCGGCACCGCGAGCGGCGCGGCCTGGACCGCGGTCGTCGCCACCGGGCGCGTCTGCGCGGGTGCCGGTGCGGCGGCGTCGAGCGGCGGCAGGCCCATGCGGCTGCGCACGAGCGGATCGCGATACTTCACGTCGTCGGCCACGGTCGCTTCGGCGGCGGGCGCCACGTTCGACCGCGCGAGCGGCGCGGTGGTGCCGGGGCACAGGTGCCCGGTCGCTTCCACCGCGCGCCGGTTCGCATCGCTCTGGCACAGCAGCGCGAGCGCGACGTCGGTCAGCCCCATCGCGCGGAATTCACGTGCATCGAGACGACGCACGCACGCCTGGTCGACCAGTGTCGTGCCGCCCGTCGCGCCGAACCCCGGGAACGACACGCCGACGCTCACCGAGCCCATGCAGGTATCGGACAGCGTGGTCGTGAGGCCGGGCGCCTGGATTGCCGGGTTGGTCTTGATCGTCTGGGTACCCGAGTAGTTGACGTTTTCCGCCGACTGGGTGTTGTACGGGCTGCTGCCGGGCGCGCCGGCCGCGAGCGTGCTCGTGCTCTGCGGCGTCACGTTCGAGCCGCCGCTCGCGGCGGACGGCATCGTCACGTTGACCTGCACGTTCGAATTGCCGCTGCCGCGCACGCCGCTGGTGCTCGCGCTGCTGGCGTTGCCGCCGCGCGAGCTGGTGACGTTCGTGTTCATGCTCGAGCCGCCGCCCTGGCTGATCGCCGTGGACGATGTCGAGGACTGCGCGCTGGACGTCGAGTCGGCGGTTTGCGCTTGGGCACCGATCGCGGCCATCGCGAACATCGCCGCGCATGCCGCCCTGATCTTGTTGCTGTTCATTTCAATCTCCGGACGAGGTTTGACCTCCCACCCAGGCAACCGTATTAATTCCCCTGAATTCCTTCAGCTTTGCCCGCTTCCCCGAACTGCTTCCAGCCGCTACCCAGCTGGGACCACGAGCCGCCCGACATGCCCGGCCAGGGCCGGGAGTCCGGTGTGCCGATGGCACTGCCCGACGAAAGCGTTTGTTGTTGTGACGGGTTGGTTGTAGGGTTTGACGTCTGCAAATTTGATTGCACGTCCTCGGCAGCACGGTCAGCGCCATATGCCGTCAGAGACGCGAGCATCAGAGCGGCGGCAATCAGTTTCTGCTTCATGCCAACTCCTTACGGTGTCAACAAGGCGAAGCAAGAGACCAGCATCTCTGGGAAACTGGTCCCCCCCAACACCCCATTAAGGACTGCTTGCGGTTGCGCCCGAACTGCCTTGGCTGCCGCCCGCCGCGGATGGCGACCCGGCCGGGCCGGTGCCCCACACAGTCGACGAGTTGAAGTGACTCGAGCCCGCGATCGCGCTCGACCCGCCAATGCCCGTCAGGGCGGCGGCCCCCCCCGTGGCATTGCCGTTGTCGTTCGCACCCGTTGCCGTGTAGTGGTTCGCGCCCAGTACGATCGTGGCGGTCACCCCTCCCGACAGCGCATTCGCGTTCTCGCTCGTATTGCCGGTTCCACCGAACGAGCCTGCGGCACCGATACCGCCGCCTGCCGCGAACGCGCCCCCGTTCGAGCCAAAGCCGCTGGCCGTCGAAGTCGAGTCGTGATAGGCGGATGCCGTGCCGGTGGATCCAGCGGGTGTCACGGTACTTCCTGCATTTGCGCCCGCAACCGAAGTCGAGTTGCTCGTATAGCTTCCGGTGCCGACCAGCGCCGAACCCGATACGCCCGCCGCGATGGATTGCGTCTGGTTGAACGTGGTCGGTCCGGACGCCATTACCGCCGACGACACGACCGTGAGCGCCGCCGCTAAAAAGACGTTGGCTTTCATAGCAATTCCTTTCTGTGAGGAAATTCGGTGGCCAGGCTGCCGGGCCCGCCCTTGCGGAACGCAACCCGGCATCCGTGCCACCAGTCCATGACGAACGCTATGCGCCGCGGCTTAGTAGTGATACATCGTCCAGCCGGTCGCGCCGGCGTTTGCGCCGCTCGAGCCGCCGGCTTGTGCGCCGCCCCAGCCGAAGCCGCCCACCGTCGACGTGTTGGTGTGGGTCGTGTACGAGAGCGCAGCGCTGCTGCCGTCGCCGGCGCTTGCCCCGGCTGCGCCGAGCCCAGCGCCCGAATTGGTCGCGGTGAATTGGCCGAACCCGGTGACCACGGCCATCGTTTGGCCGCCGCTCGACGAGTTGCTGGTCGATGTCGTGCCGCTCGCTGCGAACGCTGCACCCGAAACCGCCATAACTGCTGCTGCAATCAGAAGCTTCTTCATGGTCGACTCCATAACGGCGTGGACGGAACAAGCGAGGAAAGCTGCACGCCTTCAACTTCCCTGCCATGAGCAATCCCGAAAAATAAGGATCACTATCAAATTAAAAAGAATCGATTCACACCGAATCCGATACCCAGAAATTTTTGGCCAATCCAAGTTCATGTTCGTCTTTTTTAGTTTTCCGAACTTTTTAACTGGCACTTTCGACAAGGCATATCTGCGTTTTTAATAATCAGGAAACAAATCACCAAACGCATCCGCAAAAAGGAATTCACCCTTCCGGATCATTCGTTTTCGATACTCGGCCTTGCGGCATGCCGGCACGTGGCATCCGCTTCATCGATCGAAAATGCGTGAATGGTGTTGCCCACCGTCAATGCAGTGCCGCTGGAAAAATGCGCGTTATTGCGGCAATAACGGGCCTGCATGACAGTCAGGTGGCATCGCTTCTCCCTGATCTACCGATCAACGATCTTCCGGGCAATCCGGCCGATGGGCGTTCGAGCTAGTCCAGCCAGCGCCGGCAGGTACGCGGCGCAATCGAAACGGCCCGGCACGGTCGAAGACGAATCGGCGCCAGGCTGTCCGGCACGAACAGCCTGGTCCATCCGGGTGAACTGAACGACGGCGGACACCACTGGCGGTCGGTTGCCGTGCAGAGCGACAGGCGTTCCCGCGCGTGCACCGTGCGGAAGCCGCGAAACCGGCAACGAGGAACCCGCGAAGCGGGCACTGCGCCGCGCGTCATTCCCCCATCCGTCCGACTACCCCACTGTTGCGCCAACCACGCGCGGATTACGCTGCTGCTAATGGTCTTCATTGCCGTTTCCCCGACTGGCTCTTTGACGAGGTGGCCGCCCCACATCTTGATCGCATCATGTCGACCGCTCGCCGATGCACTCAATATCGCAAGCAACATGCCACGCGTTATGCCACCGACCGTTGCGCGGCGCGCACCGACCGCCATGTCCGTCCCTGTCGCCAGAAACGATATTTTTTGTTTCAGGAATGTATCGCAACGACCGGCGCCGGCATGCGGCGATCATTGAGTGCCACGAAGCAATCCCCGGAAAAGACGGACGAATGCGGGCTCCAGCATGCGCTCGGGCGCGGATGCGAACGGGTGTTTCATGCTTGAGAAGCGCGCCGCGTGGCGAGCGGGCCCGCACCGCGTCCGAGCCGGCCGATCGCGGGTTGCGCGCCGCGCGACGGGCAGGCAGCGCCCCGACATCCATCGCAGCGGATCGGCCGGCAACCGGCCGTGCGAGCCCGGCGCGGCGGGCTGCGCAGCGTTCGCAGGAGGCGCGCACCGGCTGCGGCGAAACGCAATTGATTCATCCGTGAAAAGGGCCAACGGGATCGAGCGTCGACCGACAATGCGAACGCGCGGCAAATAGCGGTGGGTGCGGCGCCGGCCGAAAGCTGTCACCCCGCCTGCCTATCGAAAAAACGACGACACGCGTCCGCGCGAATCCTTCAATACACTTGAATGATATTGACGGTCGTCATTCAATTGGCCTGCATTCAATGCCGATTACGATCGTGTTTCAATGACGGGATCACGACACACGATACGCGCGAGCAACATTATCGAAGCGATATCGACCGGGAATCTCATTGCTGAAACAGGTTCGTGCCGCGCGCGATTGACGCTGAAAATCCGTCATCACGCGACTTTTTTTGCGCGTGTCGACCCGTGGGGCCGCATCCGGCCGGCAATCGCCGCATCCGCTCGCGCGCTACCGGGATGCATGCGTGAAACCGAAACGCATGCGCGGCGCGGCCGTGCGTGCCGCTACCCCGATCGCGCCTGCGTGCGGCGCCCATGACATGCGGGTTGTCCGTCAGCCGGCGCCGGCGAAACATGCGACGCGCGGCAGCCGGCTCGCTGCCATCGACACGACCTGCATCGCCGTCAGGGCCCGAGCAGTTCCTTCTTGCGCAGATGCACGACGTCGCGCATCGGTGGCGCGCCGAACAGCCGGCTGTATTCGCGGCTGAACTGCGACGCGCTCTCGTAGCCGACGGTCGCGGCCACCGAGCCGACATCGCCGCCCTGCCGCAGCAGCAACCGCCGCGCCTCGTGCAGCCGCAACTGCTTCTGGTACTGCAGCGGGCTCAGCGTGGTCACGTGCTTGAAATGATGGTGCAGCGACGACACGCTCATGTTGACCGCCTGCGCGAGGGTGTCGACCCGCATCGGTTCCGCATAGTGATCGCGGATCCATTCGATCGCGCGCGCGATCCGGTGCGTCTGGCTGCCCGCGACGGCCATGTGCCGCAGTCGCGTGCCCTGCCCGCTCGTCATCAGCCGGTACAGCAATTCCTTTTCGATCAGCGGCGCGACGACCGGAATGTCGGCCGGCGTATCGAGCAGCCGCAACAGCCGCAGCGCGGCATCGAGCAGCGGCGGCGTCAGCTCGGCGAGCGCGATGCCCTCGCCTTCGGGGCCCGCATCGGGCTCCGGCAGCCGCATCTCGGCCGCGAGTTCGACGATGCGCTGCGGATCGAGCGTCAGCGACAGGCACAGGTACGGCGCATCCGGCGACGCCTGCGTGACGCGCGAGAGGATCGGCAAGTCGATCGACGTGATCAGGCAATTCTGCGTGTCGTATTCGTAAGCGTGGCCGGCCACGATCACGCGCTTCGCGCCCTGCGCGGCAATCACGAGCGCGGCGCGCGACACGCCGCAGCCGAGATCGACCGGATGCCCGTGCCGGTGCAGCATCAGTGCCGGCACGGCGGTCGAGTGGGAGCCGTCCGTCGGCGCGAAACGGCCGATCAGCGACGCCAGTTCGCGCCGCCCGGATTCGCGCGACGCCGCGATATCGGTCATGTCCATGACGGAGTCCTCGCTTCCTTTCCCTGAATCGCGGGAGCATAGCGAAACGCCCGGCGCCGTGCCGGGGATTTGCAGGATTGTTCAATAAATTTGCAGGATTGGGTAGACGTAAAATTCGGCCGCTCACGCACACTGCCACCTGACCGGCGCATGCCGGGTTTTCCCCACGGAGACAAAAAATGCCCACCACGTTTGTCCTGAACGGCAAGAGTGTCACGCTCGACGCCGATCCGTCGATGCCCGTCCTCTGGGCGATCCGCGAACACGCGGGGCTGACCGGCACGAAGTTCGGCTGCGGCATGGCGCAGTGCGGCGCATGCACGGTCCATCTCGAAGGCCAGGCCGTCCGCTCGTGCGTGCTGCCGCTCGCCGGGATCGCAGGCAAGCACGTGACCACGATCGAAGGCCTGCAGAGCAAGCCCGCGCAGGCCGTGCAGGCCGCCTGGGTGAAGCTGCAGGTGCCGCAGTGCGGCTATTGCCAGTCCGGCCAGATCATGTCGGCCACCGCACTGCTCGAGCAAAACCCGAAACCGACCGACGCGGACATCGACACCGCGATGAACGGCAACCTCTGCCGCTGTGCGACCTACGCCCGGATCCGGGCCGCGATCCACGACGCGGCCGCGACGCTGGGAGCCTGACCATGACGATCGATCTCGACAAGCGCGATGCGGTGCAGCCGTCGCGTCGCACGTTCCTGAAGGCCGCGGGCGCCGCGGCCGCCGTCAGCCTGACGATCGGCTTCGAATGGGCCGGCCTCGGCCGCCGCGCGCTCGCCGCGACGGCACCCGCCGCCGATTTCGCGCCGAACGCGTTTCTGCGCATCACGCCCGACGGTGCGGTCACCGTGATCGCCAAGCACGTCGAACTGGGCCAGGGCGCCTACACGGGCATCGCGACGATCGTCGCCGAGGAGCTCGATGCCGACTGGTCGAGCGTGCGCGTCGAAAGCGCGCCGGCCGATGCGAAGCGCTATGCGAACCTCGCGTTCGGCACGATGCAGGGCACGGGCGGCAGCTCGGCCATGTCGAACTCGTGGCAGCAGTTGCGCGAAGCGGGCGGCAAGGCGCGCGCGATGCTCGTGTCGGCCGCGGCCGCGCGCTGGAAGGTGCCGGCCGGCGAGCTGACCACCGCGGGCGGCGTCGTCACGCATGCGAAGAGCGGCAAGACGGCCGCCTACGGCACGCTCGTCGCCGATGCGTCGAAGCTGCCGGTGCCCGACAAGGTCGCGCTGAAGCAGCCGGCCGACTTCAAGCTGATCGGCCATCGCATTCCGCGCGTCGACGCGTCCGCCAAGTCGAACGGCACCGCGCATTTCACGCTCGACACCACCTTCCCCGGCATGCGCGTCGCGCTGCTGCAGCGCCCGCCGCGCTTCGGCGCGACGGTCAAGTCGTTCGACGCGACGGCCGCCAAGGCCGTGCCCGGCGTGGTGGCGGTCGTGCAGGTGCCGCGCGGCGTCGCGGTCGTCGCGACCGGCTTCTGGGCCGCGAAACAGGGCCGCGACGCGCTGAAGGTCGACTGGGACGAAACGAACGCCGAAAAGCGCGGCTCGGACGAGATCATGCGCGAATACCGGCAGCTCGCCGCGAAGCCCGGCGCGTCGGCGCGCAAGGACGGCGATGCCGACGCGGCGATCGCCGGCGCGGCACGCAAGGTCAGCGCGACCTATGAATTCCCGTATCTCGCGCACGCGCCGATGGAACCGCTCGACGCGGTCGTCAAGCTGACGGCGAACCGTTGCGAGATCTGGGCCGGCGACCAGTTCCAGACGGTCGACCAGGGCAACGCGGCCAAGGTCGCGGGCCTGAAGCCCGAGCAGGTGCAGATCCACACGCTGTACGCAGGCGGCAGCTTCGGCCGGCGCGCGAACGCGTGGTCGGACTACGTGGTCGAGGCCGTGTCGATCGCGAAGGCGCTCGGCGCGGACGGCAAGCCGGTCAAGCTGCAATGGACGCGCGAGGACGACATCCAGGGCGGCTTCTATCGCCCGATGTACTTCCACAAGCTCGACGCGGGGCTGACCGCGGACGGCCGGCTGGTCGGCTGGCGGCACCGGATCGTCGGCCAGTCGATCCTCGCCGGCACGCCGTTCGAGGCGTTCATGGTGAAGAACGGGATCGACGCGACGTCGGTCGAGGGTGCGGCGAACCTGCCGTACGCGGTGCCGAACGTGTCGGTCGAGCTCACGACCACCCAGGTCGGGTTGCCCGTGCTGTGGTGGCGCGTGGTCGGCAGTTCGCACACCGCGTATGCGGTCGAGGCGTTCATCGATGAAGCCGCGCACGCGGCCGGCAAGGATCCGTACCTGTTCCGCCGCGACCTGCTCGCGAAGGAGCCGCGCCTGCGCGCGGTGCTCGAGCTGGCCGCGCAGAAGGCCGGCTGGGATCCGGCGAAGCCGCTGCCGAAGGGCCGCGGGCGCGGGATCGCGGTGGCCGAGGCGTTCAAGAGCTATGTCGCGCAGGTAGCCGAGGTGTCGGTCGACGCCGACGGCAAGGTGAAGGTCGAGCGCGTGGTGTGCGCGGTCGACTGCGGGATCGCGATCAACCCCGACATCGTCGCCGCGCAGATGGAAGGCGGGATCGGCTTCGGGCTCGGCGCGGTGCTGCACAGCGCGATCACGCTGAAGGACGGCCACGTCGAGCAGCGCAACTTCGACGGCTATCACGTGCTGCGGATGGCGGAGATGCCGAAGGTCGAGGTGCATATCGTCCCGTCGGCGCAGGCGCCGACCGGCGTCGGCGAGCCGGGCGTCGCGCCGATCGGGCCGGCGGTGGCCAACGCGATCTTCGCAGCGACCGGCAAGCGGCATTACGTGCTGCCGTTCGATTCGGGCGATAGCGCGAAGGCTTGACGCGCGCCAAGGCGAAACGCCAGGCCGGCCGGGTGACGGGAACGTTGCGCGGCCGGTTTTTCATTCCGCAACACCGCCCGCGGCCCGCAACACGCGCCGCCCGGATCGCTCACTCCTGTTCGACTTCCGGCCAAAGCCTCGGAAAAAGAAATCGAAGTGCTGCAAGCGGCAGCCCGAACGAAAGATCACCGCGGTGTGAAGGCGAAGTCAGCAACCCGAAGTCGAGCAACGACCGAACCATACGGCGCGCCAGCACGTCGCTTACGCCAAGCATCTGCGCGAATTCCGCGCGCGTGACGGTACGACGCAGTGCGACGAATTCCATGGCCAGCGCGGCGGCTTCCGCCTTGACGACCGATCTTTCCGAACCGATGGCCCATGGATTGAATTCCAGGTACCGCAGCAGATCCAGCATACGCCCCGTCACCCCGCCGAACTCGGTCATATGGACCATGAATCCGACCTGATCCTGGCAGCGATCCAGAAAGAATCCGGCAAACCGGACGAGCCCCTCCTGAGACAGGTTGCCCCGGCCATCCAGATCGTTGCGCCGAGTCTGATCGGCTTCGCTTAGTCTCGCGTAATACTGCGCATGCTCGCGCGCCAGCCCGCGCAGCGGCGACCACAGCCCATGGGTGAGATCGGCGGCGTGCAGCCCAAGATGCGAATGCAGACGCGCGACACGGCCGTTGCCGTCCATGAACGGGTGTACCCAGGCCAGACGGTGATGCGAGCAAGCGATCGCGATCACTTGATATTCCTTCGCGCGAATGCGGGCGTAGCGCACCGCCCAGGCTTGCAGCAACGGCTCGATCATCTCCGGCTCCGGCGCCAGATGGCGCCCGACCGTCACATCCGAGCGCCGGAACTCGCCCGGAACGATGACCTGTCCGTCCTCGGTGACGCGTTCATCCTCGGGCAAACAGGAAAAGAACCGTTCGTGGATGACCGGGACGCGCGCAGGTTCAAACAGCGCGGCGACCGGAAGAGCGGCCCATTCTTCCTCGAGCGCCGCTTCCGCTGCGATATGCGCGACCGCGAAGCGCTGCTTCTTGCGCTCGACGGTATCGGTCGAGTAGTCCCGATGAAGCGCGGCCTCGATCTTGGCAGGGGTCGTATGCTGACCTTCGATCTTGTTCGTGTAGTACGAATTCATGGCGCGCAACTGGGGAACGAGCGCGCGGGCCAACGGGGTATCCCGCACGGCGAGCAATCGCTGCGACGATTCGACGAGTTGCCCGGCCTGATCGAGCAGCGCTTCGAGGACGCGATCCTCGGGAAACAACGGTTCGAAGGCAGCAACGGTCGTCATGCTTCGCTGTCGGACTTCATGTAGGGTTGAATGTAGGGTTCACTGTCGGCAATTATACCCATTCAACCTCATGATTTATATGAAATTTCAATTGATACAAGTAGAGTCTTATGTAGGGTTCCATGTCGGGTTTATCGGCGTGATTTTACGCCCCATGCCGTGCGAAAGCCTCGGCATCGTCGCCACCGTTTCCCACGTTACGCCCTCCGTAACGCCCGTAACGTTTCCCGATTGATGCTACGTAACAATTCTTCAATATTGATCCGGCCCTCGCGAAGCCCGCCGCTCGTCCCGCGTTAAAAATTCTTTCAGATTCAAGGCTGGCGCGCCGCCCGCCCCGCTCGCGCCCTGCGCCCCGCCCTGACGATCCGCCCCTGGCCCGGAAGTTGCAGTACATGACCCGCAACACTCCTATACGGACATGCGAGGGCCACATGGATTGCAAATACCTGTACATCGACAATATAAAAATCAACTTCGTGCGCCGCACGATCGAAATCGACAACACGGTCGTCGACGTCACGCCGCGTGAATTCGACGTCGTCGAATTCCTGCTCGACAACATGAACAAGATCGTGCCGCGGCAAGCGATCCAGGAAGCGGTCTGGGGCCGCGAGCTCGGCGTATCGTCGCGCACGCTCGATACCCATATCTCGCGCATCCGTTCGAAGCTGCAACTCGATCACGACAAGAACCTGCGGATCATCCCGATCTATGCGGTCGGCTATCGGCTGGTGCTGTTCGGCGCGGCCATGACGCACGTCGAGCGCCACGATGTAGCGCCGATCCTGCGCGCCGCGCCGCAGCCGGCGCTGGCCGACTACGCATGACGCCTGGCGGCCCGCTCGCGCGGCGCGCCGGCCACGCTCCCCCGCCGCGCGGCACGTTCGACCTGCAGCGCGTGGCGGCCCGGCATGCCTGCGCCGCCGCGACACGATCGCCGCCTCACGGTGGCGACCGCCTTTGCGGCGGCGCACACGGGTGCGCTTGCTGCCACGCCGTACCGCCATCCCCCTCCCGCCACGCCACCCCGCAACCGGCTTCGTAGCTCACCGCCGCCCGCGCCACCGCGCGCTGCGCGCGACTACGGATTCCGGCGCGGCACGCGGCCGACACCGTCCCTACAATCGACGCAGCAGCCGAGCGCACCCTGCGCCGCCGGCCACCGCAACCCGTCGAACCAACGCCGAATCCGCCCCGATCCCGCCGTGCCTGCGCTGTCCCTGACGAATGCCGACGCCGGCGACGCCGCGAACCGGGTCCCGCCCGCCGCGGCCACCGCGCATGCCGTCCCGCCCCCGCCGGCCGTGGTCGCGCTCGATGCGTCGCCCTACCTGCCGCGCCTGTCCGCCGCTGCCGCGCGCGGGCTGTCGCATGCGTATGGCGCGACGGCCGCGATCCCGGTCACGCTCGGCGAACACGCTTGCGAGGTGCGCTGGCGCGTCGATGCCGAACCGGCCGCCGATGCGCATGCGTACCGCTTCGTCGTCGGCCCGGCGGCCGGCACGCTATGGCTCGATCCGGTCGCGGAAACCGAATGGCTCGGCGACGCGGCCGACCCGGCCGTGCCGGCCGTGATCCGCGCGGCGCTGCTCGCCGACCTCGCCGCGCCGCTCGCGGCCGTGCTGCAGGCCGCGACGCGGCAGCGCGTGGAACTGCTGCCGCCGCCCGCGAGCGTGCCCGCGTGGCGCACCGCGCCGGCCGCGCTGCGCTTCGAGCTGCGCCGCGCCGACGGGGCCTGGCGCTGCCACGGCGCGCTGCTGTTCGATGCGCCGGACGCGCTCGCGGTGTTCTTCGCGACGCCACCGGCCGCGCGGCCCGACACGCACGCGGCCTACGCGAGCCTGCCGGTGCCGCTCGTGTTCGAGATCGGCGGGACCGCGCTGACGATGGCCGAGCTGGCGGACGTCGTCAGCGGCGACATCATCGCGATCGAGCGCTGGCGCGCGCACGAGCAGACCCTGCTGTGCGTCGCCCGGGTGCCGGCTGCGCCCGCGTGGGAAATCACCGGACGGCCGTCGGGCCCGCGGCTGACCGTCGAACGAATCAGGGAGATGCCTTTGGAACCGACCCGCACCGACACCCCGCCCGCGACCGCGCACGACGCGCCGCAGAACGATGCGCCGCGCACGCTCGACGGCCTCGCGGTCGACCTGCGTTTCGAGTTGCCGCCGACGTCGATCCCGCTCGGCGAGCTCGGCACGCTGCAACCGGGCGCGGTCATCGAACTGGAGCAAGGGATCAACCAGAGCGTGATCCATCTCGTCGCGAACGGGATGCTGATCGGCACCGGCCACCTGATCGCGGTCGGCCAGAAGCTCGGCGTGCGCGTCGTCACGCTGACGCAGCCCGCGCCGCGCGAGCGCTGAACGATGGGTAACCTGCCGAATCCGGTCGCGCTGATCGCGGTGATCGCCGCGCTCGGCATCGCGCCGTTCGCCGCGCTGATGGTGACGAGCTATACGAAGCTCGTGGTCGTGCTCGGCCTGCTGCGCTCCGCGCTCGGCATCCAGCAGGTGCCGCCGAACCTCGTGCTGAACGGCATCGCGCTGATCCTGTCGCTGTTCATCATGGCGCCGGTCGGGATGTCGATCCGCGACGCGCTGCAGGCACGCCACTTCGACGCATCGGGGCAGCTGTCGACCGCCGATATCGGCGCGCTCGCCGATGCCGCGCTGCCGCCGATCAAGGATTTCCTGGTGTCGCACACGCGGCAGCGCGATCGCGAATTCTTCGTGCGCACCGCGACGTCGGTATGGCCGAAGAACCGCGCGGACGGCATCAAGGACGACGACCTGCTCGTGCTGGTGCCGAGCTTCACGCTCGCCGAGCTGACCAAGGCATTCCAGATCGGCTTCGTGATCTATATCGTGTTCATCGTCGTCGACCTGCTGGTCGCGAACATCCTGCTTGCATTAGGCATGCAGATGATCTCGCCGACGACGATCTCGGTGCCGTTCAAGCTGCTGCTGTTCGTCGCGCTCGACGGCTGGTCGCTGCTCGTGCACGGGCTCGTGCTGTCGTATCGCGTGGCGGGGGCGGGATGAACGCGCGCGGCCTGCGCGGCGGCGTCGCGCACCTCGGCGCGCTGGTCACGCTGCTCGCGCTGACGCTCGCGTGCGCGGGCATGCAGCCGCGCAGCGCGCACGCGGCCGGCAACGCCGCGGGCTTCGCGCAGCTCGCACGCGCGTGCGCGCCGAACGTCGATCCCGACACGCTCGCCGCGCTGGTGCGCACCGAGTCCGGTTTCAATCCCTATGCGATCGGCGTGGTCGGCGGCCACCTGACGCGCCAGCCCGCATCGCTCGACGAAGCGCGCGCGACCGCGAGCGAGCTGGCCGCGCGCGGCTTCAGCTACAGCGTCGGCCTCGCGCAGGTGAACGAGCGCAATTTCGCGAAATACGGCCTCGACGACACGACGATGTTCGAACCGTGCCGCAACCTGCAGGCGGGCGGCGCGATCCTGACCGAATGCTTCGCGCGCTCGGCGAACACCGGCCGTCCCGCCCAGGCCGCGTTGCGCGCGGCGCTGTCGTGCTACTACAGCGGCAACTTCACGACCGGGTTTGCGAGCGGCTATGTGAGCCGCGTCGTCGCGAGCGCGCAGCGCAACGCGCGCGAAGGCGGCGTCGAACCGATTCCGGTGGTGCGCGATACGCCGCCGCCCGCGCGGCAACGGCGCATGGACGCCGCCGCGACCACGCCGCCCGACCGCGCGCACAGGCTCGCGTCGCCCGCGGCATCCGCCGACGCGCCGTCGTGCCATGCGCGCCCGGTCGTGATGATGTGCCGCGGATTGTCGGCGAACCAGGCAAGGCGGCTGTGCGTGCGGTGTCTCGATCAGTGACGGCGCGCGGCCCGTATTTCGGGGCACGAGCATCGGCCGCCCCGCCCAGGGCACGCCGCCGGCGCGGGGCCGCGCGCGTCTCGTAGCCTCCCGCGCGCGCACGCGGCGGCCCGGATGCCGCGCTACGAATCAGCGAGGATCCGGCCGCGATCCGTGCCCCTACACTCGTCGGATCGCATCGTGGCGCACGTGGCGCCGTGCGGGGCGCACCTCGCGCGAGTCAAGGGAGACGAGCATGCTGTCGATCGACGGAATGGGACTGGGCGTGAACTGGCAGCGCTTCCTGTCGGAAACGCTGGACCCGGTCGTCGCGCCGCCGCCCCCGCCGAAGCAGGACGATTCGTCGGCCGGCCCGGCCAACCCGAGCGTGGCGCCGCCGATTCCGGTGATTGCGACGCCGACCACCGATCCGTCGAAGCCGACCAACGCGGAGATCGCGTCCGCGACGTCGCTGATCCAGAGCATGGCCGCGCAATACACGCCGCCGCCGCCCGACATCACGGTCGAGAACGACAAGACCCGCGCGGTGCAGAAGGCGATCCAGGACGCGCAGACCCAGTACGACAACGCGTCGCAATCGCTGCAGGGTGCGCAGAACGTGCTGCGCATCGCCAACCACGATCCCGAGTCGACCCCCGACGAACGCAAGGCCGCCCAGGCCGACTACGCGAAGGCGCGCACCGCCGCCGACAGCGCGCAGCGCAACCTGAACGTCACGACCGACGCCGGCTACATGATCCTGTACGGCGAACAGGCGACGAACGACATGCCCGCCGGCATGGTGCAGTCGGATACGGGCGAAGTCACGAACCCGGGCGACGCGCAGAATCTCGCCACCCAGAAGCTCGCCGCGCTGCAGGCGCTGTTCCCCGACTACCCGCACGATCCGAACGACAAGAACTGGGCACCGCAGGCGAGCGACTGCAAGAACCCCGTCCAGATCCGTGCGTACGACGACTGGCAGATCGCCGACGCACAAGCCGCCGCCGGCGCGTCGAGGTATTACGCGGATATCTCGAACTCGAATCTCGCCTATGCGCAGTTCCAGTCGTACCTCGCCGATCCCGACTACAAGTCGGCGGTCGATGCGAGCGTCGGCAAGCTGAACGACGCGCTGGCGTCACAGAACCTGGCAGTGTCGCTGCCCGAAACACCGGCCTCCGCGGACGCCGCGCAGCAGGCCGTCACGACCGCCGCGAAAGAGGCGAACTACGCCAATGCGGCGCTCTCGGCGGCGAACGACGGCGTGACGCTCGCGCAAGCGCAGCAGCGATCGGACGCGGACAACGGCAAGGAAGGCCCGACGGTCATCGTGCCCGGCGCGATCGCGAAGGACAAGACCGCGCTCGATCACGCGCAAACCACGGCGGGCACGAGCGGCAGCTATCTGCAGATGCTGTCCGCGCAACAGCAGGTCGATACGCTGCAGGCGAACTTCCACGGCAAGCATACGAGGATCGACGACGATCCCAGTGACCCGTACACGCAGCTGCAGATGGCGAAGCAGCAGGCCAGCATCGCGCACGACGCGTTCGTCGTCGCGTACGGCGGATCGCTCGCGCAGCAGTACGACGACCAGGCGGCGCAGATCGAAGCCACGGTGAAGCCGCCGCCGTTGTGCCGCGTGCAGCCGAACCCGCTGAATGCGTCGCTGCAATTTTCGCCGCCGCCGTGGAACGCGGCCGGCGCACCCGCGAACGGCGCGGCGAACCTGCCCGGCGCGGCACCGCTGCTTGCATCGCCGCTCTCGACGACGAACCCGACGGCCAACCCGATCTGGAGCGGCACGCCGAACGGCAACCCGACATGGCCCGGCACGGCGCCGTTCCTGACGGGCCCGCTCGCGCCGTCGCAGACCGATCCGGCGACGAGCGCCACGGCGGCCACCGGCCCGACGCTGGCCGATGCGAAACGTCTGCGTGTCGCCGCGGGCGCGATCCGCGCGGCCAACGATCGCCTGTCGGATTCGGTCAACGAGCGCGCCACGAACGCGGCGCTCGCCCAGGCACGCAGCCAGCAATCGCAGAAGCACGACGCGCTGACGACGGTCCAGCAGCAATACGACGACTGGCAGGCGTCGCATCCGGCACCGACGCGCTTCCGGCAAATCGCCGACGGCGACATCCTGCCGGCCTATACGCCGCCGCTGCCGAACCCGTACCAGAGCCAGCTCGACCAGGCGAAGCAGGATGTGCAGAACGCCGACAACACGGTGCAGCGGCTGAAGTTGCTGAGCGAATCGGCACACCAGCAGGTGCTGATGGACCAGTTCGACGCGGGCCTCGACGAGCGGCTGCGCTACACGACAGACGGCACGGACGCGCACAACGACTTCGTGAAGGCACAGCACGACTTCTACGAGGCGCATCGCAGCGAGCTGTCGAACACGCTGCTCGACGCCGCGGGCGCGAACACCGGCAACGGTGCGACGATCGAGTTCGGCAAGCTGAGCGACACGCAGCAGCGCAATCTCATCGGCGTCGCGCTCGGCATGGCGCCGGACGTCGGCGGCGATGCGTCGTCGACCGCATCCGTCGCCACCGATACGCAGACGCACTTCACCGACAAGGACAAGCTGTCGGCGATCGACGGCGTGCGCGACCAGTTGCTGAAGATCGGCGGCGGCGCCGCCACGAAGATCAGCGTGCTGCCGATCGTGTATGCCGCGAAAGACACCGGCATGCAGACGACCGCGCTGTTCAAGGTCACGGACCCCAAGGGCGGCACGCAGTTCGTGGACGAGACGGGCGGCACGTACCACGACATCAACGACTACATCGACAACAACCAGCTGTCGTCGGACGGCACGGTGGACATCGCGACCGGCCATAACGCGGACGGTTCGCTGCAGATCGTGTCGCGCGCCGCGCACCACGACAGCGGCTTCGACAGCTTCCTCAATACGCTGACGGGCACCAAGCTCAATCTCGGGATGCTGATCGGCGGCATGGTGCTCGAAGGCATCGGCGGCGTGCTCGACGCGACGGTGCTCGGCCTGCCGCTCGGCGCGACGCTGAATGTGGTCGGCGCCGGCATGACCTATACGTCGATCGCCGCGACGATGACGAGCTCGGCGCTCGACCTCGCGAACCGCGCGGACCACGGTCGCAGCATCAATCCGTTCAGCGACGCGGGCGCGCGCTCGGACTTCATCAACCTGGTGCCGATGGGCGCGGCCGGCGCGGCGAAGCTCGTCGGCAGCAAGCTGTTCACGCGAACCGTCACGGCGCTGACGCGCACGCCGAAAGTCGCGTCGATCCTCAACGGCACCATGAAGGCCACCGCGTTGACGACGGGCGTGGCCGGTGCCGGCGAGTCGTTCGTCGAGGCCGGTGTCGACTACTGGAACCACGATGCCAAGGCGGGCAACCAGGCGCTCGTGGGCGGCTTCACCAACCTCGCGCTGATGGCCGCGGGCGGACTCAAGGAGCGCGCGGTCACGAGCGTCGTCAATCGCACCGGCAGGCCGTTCGTCGCGCGCACGACGGACGGCAAGGCGGTCACGGTCGACGGCCAGACGATCGGGCAACTGCTGAACAAGGGCGGCGACGCGTCGCTCGCGGCCGGTCGCAATCGCGCGACGCTCGACGGCGAGCGCGTGACGGTGTCGCGCGACGGCACGCTGATGGCCGGCGGCAAGGTGCTTACCTACGACGACAAGCCGATCCGCGTGCTCGACGGCGCGTCGCGCAAGGCGCTGCCGGCGGGCGAATCCGTGGTGCTCGGCGAGGACGGCAAGCTGTCGCTCGTGTCGGCGTCCGACAAGAACTGGACCAACGGCACGCGGATCGACTCGCTGACCGACACGGGCGAAAGCCTGTCGTTCGGCCCCGGCGGGCGGATGAGCACGACGCCGAAGATCCTGGCGAGAACACCGCTCGACCTGCTCGACAGCGCATTGCAGCAGGCGCGCGACGCGCATGCCGCCGCGGGCGGCGCCGAACCGGCGGCGCGCAGCCTCGCGCAGACGGCCGTGCAGGACGAAGCGGCGAGCACCGCGGCCGACGCACGCAGCACGCGGCGCACGAGCGAGGCGCGCGCGCGCGTCGACGCGCAGCACGACGAAAGCGCTGCCGAGCACGCGACGAATGCAGCCAGCAACCGGCGCAGCGCCGACGCACACGCGCTGCAGTATCGCCCGCTCGAGACCGATACGCCGGCCGGCGCCGGCCATCGCGCGGCGCCCGATGGCGCACGCTCGACCGTCGCGGTCCGGGTCGTCGATCTCACCGACGAGGCGCCCGCCGCGCGCCCGGCGACGTCCGACCCGGCCGGCATCGCGGTACCGCGCGGGCCGCGCGCGGAGCCGATGGCGGTCGGCGACCGCACGGTGTACATCGTGCGCGACGGCGCCGGGCCGGACGCCCCCGCCAGCGGCGCCATCCGCCCGCAGGATCTCCAGGATCCCGTCATCGTCGTCGCGGGCGAGCACGATGCGCCACTCGCGCCGGAACTCGCGAACCGCTGGCAGAAGGCCGTCTATGCGGCCGCGCCCGATGCATTCGGCCCCGACGGCCAGTTGCGCGCCGATGCGCGTGTGCTGCGCTTCGACCCTGCGCCGGAAGGCGCCATGGCGGCCGGCGGCCTGCCCGGCGCCGCGGCCCCCGACGAAACACCGCACGCGAGCCCGCCGCGCAACCCCGGCAACGATACGGTCATCGTGCTCGCCGGCAAGCGCGGCCCGAACGAGCCCGAAGTGCCGAATCCCGCCGCGATGCGGCAACCGGCCAACGCGCTCGACGGCCGGTTCAGCCCGCCGAACCGGATTCTCGTGCTGGTCCGGCCCGAGCGCACCGATGCCGCGGAGCGTGCGCCTGCCCGCGACGAGACGGCACCGGGCGAAGCGCGCGCGGTGCCGCCCTCCCGTGCGAACGATGCAAAGCCGCGACCCGCAACGGCGCACGCTGTCGCAGCGTTGCCCGAGGGCGACCTCGTGGCCGCGCACCCGGACATGACGGAGCCCGCCGCGCCCGATGCCGCCGCGCAGAACCCCGGCTGGTTCACGCGGATGCAGATGCGTTTCGGCGGTGCGCCGCTACCCGAGGCCGCCCAAGCGCTCGCGATGCAGTCGGCGACGCTCGTGACGCAACTGCGCATGCTCGACGATGCCGGCTGGCGCGTGAAGGTCGGCAAGCGCGGCGGCGGCAGCCACATCGATCCGCGCAAGCGCCGCATGACGATCGACGGCGCACTGCAGGACCCCGGCAGCATCACGTACACGCTTGCAAGCGAGGCGAGACAGGCGGTGGAAGCAATGGCCGGCGCGCTGAACCTCGACTACGGCAATCGCGGCCGCTTCACGCGCAAGGCGCTCGAAGCGGAGGCGCGCGCGCAGATCAATGCGTTCGAGGCCCGCTACGAGATCGCCCTGTCGAGCGGCGTCGACATCGCCGAACACACGCATTTGCCCGAGGCGATCGCGCGCGAGGGGGTCGATTGGCAAGGCCCGTCGAACGATTACACGGGAACGGTCGGGCGGCTCGCCGACCAGTTCGCCGAGGCGCCGGTATCGGGCCGCGACGCGCAGACCTATCGCGAGTTCTACGACGACGTCTGGGCGCACCAGAAGCGCGGCGGCGGCCTCCCCCGCCACCTGCCCGCACCGCGGATGCACGACGCCGGCGATGCGGTGGACGGCAAGGCGCACCTCGACGCGCGCACCGCCTGGAGCCACGCGCACGCGGTGCTCGCGTCGCCGTTCGGCGACGCGCGCCCGACCCCCGACGCCGCCGATCTGCACGCGCACCGCGGCGGTCACCTGGCGACGTTGCCGGACCGCAACCTGCTCGTGCTGCACGCGGACACGCTGCCGGACGGCACGCTGCTGGTCGACGGCAAGCCGGTCGGCGCGCACGAATATGCGCTCGCCATGGCGCCGTGGAGCCTGATCAAGGGCGCCGACACGATCGTGCTGTCCGCGCGGCACGGCGGCAACGCCGCCGCCGCGCGGCTCTCGAACGTATGGCAGCGCGCCGTCTACGCGCCGCCCGAGCGGGCGGTCGGCGACGATGCGGCGCTGCTCGACACGCGCGTGTTCCACCGCTTCGATCCGGCGCCCACGGCACCGCACGCCATCGGCGAACTCGCGGCCGACGCCGGGGGCGTCCATCTCGCCGGCGATCCGGGCGCGCGGATCGACGTCGAGCACCACGTCGGCGAACTGCTGGGGGCCGGCGCGCGCAAGACCGCGTTCGCGCTCGGCGACGACGCGGTGCTCGCCACGGTCGATCACGGCCCGACGCCGTCGGCGCACGAGCAGGCGCCCGCGACGATCGACGCACGACGCGCGGCCGACGAGCAGCTCGTGACCGACGAACAACACGCGCTTCAGGAACTCGAAGGGCTGGGCATCCGCACCGTGCAGTTGCACGGGCCGTTTCGCGCGCTCGGCGGCGTGGTCTCCGCACTGGTCCGCCCGCTCGGCGTGTTCCACAGCGACGCGTTCGCGGCAGGCGAGCTGCCGCCCGTCATCTCGTTCGCGGGGCTCCAGAACATCCTGAAGCTGCGCGAGGTGCTCCAACAATCCGACATCGGCTTCGACCTGCAGGGCATCTTTACGAGCACGGGCGACTTCCTGGTCAGCGATCCCGGCCGGATCCGGCATGACTACGCGTCGCATCAGCTGTCGCTGTCGCGGCTCACGGAAATCGAGAACGGCGTGATGCGCTGGATCACATTGAATGCACCGGAGCGCCTGCCGCCCGACGCGTTCGCGCAGAAGCCGTCGATCATCACGCGCGTGCGGATGCGGATCGGCGGCGCGCCGCTGCCCGACGAGGTCGGCGCGCTCGCGCTGCAGTCCGGCACGCTTGCGACGCAACTGCGCATGCTCGACGCGAGCGGCTGGCGCGTGCGCGTCGGCAAGCGCGGCGGCGGCAGCCGAATCGATACGAAGCGCAAGCGCGTGACACTCGACGGCGCGGCGGCCGGCCCCGCATCGATGACGTACGTGCTCGCGCACGAGGCCAGGCATGCGGTCGAGGCGATCCAGGGCACGCTCGGGCTCGACTACAGCGGCCGCGGCCGTTTCACGCGCACGGCGCTCGAAGCCGAAGCGCGCGCGCAGCTCAACGCGTTCGAGGCCCGCTACGAAATCAAGCTGGCCAGCAGAATCGACATCGCCGCGCACGTGCGGCTGCCGGACGCGCTGCAGCGCGAAGCCGACGCGTGGCAACCGTGGCACGATCGCGCCCGCGCCGTCGCACGGCTCGCCGACGCGTTCGCCGACGCGCCGGTGTCGGGCGCGGGCGGCAAGACCTACACGGCGTTCTACGGCGATGCCTACGCGCGCGGCCGCGCACACGGCACGCGCGCAATGCCGGCACCGGAGACCCGCGCCACGCGCGGCGACGGGGAAGATGGGCCGCAGTCGATGCGCGCGATCCAGGCGCAGCGCGCGGCATGGTCGCAGGCCAACGCGGAACGCAATGCGTCGCCGTTCGGCGCCGGCGGCCCGCCGCCGTTCGACACGCTGCAGTTCCTGCGCGACGGCCGCGTGCTGATCGATCCCGCCAGGCGGCTTGCCATCGTGCCCGCCGAGACGCTGCACGACGGCACGCTGCTCGGCCCCGACGGGCAACCGGTCGATCCGCACGCGTTCACGCTGTTCAATCCGCCGCCCTCCGACACGGGCTATACGACGATCCTGTCGACGCGGCATGCGAACGAAGGCGCGGCCGCCCAGCTCGCGAACCTGTGGCAGCGCGCGATCTACACCGCCCATCCGGATGCGGTCGGCGCCGCGGGCGCGCTGACCGACCTGTCCGGGATGAACCGCTACGTGCCGGCCGCGTATCGCCAGCCGTCGCTCGGCGAACTGTCGGTCGACCCCGTGCACGGCGGCCTCACCCTCGACGGCGATCCCGCGCGGCCCGCCGATCCGGCGGATTTCCTCGGGCCGGTGCTGGGCTCGGGCGCCTACAAGACCGTGTTCGACGGCGGTGCCGGACAGGCGATCGGCGTGTACCGCGACGAGTCGATCGACGGTCTCGCCGATGCCTATGAAGCGGTCGGGCTCGAGCAGGGCGGGCTCGCGATGCTGCGCGACGTCTACAAGCTGCCGACCAGCACCACCGACGGGCCGTTCACGGTCGCGAACCGCGTCGGGGTCGTGCTGAAGCCGTCCGCGCAGATCAGCAGCGTCGACGTGGAGTTCGGCTTCGGCTTGCCGCGGATCGTGTCGAGCAGCGGGCTGGCGGACCTCGCACGAATCCGCCGCGTCACGCAGACCCACCATCTGCTGTACGACTTCCAGGTGCTGTTCGGCCGCAACGGCGACGTGATGCTGCACGATCCCGGCGAAGTCCTGCCCGGCGCCGACCCGGACGGCAGCGTACTCGGAAGAATCGACGAGGTCGCGGCGAAGATCCACCACGGGGTCATGACCGGCCGGATCCGGCTCGCGCATCCGGCGTTCGACGAAGCCGGCGCCTATGCGCCGCGGCGCGGCGCGATCGCGCACGTCGTCACGACCTTCCGCGGCATCGCGCTGAAGCTGCACATGCACGCGCTGGCCGCCCTGTCGCCGACGCTGCGGGACCAGATGCGGCTCGCGCGGCGCGACGGCTGGAAGGTGAAGCTCGGCGCCCCCGGCGGCGGCCAGTACGTGGACGCGGCGCGGCGCGTGATCGTCCTCGACGGCAACACGCGGCGCGCCGGCACGCTGGTGTTCGCGCTCGCGCACGAGGCGCAGCACGGCGTCGACATCGCGACGGACACCCTCGGCATCGACCGCAGCAGCCCGGAAGCGTACGTGCGGAGCCTGCTGCTCGCCGAGGCGCGCGCGCAACTCAACGCCTGTCGCGTGCGCGATGAAATCCTCGCCGCCGGCGGCCCCGACATCGCCGCGCACGTGCAACTTCCCGACGCGCTCGCCCGCGCCGCGGCACACGCGTTCGCGAGCGGCGATCCGGCCGCGCTCGACGCGCTCGCGGACACCTTCGGCGACATGCGCACGTCGTTGCCCGGCAAGCCGACCTATCGCGCGCTGTACGGCGAGCAGGCACGCGCCGAGTTCGCCGGCGAGCCGGTGCCGATGACGCTCGCGGCACCGGCGCGCGGCGGCGCACGGCGCGGCCGCTACGCGACCGACAGCGCGGAAATGACGCGGGCGCGGGCATGGCTCGACGAACGCGGGATGCGCACGCTCAAGCGCGTCGACGGCACGCGTGCGCCGTCGCTGCGCGCGCTCGTGCGGCACACCGGCGTCGATACCGAACTGCTGATTACGCGCGCCGGCAAGGTGACGCCCGCCGCGGTGCCCGAATTCGTCGCGACCGCGCGCATCGATGCGAACGGCGCGATCACGCCGCCGAAGTTCGTCGGCAATACGCTGACGCCGGACGAACAGCACTCGCTCGTTGCCGCGCTGAACGCCGCACTGGATGCGACGGATCGCACGCAGGCCGCGGCCGCGCGCCGCCTCTTCGCGTTCCACGCGTCGCCGGTGTCGCTCAAGGAACTGCAGGCGTTGGGCGGCGTGGCGAAGATCGAGCCGGCGCGCGACGGCAAGACGGTCGAATTCACGCGGCCCGGCCGCGTGAGCAAGCGCTACGTCGACGCGATCGACGCACTGGGGAGGAATACGAAGCAGTACCGCAACGCGCACCAGGCGATCGGAGCGGCCGGCGAGTCGGACACGATCTACGCGATCGACCGGGCAAGCGGCGAGATTCGCGGCCACGCGCGCTACGACAGCGCGCACGGCGTCTGGCAATACCACGAGAACGCACCCCTTGCGCAGACCCGCGTTGCGACGCGACCACTGGCCGACGCCTACCCGCGGCGTGCGCACGTGCGCGTGCGGCCGCACGGCAAATCGCACGGCGTGCCGCTCACACGGGCGCGCCGGCGCGGAATGTCGTTCGCGGTCAGCAGCATCGACCCGGCGATGCTCGAACGACTCGGCAACCGCTTCGATCCGGTCAAGCCGCCGAAAGCCGCCAAGCCCGACAAGCTGCCGCGCCCGGGCCTGCGCTATCTCGGCCACCTGGGGCTCACGAAAACGCTCAACGCCCCGCGCCGTGCCGCGCTGCTCACGCGCAACCGCGCCGCCGCGATGCTCGGGCGCGGGCGCACCGGCGCCGCCCTGCCCGCCGGCGGCACGCGCGCGACGGATCCGGCCACGCGGCTGTTCGAGAAGAACGTGTTGCCCGCGAGCAAGCGCGCGGCACTCGATTTCAGCGGCCACAACGCCGTGCACCTGCTCAGCGTCGCCGAATTCGGCGGCCTCGAAGCCGGCAAGCATCACATCTACGTCTACGACACCACCGCTCCGCTGACCGACCGGCTCGACGCACCGGACGGCATGCTCGTGCCCGACGCGAACGGCAAGCTGACGTGGCACGACGCGCGCAACCCGGCCAGCCGGGGTATCCCGCTCGAGTCGTCGCCGATCGGCAACGGCCCGTATGGCGCCGACATTCACCTGCTGCTCACCGAACTGACGCCCGCCGAGCTGGCCGCGCATGCGCGCGGCACGCGGCTCGCGGCGCTGAAGCGGCGCCTCGCGCACCTGGAGGCGATCAAACAGGGCAAGTCGCCCGGCACGTTCGCGGCGCTGCGCACGTGGGCGAGCAATCAGGCCCGCGATGTGCGCCGCGAGAAAGACGCGCTGAAGAAGGAGATCCAGAGCGCGAAGGACGAGGCCAAGCGCCGTGGCCAGCCTGCGCCCGTCAACCCAAAGCTCAGGATCCGGCCTTACCAGCCGTCGCTCGTCAGCGCGACGCTCGTCGAATGGAAGCGCCTGTACGGCGACGGCAACGTGTCCGGCCTGTTCGCGCACCTCGAACGGATCGATGCGCTCGCGAAGCGGGAACGTGACCCGCGCCTCGCGGCGCTCGAGCTGATCGACACCTCGCCCGACGCGCCGCCGCCGGCGATGATGGCCGACGCGGCCGCGTGGCGCGGGACCGGCATGCCGCTGTACGTGGCGCGCGACTGGGCCGGCGGCGGTGCGCGCACCGCGCCGGTGCCGTTCTGGAAGCGCGCGCAGCGCGGCCTGAGCACGGCCGCGGCCACCGATCGCGCGCTGCGGCGCGCGTTCCTCGCGAGCAGCGACGCGTTCCGCAACCGCGTGGTGCCGATGAGCCGCGCGTACCGGCTGTCCGACGATCCGGCGCCGTTCGTCCGGCAGATCCTTCGCCACGGCGGCGTGATGCCGGTCGTGACGATCCCGATCGATCCGCACACGCTCAACGCCACGCGCGGCGCGAAGCACGACCCGGAATTCGTCGGCGACGTGAAATCGATCGGCAACCAGAAGAACGCGAAGATCGACTACTGGGAAGGCACGATCACCGGCGAAAACGGCAACACCCTGCATCTCGACGACCTGACCCAGGCGCATCTGCATCGGTGGCTCGACGCGGCATCGCAAGCCGGTTTCCTGTTGCGCCTCGAAATGGCGCCCGCGCGCGCGCTGGTGTCGTCGGAGGACAACCGGCATCTGGCCGGCACCAACGACGGCTATCACCATCACGCGCGCCTCGGCACGCTGCTCGAATCGTGGGCTGCCGACAACGAAGGCAGCCCCGCGCCCCACGTGATGGTGACGTTTCACGGGTGGGATGCCGTGCCGGAGCCGGTGCCGGGCGCGGGCCATCTCGCGCTCGTCGACTCGCTGCTCGACCGTCCGACGCTGCAATGGGTCCATGTCGGCCTGTCGTACGCCACGCACGGCGCCGACTTCATCGCGAATCAGGAACTGACGACCGCGCTGGCCACGATGCTCGTCGACCGTGCGCAGGCAGAAGCCGCCGCGCCGGGCGGCACCCGGGCGAACGACAGCAAGCTCGCGCGATTGCACGGCTCGGATGCGCTGACGCGCGTGTTCGAGCGCGTCGACCGCGCCACGCTGGCGGACCAGCACCAGATGCTGCTGGCCGAAATCGACCGGATCGGCCGCGCCAAGGGCCTGCAGCCCGACGCGATCGCCGCGTTGCGACAGGGGATCTACGAAGGCAACACGACGCGACTGCTGAACCGCGCGCGTTACGCGACGGCGACGTTCGCGACCCGGTCCTGGGCGGCCCACCCGAAAGATGCGCCTGCCGAAGACGCGGCCGGCCGCAAGTACACCGAGACCTGGCTGGCGAGCATCGGCGCCCGGCTGCACGAACCCGAACAGGAAACGACGCTGGTGGACGGCGGGGACGTCGCGGCGGGGCTCACGCCGTGGCGCGAAGTCGTCCGGCAATCGGCACTGCTCGTCGACGACTCGCTGCCCGTCAGCGACAGCCGGCTCGTCAGCGCGCAGGCGGTCGCGCACGTCGCCGCGGACGATCCGCTCGCCGCCCACGCGGAACTGAATGCGCTGCGCCTGCAGCAGGTGGAGCGCTCATGGTCGCTGCTCAACTGGCGGAACGTGCTGTCCGGGCTGGTCGGCATCGGCGCCGGCGTCGCGGTCCATCACATCGGCCTCACGCCGACCGACTACAAGCAGGCGGCCAACACGACGTTCGTCGGCGTGCGGACCGGCCGCCTCGTCCAGGCGTTGCACCAGGACACGCTGCGCGCGCTGCAAAGCGGCGATCCGCGGCTCTTCAACCATGTGATCGACCGCTTCATGAGCGGACTCAACAACCAGCTGTCGGCGCACCGGATGGACGAGGCGCAACGTCGCGCGTCGCTGCTTCGGCTGGCGGACGAAGGCCGCGCGAAGATCAACCTGCAGCTCGAACTGCATCGCAGGCAGTCGCTGCCCGCCGACAAGACGGTCGAATACACGAAGCTGATCGCGAACGACATGGTCCAGCAGATGCAGGGCGTGCTGGCCGGCACGTCGATCCAGCAGCTCCATCACGGCAATCCGCGCCGCTTCCTCGGCAAGGTCGGCCGCACGGCGGCGATCGCCGGCTATGCGAGCCTCGGCGAGCTGTCGCTGCATACGCTGCTCCAGGATCCTTCGCTGGTGCCGTTCCTCGGCACCACGGGCGCGCTGCTCGGCCTCACCTACACGGGGCTCGTCCAGGCAAGCGCGTTCACGCACCTGAGCATCGAGCGGCGCAGCCGCGTCGTGCGCTTCATCGACACGGCATCCGACCTCGCGAGCATCGCGGGCGGCTACATCGGGCCGTTCGTCGGCTCGGCGCCGACGATCCACGCGAACCTGCCGATGGCGATCTCGTCGCTGAGTTCCGCGACGCTGCTCGCGCTCGCGCGCGCCGACACGCATTTCCCGAACCTGACGAAGCGCGTCACCGGCAAGATGCCGACGATCCTGCTGCTCGCGCCGATCGGCATCTACGTCGGCAACTGGCTCTATACGGCGTTCGGAGGAAGTGGAAGTGGGAGTGGAGGCGGCGGCGGCAAACCGACGTCGTCGCCAGGCTCGACGAAGCCGGGCACCCCGCCGGCGGGGCCGCCGTCAGGCACGCATGCGCACCTGGCGCCAGCAACCGCGCCGGTCCCCTCGCCCACGTCGAGCGCGCCGGCCGCGCAGCCGTACATCGTCGTCGAAGGCGATTCGCTGTGGGTCATCGCCGACCAGCACCGCCAGTCGCTGCTCGACGCCGCGCACGTGTCGCGCGCCGCTCAGCAGGCGATGCCGCGCGGCGAACAGGATGCGCGTGCGCTGAACGAGATCCTGCAGCTCAATCCGTCGGTCGCGCGCGATCCGGACCGCCTGTCGGTCGGCACGCCGCTGGTCGTGGGTTGATCCCGGCGCGATGCCGGGCGCGGCGGGGTGCGCGCCGGTCGTGCCCGGCGCGCCGCCTTACCCGGCCCGCTGATGTTCCAGCCACGCCTGGAACATCAGCACCGTCCAAAGCGGGTGCTGCCAGTTCATCCGGCCGGTCTGGTGCTGGCGCCACAGCCGCTCGACCGCCTGCGCGTCGAAGAACCCTTCATCGCGCAACCGCGACGGCTGCAAGAGCGCATCGGCCCAGTCGCGCAACGCGCCGCGCAGCCAGTGATCGACGGGCGCGCAGAAGCCCTGCTTCGGCCGGTCGATCAGCGACGACGGCACGTACTGGTCGAGCAGCCGGCGCAACAGCGCCTTCGACTGCCCTTCCGGCAAGCGCAGCGACGCCGGCAGCCGCCACGCGAATTCGACGACGTGATGATCGAGGAACGGCATGCGCGTCTCGAGACTGACCGCCATCGCCGCGCGATCGACCTTCGCGAGGATGTCGGTCGGCAGGTACGTGAGCGTGTCGATCGCCATCGCCTGCTCGGCGAAGCTCAGGTTCGCCGGCCACGCGGACGCCGTATCGAGCGGCGTCGGCGGCTCCTGTCCGGCGAGCGCGATGCGCTCCGGATGATGGACCGACGACATCAGCAGCCGGTACAGCCCGATGCGGCTCTCGGCCGTCATCACATGGCCGAGCTTGTGCAGCCGGTCGCCGATGCGGGTCGCCGATTCGCGCGCTTCCACGCCGCTCCACGCGCCCTGCGCGACCGCCGCGAGCTGGTCCGCATGATCCGGCCGCAGCGCATGCAGCGCGGCCGCGATCCGTGCGCGCACCGCCGCCGGCACGCGATGCAGCTTGCGCCACAAACGCGGCGTCAGGAAGTAGCGCGTATAACCGCCGAACAGTTCGTCGCCGCCGTCGCCGGACAGGCTCACCTTCACATGCCGGCGCGTCAGCTCCGACACGAGGAAGGTCGGAATCTGCGACGCATCGGCAAACGGTTCGTCGTAGATCGCCGGCAGTTTCGGCACGACGCCGAGCGCATGGTCGGCCGTCACGTAAAGCTCGGTATGCCGCGTGCCGAGATGGCGCGCGACCGCCTTCGCGTAGCCGGCTTCGTCGTAACCGGCCTCGTGAAAGCCGATCGTGAACGTGTCGACCGGTTTGGCCGACTGCGCCTGCATCAGCGCGACGATCGCCGACGAATCGACGCCGCCCGACAGGAACGCGCCGAGCGGCACGTCGGCTTCCATCTGCCGCGCGACCGCCTGGCGCAGGATCGCGTCGAGCTGCCCGACGGCCTCGTCGGCGTTGCCCTCGAACGGCCGCTCGCGGCCGGCTTCGATCGCCTGCTGCTCGAGCGTCCAGTAGGCGCGCAGGCGCGGCGTGTCGCGCGCATGCTCGAACTG
Source organism: Burkholderia sp. 22313 (assembly GCF_052045245.1). NCBI lineage: Bacteria > Pseudomonadati > Pseudomonadota > Betaproteobacteria > Burkholderiales > Burkholderiaceae > Burkholderia > Burkholderia sp. 22313. The sequence goes on from NZ_JBQEON010000027.1 coordinate 68,394, forward strand.
GATGAAGGTGCCCGGCGGCAGCTTGCTGATGCCGCGATAGATCGTATGCGGCGCGGGCACGCTCGACTGGCGCAGATACAGGCACAGCGCGTCGCGATCGATCGTGCCGTCGAAGCCCGGATAGCCGCGCAGCGCCTTCAGCTCCGACGCGAACACCAGCGCGTCGCCGATGCGCCCGTAGTAGAGCGGCTTCTCGCCGATCCGGTCGCGGGCCAGCGTCAGCACCCGCGACGCACGATTCCATAGCGCGAACGCGAACATGCCGGTCGCGCGCCGCAGCGCCGCCTCGACGCCCCACGCGGCGATCGCCGCGATCAGCACCTCGCTGTCCGAGTGGCCGCGCCACGCCGGTGCGCGACCCGCGCGCTCGAGCTCCGCGCGCAACTCGCGATGGTTGTAGATTTCGCCGTTGAAGACCATGACGTGGCGGCCGCACGCGGATGCCATCGGCTGCCGGCCATGGACCGACAGATCGACGATCGCAAGCCGCCGGTGGCCGAGCGCGATACCGGCTTCCGGGTCGACCCAGAGGCCCTGCGCGTCCGGCCCGCGATGCGCGAGGCTCGCCGTCATTCGCGCGAGCGTGCCGCGCGCTGTCTCCTCATCGAAGGCGACGCTATTCAGAAAGCCGTCGATTCCGCACATTTGATTTGTCCGCCCCTGTTGACCTGTTCCGTCACCGGCGGCGCAACCTCGCGGCCGCCGTCCGGCTGACGGTCGAGCCATCTTACGAAGAAATAAATCAGCAATAATTCATGGGTGGATGCGGGCCGGCTCCAGAAAAAAACCGCCGTCAAGCACGACGATGCGGCCGGCCGGCCGGGAAAACGATTCCCCGCGCGGCGAATCGCCCCGGCCGGCCGTGCGCCGGCGTTCCAGCCCCGATATGCGGCAAGCGTCACGCCGCGCCGGTCGCCCACTTCAGCAATTGCGCGACTTCGCGGAAATGCTGCTGCTGGATCGTGCCCTTTTCCGGCGTGCTCTCGTACAGTGCGTGCGCGAGGCCGGCGTTCGCGAGCGTCGGGCGCAGCGCGTCGCGGGCGGCCCGCACGATCCGCTCGGCCGCCTCGCCCTCGCCGCGCGCGAGCACCCAGGGCAGCGTGCCGATCCCGCCGTAATAAAGCGCGACCGCGACGCGCGACGAATGGACGACCACCGACGCGAAGCCGATCCGGTCGGGCAGCGACGAGAACTGCGCCTCGCGCGCGAGCTGCCGGCGCTTCGCCTCGATATGCGGATCGCCTTCGTCTTCCTTGTGCTCGCGTCGCACTTCGTCGATCGACATCTTCATCTTCTGGCTGAACTCATGCCGCTGGTGCACGATGTCGATCAGCGCCATCACGATATAGATCAGCGCGGCCCAGCCGAACAGCAGCATCAGCAGCTTCACGATCAGCGCGAGAATCGCCATCGGCCGCGTGAAGCCCGACTGCACCGATGGGTCGAGCGACTCGACGATCAGCCAGCCGAGCGTCGCGACCAGCAACGCGGTTTTCAGCAGCATCTTCGCGAGGTTCACGAGGTTGCGCATCGACATCAGGTTCTTCAGCCCCTCGGCGGGATTGAGCCGCGACAGCTGCGGCGCGAGGCGGCTCCACGCCATCACGCCGCCCACCTGCACGAAGCCCGCGAGCAGGCCGGCCAGCAGCCCGGCCGCCACGATCTGCGCGGACAGCGTCGCCCAGTCGCGCGCGGCGCCGTCGATCAGCACCGCGAGCCGCGCGGACGGATCGGCCGCGCCGGCCGCGTCGAACACGAGCCGGAACAGCGCCTGCAGCCGCGCGAACAGCGTGCCGAGCCCGACCGCGAGCGCGACGCACACGCCGACGAAGAACGCCGACGAAATCGTCTCCGCGCTCTTCGGCACATCGCCTTTCTGGCGCGCCTCGCGCAGGCGCTTCGCGGTCGGCTGCTGGTTCTTTTCGGCCATGGGCGCTCCGGTTCCGGCGGCCCGTCACGTGCCGCCGTGCGCGGCGGACAACGCGCGCAGCAGCGCCACCAGCCCGCTGTCGGGACTCAGCAGCGCGTGCAGCGATGCGTACACCACCGGCAGGAACAGCACCATCATCAGCACCGCGAGCGCGCTCTTCAGCGGCTGCGCGAACACGAAGATGTTCAGCTGCGGCACCGCGCGCCCGACGAGGCCGATGCCGAGCTCGACGAGCACCAGCACGATGATCACCGGCGCGGCGAGCTTCACCATCCAGTCGAAGATCGTGTCGGTCTGCCGCACGACGAAGGTCTGCAGCATCGACGAGAAGTCCGGGCCGAGGGAGCCGATCGGCCACCACGCATACGACTGCGCGAACAACTGCACGAGCACCTGCAGGCCGCCCGCGGTGACGAACAGCGCGATCGCGACGAAATTGAGGAAGCCCGACGTCGGGCCGCCCTCGTGACCGCCCATCGGATCGAAGAACGCGGCGCTGCCGCTGCCGGTCTGGAAATCGATCAGGTAGCCGACGCCCTGGATCGCGAACAGCACCGCGCTGAACGCGCCTGCGAGCAGCATGCCGACCACCGCCTCCTTCGCGACCAGCAGGCACCACATCAGGAACGGCAGCGCGGCGACCTGTGCCGGGTCGATCACCGGCGCGACGAACGCGGCGATCACGACCGCGATCCCGTTGCGCACGAGGCCCGTGACGATCTGCTCGTTGAACACCGGCACGACGAACATGACCGGCAACAGGCGCGGCATCACATAGAGCAGCGGACGCAGCGTGCCGGCGATGTCGTTGAAGTTCGCGGCGTGGTCTAGCATCGGCGCTCCGCGACGGGGGGCGTGGTGTCGCCGGCGGGGGCGATTGCCGTGGGTACCGTGGGTACCGTGGGTACCGTGGGTACCGTGGGTGCCGTGGTTTCAGCGGTTTCAGCGCTCGACTCCATCTCGGCCGCCGGCTCCATCGGCGCCGCCTCCGCCGGTCGCGACGCCATCTCCGCATCGAACGCGGCGGCCTGCTCCGGCGCCCCCGCTGCATGGCCCTGCGCGTCGTCCGCCCACACGCCGGCCGTCGCGAAACGCCGCACCGCATGCGCATCCGCGACTTCGTCGGCGTCGCGCTCGACCCGCGCGGCGCGCGCCTGCAGCGCCTTTTCGCCGGCCTTGTCGAGCTTGTCCTCGGCGGCCTTCGCCTTGCGCGCGGCGCGCTGCAGGTCCGCGAGCGTCGCCTCGTGCTCGCGATGCACGTGCGTGGCGTCGCTGACCGACGCATTCGCGACGCCGATATGACGGTCGAACGTGCGGGTATCGGCCGCCGCGTTCTGCAGCGCGCGCGCCTCGCGCACGTCGCCGGCGAGCCGCGTCTGGATCGCGGCCTTCGCGGCGACCTGCTGCGCGAGCTGGGCGTGCGCGGCGTCGAGCGCGCGCCGGCTCTGCACGGCGATGCCCTGCTGGCGCGCGGCCGCGACACGCGCGATCTGGCTGCGCATCTCCCGCACGCGCTTCAGGCGCGCCAGCGTCGCGAGCACGAGGCGATCGTCGGCTTCAGACATGGTCGTTCGCGAGTTTCGTCAGCTTCGCGAGCAGCGCGTCGAACCGCACGTCCTCGTGCGACGCCTGCGCGCAGAACGCGCCGATCACATCGCGTGCGCGCAGCGCCAGATCGCCGAGCCGGTCGCTGCCTTCGCGATACTCGCCGATCTGCACGAGCAACTCGATCTCCTGGTACTTCGCGATCAGCTCTCGCACGCGCGCGGCCGATTGCTGGTGCGCGCGGCTCGCGACGAGCGGCATCACGCGCGACAGGCTCGCGAGCACGTCGATCGCCGGATAGCGGTTCGCCAGCGCGATCTTGCGCGACAGCACGATATGGCCGTCGAGAATGGAACGCACTTCCTCGGCGATCGGATCGGATTCCTCATCGCCTTCGACGAGCACCGTGTACAACGCGGTGATCGAGCCGGTCGCGCCCTGCCCCGCGCGTTCGAGCAGGCGCGGCAGCACCGCGAACGTCGACGGCGGGAAGCTGCGCCGCGTCGGCGGCTCGCCGCTCGCGAGGCCGACTTCGCGCTGCGCGCGCGCGAAACGCGTCAGCGAATCGACCAGCAGCAGCACGCGCTTGCCCGCATCGCGGAAATGCTCGGCGATTGCAGTCGCCACGAGCGCGGATTTCACGCGCTCCATCGCGGGACGATCGGACGTCGACACGACGACGATCGAACGCGCGCGCACCTCCGGCGACAGGCTGTGCTCGATGAACTCGCGCACTTCGCGGCCGCGTTCGCCGACCAGCGCGATCACGTTCACGTCGGCCTGCGCGCCGCGCGCGATCATCCCGAGCAGCGTGCTCTTGCCGACGCCGGACGGCGCGAAGATACCGACGCGCTGGCCGATGCCGAGCGTCATCAGGCCGTCGATCACGCGCACGCCGGTCGGAAACGGCGTATCGATCATCTTGCGCGCGAGCGGATTCGGCGGATCCTGCTGCGTCGATACCCAGGCGGCGCCCGTCACGGGCCCGCGGTCGTCGAGCGGCCGGCCGAGCCCGTCGAGCACGCGGCCGAACAGCGCTTCGCCGACCGGGAACACATGCTCGCGCCCGGACGGCACGACGGTCGTCTCGGGCGACAGGCCGGCCACGTCACCGAGCGGCGTCAGCAACGTGGTCTGCCGCGAGAAGCCGACCACTTCGGCGAGCAGCGTCGGCTGGTTTGGCGTGCGCAACTCGCAGATTTCGCCGAGCCGCGCGCGGATGCCCGTCGCGTTCAGGATCTGGCCGACCGCGTGATTGACGCGCCCCTGCACCGACACCGGCGAGAAGAACGCGAGCCCCGCGTCGAGATCGCCGACGAGGCGGCCGCGATCGAACGGCGCGGCCTCGTCGTCGCTGTCGCCGTCGAACGGCTGCCGATCGTCGAGCGGCGCATTCATCGCGTCGTGCCCTTCAGCGCGTCGCGGCGGATCGCCTGGCGCAGCGCGTCGATCTGCAGGTCGAGGCTCGCGTCGATGCGCCCGGACGGCGTCTCGACGGTGCACGCATGACGTTCGAGCTGCGCATCCTCGACGATGCGAATCCGTTGCCGGTTCGACTGTCCCGCGAACGCGCGATCGAGCGCGTCGCGCATCTCGTCCTGGCGGCCGGGCGCGACCCGCACGATCAGGAACGCTTCGTCGCGCACGAGCGGCGCGATCCGCGCGAGCGCGGCCTCGTACAGCTTCGCCGTGCCCATCTCGCCGACGATCGCGCGCACGGCCTTCACGACGATGTCGGCCATCGCATCCTTCATCGACTCCATCGTGCGCGCGGCGGCGAGCGCCTGCGTGTAGGCCTGCGCCGCATGCTCGCGCTGCGCGCGGCGCATGCCTTCGTCGTAGCCGGCCGCCTGGCGCTTGTCGAATTCGCGCTGCGCGTCGGCGACGATGCGCGTGGCCTCGTCGCGCGCGGTCGCGATCACCGCGGACGCATCGAGCAGCGCCGCGTATTCGCGCTCCTTGAGCACCTTGCGCTCCGACAGCAGCTGCAGGTTGTCGCTCGTGATCAGAAAAGCCAGTCCCATGACGCAAGCCTCTCGGGAATCAGAAACAGGAACAGCAATTCGCCGAACTGGTCGCGCTGCGCGCGGTTCAGCCAGTACGGCGCCTCGTCGTCGATCGCGCGGTTGAATTTCAGGCGCACCCGCCGCGCGACCGCGTCGCCCGCCACGCCGATGAAATCCGCGAGCAGCCGTCCGCCGCGCGCACGGATCACGACCGGCAGCGCGGCCGGATCGGCGCGCCACGGTTCGAGCGTGTCCGCGAGCGCGCCGAATTCCGGTGCGCGTTCCAGCGCGAGTTCCAATGCATCGCCGCCGAGCTTCGCCGCGACTTCCGCACGAATGCGCCGCGCGGCCAGCGCGTCGCGCAGCCAGCCGCGATGCAGCAGCAAGCCCGCATACGACGCCAGCTGTTCGAGCGCCGCGCCGGGCAGCAGCGCGAGCCGCGCGCACGGATTCGCGAGGTCGAAGTCGTGATGCCCGGCCACGCCATGCACGTCGAGCAGGTGGCGCGCAAGCAGCTTGCGGCCGGCCGGGCCGAACGCGTCGGGCGAGCGGTAGCGCGCGGGCCACCCGGACGGCACGCGCGTCACGTGCAGATAGCGGTCGGGCCGCAAGTTGAATTCGCAGACGAGCGCATGAAACGCCGCGCGCCGCCCGTCGGGCGGCGGCGCGAGCGATTGCAGCCACGGCAGCGACACGGCGTCGGGCGCGACGCCCGGCGGCAGTGCATGCGGGTCGTTCATGCGCCGTCGCGCGCGCCGTCCGGCGTGCGCAGGCTGCCGCCCTGCGCCGCCGCGCCGCCTGTACCGTTCCCGCCGCGCGGTGCGCTGCCGACCAGTCCGGCCAGCCGCGCGCCGAACATCCCGCGCCGCGCGGCCGACAGCGCGATCACCGCGCAGGTCAGCAGGATCAGCGCGACCACCAGCCAGCCGAGCGGCGAGCGCAGCCGCAGGAGGTCCGATACCGCGCTGCCGATCCCGTCCACGCGCGTCGTGCGCGCGGCGGCCGGCTGCAGGAACAGCGACACGTTGTCGTACTGCAGCCCTTCGATGCTGTGCGCGACGAGATCCTTGACCATCGGCGCCATCGCGCGCAGGTCCACGCCGGGCCGGTAACGGATATACACCGCCGCCGACGACGGCTTGATCTTGTCCGCGAGCGGATCGTTCTCCGGGATCACGACCTGCACGCGCGCGACCACCACGCCCTCGATGTCCTGCAGCGTGCGCGACAGGTCCTGCGACACGCCGTACAGGTAGCGCACGCGCTCCTCGGCCGGCGTCGACACGAGCCCCTGCTTCTGGAACAGCTCGCCCAGGCTCGCATAGCTCGGCTTCGGCAGCCCGTTCGCCTGCAGCACGGTGAGCGCCGACTGCATGTCGCCGTCCGCGACGCTCACCAGCCATGCGTTGCGATCCGACGTGTCGCGCGCGTCGTTGTCCTTCGACGCGCTGATCCCCGCGTCGCCGAGCACCGCGACCATCTGGTTCGCATCGCGCTCCGACAGGCCGGAGTAAAGCTCCTTCTGGCAGCCGGCCAGCAGCGCGAGCAGCCCCGCGAGCAGCGCGCGCGCCGCCCGGCTGCGCCACGCATGCATGCGCGGCGTCGAATCGATCGTCGTCATCGTTTGTCCGCGTCTGGGCGCGCGGCCGTCAGGCACACGCGCCGGCTATCGCTACTCCTGCGTCTTCAGCACCGTATGCGTGAAGCCGTTCGCCGCCTGCGCGACCGACAGGCTCAACTGGTATTCGGAAATCGTGGTGGTCGCCGTCCACTGGAAATCCATCGCCTTCACCATCGTCATCAGCGGGTCGCTGCGGCTGTCCGCCATCGACGTCAGCATCTCGCTGCGATGCTTGTCGATGTTCGCGTACCGCGTATCGAGATCGTTGCCGTACGTGCGCAAACGCTCGACGAGCGACGCATGGTTCGCCTGTGCGGGCGTCGCGGGCGTCATCTGCACCGCCGGCGCCGCATCGGACGGCCCGCGCGACATCGCGACGCCGGACGCCGACGCCGACGTGGCCGACGGCGACGCGCCCGGCTGCATCAGCGCATCGAACTGGCGCACCTGCGCCGGATCGGACGCCGTGCCCGTCTGCTGCACCGCGCCCGCGAGCACGGCCGCGCCCGGCGGCGCGGCGCCTACGCCTGTTACCGACATGATCGTGTCCTCCTTGTCCGGCAGCGCCGGGAACGAGCCGGCCGCCACGCACACACGCCGTACCGGGCGCCCGTCACGGGCCGCCCCGGCATCCAGCGTCGTGCGCCACGGCCGGCGACCGGCGTCATGCGCGGCCGGCGGAACTCAGGTGTTGCGCAACCTGCGCATTCGCCGTCCCTTCCTGCGCGGTCACTGCGTTGCTGGTTTCGAACGTCGCGGTCGACTGCTGGACCTGGAAGTTGATCTTCGTCAGTTCGAGCTGCGTCTTGGTCAGGTCGTCCGCCTGCTGCTGGACCTGGTTCGTGTTGTTGGCACCAGTCGGGGGGGTACTCATGTTTCGCTCCTTTACGGAAGTTCACTTGCGTTGCCGGCGGCAGCCCGATGCCCCGCCGATGACGTGACGCGCCGCCTGCCGGCGACGTGTCGCGTAATGCGCGCACCGCGCCATACGCGATGCGCAAGACCTGTCGCGGCGCTAATGCGCCGCCTCCTTCGATGCGACGGCCGGCGTCGCCGGCGCACCGCCCAGCGGCATCGTGATGCGCTGGCCGTTGCGCTCGAACACGACTGCGTCCGGGCCGATCGACACGACGGTCGGCCCTTCCTTCAGCCGCGCACCTTCGAAATAGCGGCTGCCGTCGACCATCTCGATGTAACGCTGGTCGCCGTCGCCCGCGAAGACCGTCGTGATCTCCGGAATTCCGGCGACGCCACCGAGCGTCGTCGCGGTGCGCGGCGCCGCGGCATCCGCGTCGCGCACGTGGTCGACCACTTCGAGCGCCGGCCGCGCGTCCTTCATGTAGTTGCGGATACGCGGCTCGATCTGCGCACGCTCGGCCGCCCCCGTCAGCTCGATCCGGCCGCGGCCGAGATAGGTGACCGTCAGCGCGGTGTCGCTGAAATACGTCTGCGCGGTCGAGACGAGATCGCTGACGACGTAGAGGTTGCCGAGCGCTGCGTTATCGACGCCCGCGACGATCTGCGCGACGCGTTCCCGCGCAGCCGGATCGCTCACGTAGCCCGACACGATCACGCCGTCGTCGCGCGGCGCGACGGCGAGTTCCGGATACGCATGCAGCAGCTGCTGCAGCCGGTGCGTGCGCGCCAGCACCGACTCGTGCTGCCACGGCAGGCGCCCCGACCACGCGACGAACCCGTAGCCGAGCGCGCCGAGCAGCACGCCGAGCCACAGCGCGACGAGCGCGATCACAAGCCGCCGGCTGCCGAGACGGCGCAGCCCGCCCGTGAGCCAGCCGAGCCACGCGGCCTCGCGCGCGGCGTCCGGCGTATCGGCCTCGTCGGGCACCGCGACGCTCGCCTGCGCGTGACGCGCGATGCCGAGCTTGATCGAGCCGACCGTCACGACGTCCTGCGGCGTCATCGAGCGGCGGCCCGCGCCGAGCGGCGCGTCGTTGAACAGCACCGGCGCGCCGGCGTCGCCGCCGTGGTTCTGCACCGTCACCGCGAGCGCGCCGACCTGCAGGCACACCTGTTTCGCGCCGATCTCGCGATCGGGCAGGATCACTTCGCAATCGGCCGCGGTACCGACCCAGTTCGCGCCGCGCGCGAGCGACATCGTGCGGCCGTACATCGGCCCGCTGAGGAAACACAGGTTCCACGGCGACGCGAGCGCGACCGAACCGGCCCCCGCACCCGCCGCGCCGCCGGGCAATACGCCGTCGCCGTGCGGATCAATGATGGTCGTCGACATGGGTAGGCGCTCCTGCGGTCGTCGCCACCGGCTGCGACGCCGCATCCAACGGCTGCGGCGGCAGCGCGGGCGGACCGAACTTCGTGCCGGGCAGCGGCTGCGGCGTCAGCGGTACCGCGATGTCGTTGTCCGGCGGCCGATACATCGACGTGCCGCCCGACGCGGCCGGCCCGTCCGCGCCCGGATTCACGGGCGAGCCGTCCGGCGCATACATCGACGCATTCGTCACCACGCGCGGCGTCAGCAGATAGAACCGCTCCATGTGGTTGCCCGACTTGTCGGTGTACTTGAACAGGTTGCCGATCAGCGGAATGTCCGACAGCCAGGGCACGCCGCTCTTGTTCAGCCGCACCTCGTCGTCGTTGAAGCCCGCGATCAGCAGGCTCTTGCCTTCGTCGATCATCGTCTTGGTGACGATGTTGCGCTGCTGGATCACCGGCACGTTCGACACGGCCTGCCCCGGCACGATGTTGCCGTCCTGGATGTCGATCGACATCATCACGCTCTGCGGATGGCCCGACACGGCCGCCGCGTTGCGGATCGCCTCGTCGACGATCATCGGCGTCACCTTGATGCTGGTGCCGGTCGTCACGCTGTACAGCGACGAATCCTGGTAGCCCTGCACCTGGACGTAGAACTGCGTCAGGTTCTCCAGGATCGCCTCGGTGTTATCCAGCGCGAGCACCTTCGGCTTCGAGCGCAACTGCGCCTGCCCTTTCTGCGCCAGCGCGTTCACGCGCGTGAGCAGGTAGTTGCGCAGCGAGCCGCCGATCGATGCGGTCAGCGCGATGCCGGTCGGCATGAAGGTGCCGGTCTGCCCGGATTCCGACGCCCCGATGCCGAACGTCAGCGGCGGATTGCCGGCGCCGTTGTACTGCGTGTTGCCGTTCAGCGGATTCTGGCCGTTGCCGATCTGCACGTCGCCGTGCGTCGTGTGCAGGCGCCAGTCGATCCCGAGGCTGTCGAGCGAATCCTCGTTGATGTCGATGATCGTCACGTTGATCTCGACGATGCGCGGCCGCTCGTCGAGCTGGTCGATCAGCGACTGGTAGCGATACATGTTCTCCGGCAGGTCGCGCACGATCACCGCGTTGATCGCCGGATCGGCGACGATCTGCGGCAGCGTGTCGCCGCCTGCGTTCGAGAACGGCGAGACGCCGCTGCCCGCGCTGCCGTCCGCGCCGCCATAGCCGCCCTGCCGCGGGCCGCCGGCAAGGTCCGGGAAGTCGAGGCGCGGCACCGCGATCGTCAGCCCCGAGCCGAGCTTCACCTGGCGCGCGGCCTGCCCGAGCGGCGTGCTCGACGGCAGCGCGCTGGCGCCGCCGCCCTTGCCGAACAGCCGGCGCAGGATCGTCGCGACGCCCGGCACCGTGACCTCCTTGCCCGAGCGATTGATCGTGAAGTCGGACGCCCAGCCGTACTTGAGCCGGAACGCGCGGATATCCGCATGCGCGCCGTTCGCGGACGGATCGCCGACCGAGCCGACCGCCTGCCGCACGAGCTCGACGTAGCGGCGCGGGCCGGCCACGTACACGCTGTTCGCGCGGTCGTTGATGACGAGCGTGTAACGCTTGTCGGGAATCTGCATCGCCTGCAGCGCGCGGCCGATCTCGCCGGCCGCGTTCGGCGGGATCGGGATCATCTGCGTCTGCGACTGGTCGGCCGGATCGACATAGAGGAACGACCCGTCGTAGTACCACGTGAGCCCGTAGGTCGAGCAGATCGTATCGAGCGTCTGCTGCGGCGTACCGGAGAAGCGGCCGCTGATCACGCCGTCGACCTTCGGATCGACCACGGCGGTGACGCCCTGCGACGACGCGAGCTCGCGAATGAAGTCGCCGATCTTCTTGCCGTTCGCGACGATCGTGAACGGCTTGTTGCGCCAGCGCAGGTCCGCCGCGCGCGCCGGCTGCGCGAGCGTCATGCACAGCGCGGCCGTGAGCAGCGCGGTCGCGCACATGGCGAGCGCGGCCCGTTGCAGGCGGCGCGGTTGAAACCGGATCGGGGCGACGCGTCGACGCATCAAAACACTCCATTGGAAGAAACGAACACGCGTTCCAGCGCCTGCTGCGCGAAGCGCAGCACCTCGCTGCCGAGCCAGCCGGACAGCAGCACGAGCGCGACCATCACGGCGATCAGCCGCACCGCGATGCCGATGTTGGCGTCCTGCACCTGCGTGACCGCCTGCAGGATCGCGACGACGAGGCCGGTGACCGTCGCGATCAGCACGATCGGCAGCGACAGCAGCAGCACCAGCATCAGCGCCTGCCGGGTCAGGTCGAGGATCGTCGAGCTCGTCATGGCACGACGCCCGGCGCGCGCACGCCGGCACCCGCGCCGAGCGTGCCGTCGTCGGGCGGGTTCTTCACCCAGCCGACCGTATGCAGCTGCACGTCCTCCTCGACCTCCTGGTACGACAGCACCGCGAGTTCGGGCAGCACCGGTTGCAGGATCGTCTTCACGTAGCGGCGCGCGCCGAGCGCGACCATCACCGCGAGCCGCGCGGCGCCTGGCGGATTGCCGTGGCCGCCGGGGCCGGCCGCCGGGGCCGCGGTCGCGGTCGCGGCCTGCACGATCGCGCGCACCTGCTCGCCGATGTCCTGCTTGATCGCGCTCGACAGTGCGAGGAAATTGCCCTGCCTGGTGCGCATCACCGCGTTCTCGATCCGCTCCTGCAGGTTCTGCTCGAACAGCACGACACGCAGCTGGCGTGAGGTCCCCGCATGGCGATCGGTAATCATCCGGCGCAGGTCGACGCGCACCAGCTCGACCAGCGCGATCACGTCGTCCGGTTCGTTGGGCGCCCACGTGATCAGGCTCTCGAAGATCACGCGCAGGTTGCGGATCGGTACCTGTTCGGCGAGCAGCCGGCGCAGCACGTCGGTCACGCGCTGCAGCGGCACCAACCGGGTCAGTTCGCCGACGAGCTCCGGATGCTCGCGGCGCACCAGATGCACGAGCGCCTGCGTCTCCTGGATGCCGAGCAGCTCGTCCGCGTGCTGGCGCACGACCTGCTCGACGTGCGCGGCCAGCGCGCCTTCGCTCGTCAGCCACTTGCCGTCCGGCGCCGTGCCGTCGGGCTTGATCCACAGCGCGGTCGCGAACGGGCCGAACGCCTCGGCCGGCTGGCGCTCCGCGCGCTCCGGCAGCGGCGCGACGCCGTCCCACAGCAGCCAGCCCGGCTTCAGCGCGCCATGCGCGGCGAGCACGTCCTGCAGGTAGATCCGGTAGCTGCCGGCCGGCGCACCTTCGTCGTCGTTCAGCGTGATGCGTGGAAACACCGTGCCGATATCCGCATCGACGCGCGCCTTCGCGCTCGACAGCGCGCTCTGCAGTTGCGCGAGATTCAGCGTCGTGCGCAGGTCGTCCGACAGCGATACCGCGATCAGCGACGTGACGCCCGCCGCATGCGACACCTTCGCGGCCTGGCCGTCGTCGGTCGCGCCGATGCGCCCGGCGATATGAATCAGGTTGAAGCTCGGCGCGGTCGTCTTGCGCTTCAGTTGCGTGAACGCGAACGCACCGAGGCCGAACGCGATCAGCGCGAACGACCACTTCGGGAACCCGGGCACGACCAGGAAGCCGGCCAGCACCAGCGCCGCGATCAGCAACGCGCGCGGATGCGCGCCGAGCTGCTCGCCCAGCTGTTCGCCGAGCTGGCGCTGCCGCGCGTCGCGCGTCGCGACGCGAGTCGTCACGATGCCGGCCGCGATCGACACCAGCAGCGACGGGATCTGCGACGCCATTCCGTCGCCGACCGTCAGGATCGCGTAACGTTGCAGCGCCTCGCCGATATCCATGCCGTGCATCAGCGTGCCGACCGCGATGCCCGCGACGATGTTGATGAAGGCAATCACGAGGCCCGCGATCGCGTCGCCCTTCACGAACTTCATCGCGCCGTCCATCGCGCCGTGCATCTGCGATTCCTGCTCGAGCTTCTCGCGGCGCTCGCGCGCTTCGTCGGCGCTGATGATGCCCGCGCGCAGATCCGCGTCGATGCTCATCTGCTTGCCCGGCATCGCGTCGAGCGAGAAGCGCGCGCCGACTTCGGCGACCCGCTCCGAGCCCTTCGCAATCACGATGAACTGTACGACGGCGATCACGAGGAACACCACGCCGCCCACCACGACGTTGTTGCCGACCACGAGCCGGCCGAATGCATCGATCACGTGGCCCGCGTTCGCGTGCAGCAGGATCAGCTTGCACGACGCGATGTTCAGCGCGAGCCGGAACAGCGTGGTGAACAGCAGCAGCGCGGGAAACGACGAGAAGCTGACCGCCGACGGGATATAGGTCGACACCGTCAGCAGCACGACGCTCGCGGCGAGGTTCAACGAGATCATCCCGTCGAGGGCAGCCTGCGGCAGCGGCAGGATGAACAGCGCGACCACCGACACGATGAACACGGCGAGAAACAGATCCGCGCGCGGCGATGCCCCGAGACGGCGCCCGGACACGCTGCGGCCGGCGGAAAAGATCCGCTGCCAGTCGCGGGGGAGCGCCTTCGGTTCTGCCATCGTGCGGTCGTCCTGTCATTGTCGCCGGCGGGCGCGGGCCGTCTTGCCCCCGCGCCGCGCGGACCGTTGAATGGGACGAGTGTAGCGATGCGACACCGCGTAAAAAGGGACGCGCCTCGTAGCGTCGCGGCGGTTTTCCTATGGCGATCGGATCGGACTACGAAACCCGGCGGCGCCTGCCCGCGCGACCCGCCGGAACCGCTTCCATCCCGCGCCGGACGCGGCACGGGCGGATGGGGTCAGGACTCCAGGCGGCGTGCGGCGAGATACGCGAGCTGCGCGCGGTTCTGTACGTTGAAGAGTTTTTCGAGCGAGCGGATATGGTGACCGACCTTGTGCAGCGACGTGCGCAGCGCACTCGCGATCTCCTGGTCGGACAGCCCGTGCACGAGCCGCTCGAGCACCTGCTGCTGCTCGTCGCCGAGCGCGAAGCCGCGCATGCGCGCGATGCGTGCCTCGAGAAACGGCAGCGCGACGCGGTGTACGGCGAGGCTCACCGACAGCGCGCCGCCGATCACGCGATCGTCGATCCACTCGGTGCCGTGGGTCTCCGACGTCACGTTGACCGCGACGCGCAGGTCGAGCCGCGGCGCCGACAGGCTGAAGATCACGCCGCTGTTCATCGCGTGCGCCCGCAAATGGCCGGCCAGCGCCAGCACCTTGCGATCGCCGCTGCCGTGCGCGGCCGCCTCGATCTCGTCGAGCCGCCACGCGACAGGAAAACCGCTCTGCCGCACCTGCGCGAAACGCGGGTCGGTTTCGTAGAGCATGCCCTCGATATACGGCTGCATGAAGGTCGCGGGCGCGAGGTCGCGCAGCAGATGCGCGCACAGGATGCGCCGCCCGATCATCTCGTAGGCGCCGTAACCGAGCGTGCTGAAACCGATTTGCCGCAAGCGGGCGTGGCATTGCGCGAAATCGACGCTACTCACGTCGGATTTACCGGGCACGATTTGAATCCCGGTAAAAAAGTCGCGCTCGATTGCATGAATTTCTTTCGAATAGGCGGCATTGGCCGCGATATCGGCTTGCGAGAACCACTCGACGCGTGGCGCGTCGTCAGCATATGTCATGAGGAGCCCACCCTTTCCCAATATGTGAACTTGCCCCGTCACGCTCTGGTCTTTTCTTTATGATTTTCTGGTCGACGCTATATCGGCGCGAATATGAAGCTTTCGCCCGCATTCGTATTACGGCATATTACGCGCACGCCGGCATTTTTGTACAATGCCCCCGCGTTTCGTCAGGATGACGATCGGCGCAAATCATAACGATGCTCGACCGCAGCGCCGCGCGCACCGTGCCCGACACGGCGGCCGCCACGCGATGCGCGTCGATTCCGAGGGATGGCTCATGTCCGATATTGCATTGCATGAAGAAGCGGTCGCCCCAACCATGTTGCCCCGTCCGTTGCAGCGGACGGCCGGCTGCACCGACGCGTCGAGCGCGCGCCCGGTGCAGGTCGTGTGGTGCGACGACGTCACGCGCGGCGACATCGCGCAACCGCACGCGCCGAAGCTCGGCGTTGCCGATACGCTCGCGCACGCGCAGAGCACCGCGGAACGCAACCGGATCGTCACCAGCCTGCTGCACCTGACGGGCTTCTCGACGTTCGCGTACTTCGCGCTCGAATTCTCGCGAGAGCGCGTCGAAAGCCTCTATCTGCACGAGGCGTTCACGCCGGCCACCTACCGCGGCGATTACGTACGGCACAACCATCACGACATCGACCCGCGCACGCTCGACGCGCGCGTGTGCAACATGCCGATCGTGTGGGACCTGCAACAGCTGCGCCGCGAGCATCGCGAGCGCGACGACGGGCCGTGCGTGGCGCCGGCCGCGCTCGACGGGTTCCTGCAGACGATGCAGGACGACGGCATGTGCAGCGGCATCATGTATTCGATGGCCGTGCCCGGCACGCGGCTGCATGCATTCATGAGCTTCACCGCGCCGCGCCGCACGCGCGAATGGATCACGCCGGCGACGATCGAGCAGGCGCTGTCGATCGGGCTGTCGGTGCACAAGTTCGCGTCGCCGCAACTGATCGCGACGTCGCGCGAGCGCACGGTCAACGGGCTCACACCGTTCGAGCAGGAACTGCTGCTGGGCATCGCGGAAGGCGCGTCGGACAAGGAGATCGGCCGGCGCCTCGACACCAGCGCGCACAACGTCGACTATCACCTGCGCAAGCTGCGCAAGCGCTTCGGCGTCGCGAACCGGATCCAGCTCACGTACCTGACGTCGAAGCTCGAGCTGATCTGACCGAACATCTGACTGAGCGCGCGTGATGTCAGCCGCGTAAACGTACATGCCGGCCTCGCGGGCCGGCATGTACGTTTACGCGGGCCGGATCCGGCGCCACTCCCAGACAGACGATCGCCGTTACTTCAGCAGCGTCATCTGCACGACCTTGACGATCACCAGACCGACCGCGATCACCAGATAGCCGCGCAGCACGGCCATCCAGACGCGGGTCGAGACCGTCATGTTCTGCGGCTCGAGCGTGTCGAGCGGCGGCATGCGCCACGTGTCGCGCAGCGACCGATCGATGCCCGGCTCGACGACGCGCTTGTTGCGGCGGATCAGCACCGTCGCGAGATAGCCGACGATCGCGAGCACCGTGCCGCCGACCAGCACGTCGACGATCGCCTCGCCGCTGATGTCGGGATACATCACCGATGCGGTGAGGATGATCGACAGCAGCACGAGCACCCAGATCACCGCGCCCGTGAACACGTTGAGCTTCGTCGAGTTGACCCACGGACCGAGCACCTGGCGGTCGTTGCAGAGCACGAGCAGGAACACCGTCGCGCTCGGCAGCAGCACGCCCGCGAGCGTCTGCACCGCTTCGGTCAGCAGGCCGAGCGGGCTGCCCGGAATCAGCACGAGCGCGGCAGCGGCCGCGACGATCCCGAAGTAGACCAGATAGAAGCCCTTCGCGTCGCCCACGCCGCGATGCAGCGAATGACGAATCTTGAACACGTCGCCGATCGCATAAGCCGTCGACAGCGACACCGCCGCCGCGCCGATGATGCACGCATCGAGCAGCGCGACCGCGAACAGCGTCGCGCTCGTGCGGCCCGCATACTTCTCGAGGCCCGCGATGATGCCGCCGGCGTCGGTGAAGTTGCCGGCTTCCGGATGACCGCCGAACAGCGCGGCGCTGAAGCCGATCATCGCGACCGCGCCGATCAGCACGAATGCGATGCCGATCCACAGATCGACCTTCTCGTACTTCATGAAACGCGGCGTGATGCGCTTGTCGATCACGTAGCTCTGCTGGAAGAACAGCTGCCACGGCGCGACCGTCGTGCCGACGATACCGATCACCAGCAGCATCACGTCGGACAGCTTCGCGTGCGCGGGCCAGTTCGGCACGAAGAAATCGCGCGACATCTGCGCGACCGGCGGGTGGATCGTCACCAGCACCGGCACGAGCAGCAGGCTCAGCAGACACAGCACGATCGCGAACCGCTCGAAGCGCCTGAAATCGCCGGTACTCACCGCGGCCATCGTCAGCGCGGCGGCGATGCACACGCCCGCGACCTTCGGGAGCCCGAAGAAAGCCAGCACGAACGTGATGCCGATGAACTCGGTGACGATCGTCAATGCATTGAGCAGGAACAGGTCGATCACGCTGAATGCGCCCCAGAACTTGCCGAAGCGCTCGAAGATCAGGCGCGCATGGCCCACGCCGGTGACCGCGCCGAGGCGCAGCACCATTTCCTGGTTCACGTACAGCACCGGCACGAGCAGCAGCAGCGTCCACAGCAGCGTCGTGCCGTAGTTCTGGCCGGCCTGCGTATAGGTGCCGAATGCGCCGGCATCGTTGTCGCCGACCATCACGATGAGGCCGGGGCCGATGATCGCGAGCAGCGTGCGCAGGCGCGCCCACCACGTGCCGCGCGCGGCGGTGTCGTGATGCGCGATGGTGCCGAGGGCGCCGCGGATGTCGCCCAGATGGGCTTCGTCGAGTACGGCGCTGCGTTCGACGGCGATCGGTGAAGAGACGTTGGATGGCGTGGACATGATGAATTCCGTACGGCTGGTTTGTTATCTGGCCAAGCGTGTGATCTTGGCATGCGCGCGCGGAGCGGGCCCGCGTGAGCATGCCGAGACGCACTCGGCGTTTCAGTTCAGTGGAGCAACGATTTCAACCGGGTGAACAGCCGGGAGAACACCCGCGGACGGGCGTCGAGCATCAGCATCGCGTCGTAATGCGGGCGCGATTCCGTGACGTGCGGGAGGTTCGACAGCAGAAGGCCGAAGTTCATGGTCTGGCTCCTGGCGGCAGCGGCATGCGTGCCGGCCGCGTGGTGGGCGCGGGGCCAGTCCGGGGCCTGAACGGCGGAGGTGTCAGGCTAGCGAGCCGGCGTGTCCCTGCGACCCGGGTTCAAAAGGGTCTGTTGGTGCAACGGGCATAAGGGACAACTGTCACTGTCGTTCATGGCGGCTCCTGTGCGGTGTTCCAGCGAACACGGTTGACCGCCGCACGGCGCGCGGGCCGGCATTCGCGGGCCCGGAAACGGGATGCGCGAACGCGGCCGCCTGCCAGGCGGCGGCAAAACCGGACGGCGCATGCGCAAAGGCATCACGCTAACCGGCGCGAATCAGGGTGCACGTAGGGAGTGACTGCGGAGTACTGCTGCGCGCACCGTTTGCCTGGGGGACAAACGGCGGCTTCGATGAGGCGCGGACGTCGGTCGCTCAGGCGGAAATGTCGTTCGAAGATCGACTACTGCAGGCGTCCAAGGCGGCGGCCCCTAGAGTGAAGATGGCGGATTCTATGGACGCCCCGAAAGTCAAGTCAACCCCTCGAAACCCCATTTCTCAAAATAAATTTCACATATCGCAACACTGAAAGATTTGCCCTCGACAACACGTGGCGAAACCTTTCAGCGCGCATCGTGCGGAACGCGGCCGATGCGTGCAAACAACGGGCGGGCGCCCTTCGTCATACCCATCGCTTGCCGGTCTCGGGCTGGCACGAGCGGCTGCGACGCACACGCCACGCGGGCTGCTTTTTATGCGTTTTTTACTTGCACCGCAGCAAAACTCGCGACTACAATCCGCCCCAATTCATCAAGGGAGTCCCTCCGTGGACACATGCTCTAGTTGCAGTTCGATGCCGGTCCAGGCCGGCCAAGCCATCGCGAGATAGCAGCCAGACGCATGTCTTACGCCGCTAGCTCGCATTCGTCGGGTTAGCGCGCTTCTCCCGGGCCGGCATCGCCGGTTCGCCCGTCGCACGCTCCGTTACGTTCCACCCTCCGATCGCAGGCCGCGCCATGCGCCCGCGCTCGATCACGTCGTCCGGCAGGCGCCGGACCGGACGGAGGCAGCGTCATGTTCCTTCAATCGTTCGCGCTCAGACTCAAGCGACTCGCGCACATCGCGTGCGATCGCTCGTTCGTTTCAGCCCTCTCGCCGCTCGCCCACACGTTCGGCAACTGGCGCGGTACCGCGCTCGCGCACTTGCCGGCGGCACCTCGCCCGCTCGATTGCGTGCTGGTCGGTGCGATGGCGGCCGCCGTCGCGCTCGTCGCGCTGCTTTGCACGGCCGCGTCGCGCCTCGGCTTCGCGCAGGTGTGGCGGATCGGCGGCTGGCTGCCGTAAGCGGCACCGCGCGCCGAAGCGGCCATGTTTCGG
Source organism: Burkholderia sp. 22313 (assembly GCF_052045245.1). NCBI lineage: Bacteria > Pseudomonadati > Pseudomonadota > Betaproteobacteria > Burkholderiales > Burkholderiaceae > Burkholderia > Burkholderia sp. 22313. The sequence continues at coordinate 87,913 of NZ_JBQEON010000027.1, forward strand.
CCCGCCTCGCCCGATTCCCTTGCATCGCGTCACGATTTCATTGTCCTCGGTCAAACTAATCAATCGAACCACGGAGTCCGCATGAAGCATCGTTTCGAACCCGCGGCGCGCACACCGCGCCTCAATGCGCTCGCCGCGCTGCTGCTGTCGCTCGCGGCCGCGCCCGCGTTGGCACAATCGTCGGCACCGGCCCCCGCTGCTGCCGCGGCCGCCGCAGCCGAACCGGCAGCCGCCACCCGCGACACCGCGGCTGCCGCACCCGCACCGGCCGCCGATGCTGCCGAGCCCGCACCCTCCGGTTTCCGGGAGCGCTCGAATCTGCTCGGCAACATGGGCGGCCTGCGCGACCTGCTCGGCGACCACGGCGTCACGCTGAACCTGCAGGAAACCAGCGAATACCTGTACAACGCCGCGGGCGGCACGGCGCGCGGCGGCGCGTACCAGGGCCTCACGCAGTTCGGCTTCGACGTCGACACGGAGAAGGCGATCGGGCTGCCGGGCGGCACGTTCAACGTGTCGGGGCTGCAGATCCACGGCACCAATCTCACGCAGCGCTATTTGCAGACGCTGCAGACCGCGTCCGGCATCGAGGCGAATTCGACCACGCGCCTGTGGGAGCTCTGGTACCAGCAGGCGTTCCTCGACGGCCGGGCCGACGTGAAGATCGGCCAGCAGAGCCTCGACCAGGAATTCATGGTGAGCCAGTACGCGGCGACCTTCATGAACGCGACGTTCGGCTGGCCCGTGCTGCCGGCGGCCGACCTGCCCGCCGGCGGCGCCGCGTATCCGCTGTCGTCGCTCGGCGTGCGGCTGCGCGTGAAGCCGGCCGACCCGTGGACCGCGATGGTCGGCGTGTTCGACGGCAACCCGGCCGGCCGCGGCGACGGCGATGCCCAGGTGCTGAACGCGCACGGCACGAACTTCAACCTGCGCAGCGGCGCATTCGTGATCGGCGAGCTCCAGTACGCGCTGAACGCGCCGCCCGCCGATCCGAAGGCGCCGCAACCGGGCGGCCTGCCGGGCACGTACAAGCTCGGCTTCTGGTATCAGTCGCAGCATGCGAACGATCCGCGCATCGGCACCGACGGGCTGTCGCTCGCGAATCCGGCCAGCAACGGCATGCCCGCCACGCATCGCGGCAACTACGGCTTCTATGCGGTCGCGGATCAGATGGTGTGGCGGCCGTCGGCCGGCAGCCCGCGCTCGCTCGGCGTGTTCGCGCGCGTGATGGGCGCGCCGGGCGATCGCAACGTCGTCGATTTCGCGGCGAATGCGGGTGTGACGCTGAAGGCGCCGTTCGTCGGCCGCGACAACGACACGGCCGGCCTCGCGGTCGGCTACGCGAAGATCGGCTCGCATGCACGCGCGCTCGACGGCGACACCGGCACCTATACGACGCCCGGCTACCCGGTGCGACGCGCGGAGACGGTGATCGAGGCGACCTACCAGTACCAGGTCACACCGTGGTGGCAAATGCAGGCCGACCTGCAGCACTTCTTCCGGCCGGGCGGCGGCATCCCGAACCCGAACGCGGCCGGCGCGCGCATCGGCGACGAAACGGTGGTCGGCGTGCGCACGACGATCACGTTCTGACGCATCGCGCATGCGGCACGGGCCGGATCGCCGTTCAAGCGGCGATCCGGCCCGTGCATTCGCGCGCTGGCGCGCATGGCGCGGTGCCTGCTTCCGTTGCCTGCCCGTTACTCGCTCCCGTTACTCGCTCCCGTACAGCCCGAGCAATTTCAGCGTGACGCCGTTGGTCCAGCCGAAGCCGTCCTGCAGCGGATATTCGCCGCCGCCGCCACCGCCCTCGCCGGCTCCCTCCACCACGTACTTCTCGACGAGCTTGCCTTCGGTCGCATACACATGCTTCACGTCGGCCAGGAAGCGCGTGCCGATGTCCTTCGCGAGCGCCGGCTCGCCGTAACGGCGCAGCCCTTCGAGCGCGATCCACTGCAGCGGCGCCCAGCCGTTCGGCGCGTCCCACTGCTGGCCCGTGTTGACGGTCGTCGTCGCAAGGCCGCCCGGCTGCAGCAGCGTCTTGCGCACCTCGCGCGCGGTCGCCTTCGCGCGCTCGGGCCATGCGACGCCCGCGAACAGCGGATACAGCGCGGCGGCCGTCACGCCGTCGCGCGGCTTGCGCAACTGCCAGTCGTAGTCGCCGTAATAGCCGCGGCGATTCCACAAATAGTGATTGATCGCGGCCGCGCGACGCGCCGCCCGTCCGGAGAAGTCCGTCACGCACGCGAGGTCGTGCGTGACCGTGCAGCCCTTCACGATCGTCGTCTCCAGATGGAACATCAGGCTGTTCAGGTCGACCGGCACGATCGACGTCGTGCGGATCGTCGCGAGCGTCCTGCCGTCGCCGAACCAGCGCGAGCTGTAGTCCCAGCCGCTTTCGGCGCCCGCGCGCAGGTCGCGGTATACGTCGTTCGCCGGACGATTCGGCACGGCCTTCGCGGTCGTCACGTCCTCGAGATACGACTCGTCGCGCGGCGTGTCGCTCGCATCCCAGTAGCGGTTCAGCACCGCGCCGTCCGGCATCGCGACCACGTGGCGCGCGGCCTGCCCGCGCGGCGTCGCGGTTTCGCCCTGCATCCAGTACGCATATTCCTTGCGCAGCGCCGGCAGGTATTTCTGGTAGACCTTGTCGCCTTCGGCCTGCGCGGCGAGCGTGACCATGTACGCGAAGAACGGCGGCTGCGAGCGGCTCGCGTAGTACGTGCGGTTGCCGTTCGGGATGTGGCCGACCGTGTCGATCAGATGCGCGAAGTTGTCGAGCATGTCGTCGACGAGATCCTCGCGCCCCGACACCTGCAGCCCGAGCATCGTGAAATAGGTATCCCAGTAGTAGCCTTCGCGGAAGCGTCCGCCCGGCACCACGTACGGCTTCGGCATCGGGATCAGCGAGCTGTACGGCGGCACCGTCGCGCTGGTGCGCGTGAGCTGCGGCCACAGCCAGTCGATGTGCTGGCGCAGCGTCTGGTTCGCGGGCGGCGTGACGCCACCCTCCGGCGGCGGCGTGAAGTACTGGTCGACGAATGCCTTCAGCGAGAAGCCCGGCTGCGATTTCCGTTGCTGATACAACTGGTCGATCGTGGCCGGATCGGTATTGGGCGTCGCGTCGACGAAGGTCTTCTGGTCGGGATAGAGCTGCGCGGTCTGCACCGCGACGAACAGGTCGCCGTAGAGCTGGCTCGGCGGCGGCAGCAGCGTGCCGGCGGTCTGGTTCGCCAACGCCACCGAGGCCGCCGAGGCCGGCACGGCGGACTCGCTGGCTGCACGGGCGGTTGCCTGAGCGGCTGCGTGATTCGCGCTGTCGGCTTGCGCGGCACAGCCGGCGACGGCCAGGTACGCGACGGCCATCACGGCCGCCCAGCGCAGACGCGGCGCGAACGGTTGCGAGACAGGATGCGATGCGGTCGATGCGGCACGGCGTGACGTCATGACGTGTCCCCTCCTTTCAATGGTGAGTGGATAGGCAGGGGTCTCGTTCGCACGTGCGCGCGTCTCGATGGCCGTCGATCGATGCGCGTCGTTGTATTCGGCAAATGTGTTTGGACTGTCGCACGAAACGCGCATTGCCCGCAAGTTTCGCGGCCGGGCCTGCAGGCGTGCGTCATGTGTGATGTCATGCGCCGCGCCCGGCACCGCAGTCGTCTCTTCTTTCACGCGCGCTAACCGCGCTAACAGGAACGACTATTGCAACATGCGGAACAAGCGTTGCCTCACGTGACGCAACGACCACATTGTGGGCATAATGGCGTCTTTACCGCGCGCCCTGCCCATGTCGCCCGTCTTTCTAGCACCGCTCATCGTTGCCTGTGCGTTGTTCATGGAAAGCATCGACGCGAACATCATCGTCACCGCGCTGCCCGCGATGGCGAGGGACTTCGGGCACAATCCCGTCACACTGAACATTGCGATCACGGCCTACGTGGTCGGTCTCGGTGTCTTCATCCCGATCTGCGGATGGCTCGCCGACCGCTTCGGCGCGCGCTCCGTCTTCCGCACCGCGATCGGCATCTTCGTCGCCGGCTCGCTGATGTGCGCGGCCTCCAATTCCCTCGGCCTGCTCACGTTCGCGCGCTTCGTGCAGGGCGTCGGCGGCGCGATGATGGTGCCGGTCGGCCGGATCATCATCTTCCGCGCGGTGCCGCGCTCCGATCTCGTGCGCGCGATGAACTACCTCGCGATTCCCGCGCTGTTCGGGCCCACGCTCGGGCCGCTCGTCGGCGGCTTCATCACGACCTATCTGCACTGGCGGATGATCTTCTTCATCAACGTGCCGATCGGCATCTACGGGATCTACCTCGCGAGCAAGCACATCGCGAACACGCACGAACCCGATCCCGGCCCGCTCGACTGGTTCGGCTTCCTGCTGTCGGCGAGCGGCGCCGCGCTGCTGCTGATGGGGCTGACGCTGATCGACGGCTCGCTCACGTCGCGCAGCAACGCGATCATGATGTGCGTGGCCGGCGCGGCGATGCTCGCGCTCTACGTGCCGTACGCGCGCCGCAAGGAGCGCCCGGTGCTCGACCTCAGTTTCCTGAAGATCCCGACCTACCACGCGAGCGTGGTCGGCGGCTCGTTGTTCCGCATCGGCCTCGGCGCGGTGCCGTTCCTGTTGCCGCTCGCGCTGCAGGAAGGCCTCGGGATGAGCGCATTCCACTCGGGGCTGATTACCTGCGCGTCCGCGCTCGGCGGCGCGGTGAGCCGCTCGACGGCCACCCACACGCTGCGCCGCTTCGGCTTTCGCACGGTGCTGATCTACAACGCCGCATTCGCCGGGCTCGCGATCGCCGCATACGGCGTGTTCCATCCGGGCATGGCGACCTGGGCGATCTGGACGATCGTGCTGATCGGCGGCATCTTCCCCGCGCTGCAGTTCACGAGCCTGAATTCGATGATCTACGCGGATATCTCACAGGCCGACGCGGGCCGCGCGACGAGCCTCGGCAGCGTCGTGCAGCAGATGTCGCTCGGGCTCGGCGTGACGGTCGCCGGTCTCGTGCTGCACCTGTCGCACTGGCTGCAGGGACACCAGACGATGGTGTGGTCGGATTTCTGGCCCGCGTTCGTCGTGGTCGGGCTGTGTTCGTTCGCGTCGATTCCGATCACGCGGCGGCTGCCGCCCGGCGCCGGCGACGAAGTCGCGCGCGGCAAGCGGCAATAAGCGGGCGGACGAGCAGGCGGGCAGGAAACGGGAAGCGGGAAGCGGGAAGCGGGGAAACCGGAAACGGCAGGCGGCAGGCGGCGGGAAAACGGAGAACCAAAAAAATCAGCGGACATCCACACGGGGCCGGTGCACAGCCGCATGGATGTCCGCTCAGGGCTCCGGGGCTCTCGTTGGGGGTTGAGCAGCCCGGATCTGCTTCCTGCGTGCCATGGACATATGTGCGTCGGAAGCCGAATCGTTGCGCGCCTATTTCGTCGCGTCATGACTGCACTATAGGGAAACTCGCGCTGCGCATGTGTCAAGCATTGTCAGACGCGGACTTCCGCCACGCGTCGCGCCTGGGTGCCGCTTTCGCGCTAAAGTGGTGTCCGACCGCCACCCTCAGCCGCTGTCCCGATGCTTACGCTCTCGCCCGCCGCCGCCCGCGCGCTGCATCTCGCCGCGCAGGGCCTGCTGACCCCGCCCCGCCGCAAGGCCACCAAGGCCGACGTGCTCGACACGATCCGGCGCATGGCGCAGTTGCAGATCGATACCATTCACGTCGTCGCGCGCAGCCCGTATCTCGTGCTGTTCAGCCGTCTCGGCAACTTCACCCCGCAGTGGCTCGACGAGCATCTCGCCGAGGCACGCCTGTTCGAATACTGGTCGCACGAAGCGTGCTTCCTGCCGGTCGAGCAGTTCGGGCTGATGCGCTACAAGATGCTCGATCCGTCCGGGATGGGCTGGAAATACGCGGCCGACTGGCATGAGCGCAACCGTGCCGACATCGAGCGGCTGCTCGCGCGGATTCGCGACGAAGGCCCCGTGCGGTCGGCCGATTTCATCCGCGAGGACGGCGCGAAGGGCAACGGATGGTGGGACCGCAAGCCGGAGAAGATGCACCTGGAAGTGCTGTTCACGACCGGCGAGCTGATGGTGTCCGAGCGCCGCAATTTCCAGCGTATCTACGACGTGCGCGAGCGCGTGCTGCCCGGCTGGAACGACGCGCGCGACCTGCCGCCGCGCGACGCGGTGCTGCCGGCGCTGCTCGACCACACGTGCCGTGCGCTCGGCGTCGTGCGTGCGGACTGGGTGGCCGACTACTACCGGCTGCCGCGCCGTTCGTACCACGCGGAACTCGAGCAGCTCGCGGACGCGGGCACGCTGATTCCCGTGGAAATCGCGACGTGGAAGGAGCCCGCCTACGTGCACCGCTCGCTCGAAACGCTGCTGCCGGCCGCCGCGGCCGACACGCTGCGCTCGACGGTCACGGCGCTGCTGTCGCCGTTCGACCCGGTGGTGTGGGATCGCCGGCGTGCGTCGACGCTGTTCGGGTTCGACTATACGATCGAGTGCTACACACCCGCGCACAAGCGGCGCTACGGCTATTTCTGCCTGCCGGTGCTGCATCGCGGCCGGCTGATCGGGCGCGTCGACGCCAAAGCGCATCGCGCGCTCGGCACATTCGAATTGAAGGCGGTGCATGTCGAGCCGGGTGTGCGGTTCGGCACGGGGCTCGCGACCGACGTCGCGAAGGCGGTGAAGCGGCTGGCGGCGTGGCATGGCACGCCGGAGGTGACGGTCGCACACGCGCCGCCCGAATTGACGAAGGCGCTGGCCGGCGCGTAAGGCCGGCGGATTCGCGCCGGTTGGCGACGCTACGCGTGGCGGTTGTGCCTGCGCTTGCACGGCGGCGCGGCCGTTGCCGGCCGAGGCCGCCTGCCACCTGCCACCTGCCGCCTGCCGCCCGCTATCGCTCAGTCGCGCAGCTTGCGAAAACGCGGGGTGCCGTCCGGCAGGTTCTCGTTGAACATCGCTTCCGGCCGTACCCACAGCCCGCGCGCATGCGGCCATAGATGCTCGTACACGACCACCGCTTCCTCGGTTTCGGAATGACGGGCGACGCCGATGTAGCGATACAGGCCGCCCTTGTAGTGACGATGCGTGGCGAGCTGTTCGGCTTCCTGTTCGGTCATGATCTGCTTCCCTTCGGCAAAAACGAAAGCGCGTATTGTATGCGCTCGCCTGGGCGTCAGCGTTTCGCGTAGAGATCGGGGCGGCGGATCTCCATCAGCCGCTCGGGATTCGCGGACGGCCCGAAGCCGACCGGCCGGTACAACGCATGCGCGTCGGTCGTCACGAGCATGATGCGGCGCAGGCCCTGCACCATCGGTTGCGCGAATACGTGGTCGATCAACGCACGGCCGTAGCCGTTGCCGCGCTCGGCCGGCAAGACGAATACGTCGCACAGGTATGCGAACGTCGCGTGATCGGTCACGAGCCGCGCGAACCCGACGAGCCGGTCGCCGACATACGCGCCGAAGCACAGCGAACCTTCGATCGCGCGCTCGACGACGTCGCGCGGAATGCCCTGCGACCAGTACGCATCGCGATGCAGGAAGTCGAAGATCGCGTCGATGTCGAGTTCGCGCTTGTCGGTGGAAAATCTCAGCGTGGCGGGTGGGGCTGCGGACACGTCGGCTCTCCGGCAGGATCGGGGTGGAGCAGCAACGATAGCGCGGTGCGGGATGGGCGACAAGCGAGGTCCGACTCGACATGTACGGCAAACCGTACAAGATTTCCGCTCGTGCCATACTTGTACAGTATTCAGTACAAGTGAGGCAAATCATGCGCACGATTCACTTTTCGGATGCCCGCGGCAATCTGAAGACCGTCATCGACCAGGTCGTCGACGACGCGGACGTGACGCTCATCACGCGTCGCGACGCGCCGAATGCCGTCATCATGTCGCAGGAATACTATGACAGCCTGATGGAGACCGTTCACCTGCTCCGCTCGCCGGCCAACGTCGCTCACCTCGAGCGCTCGATCGCGCAGTTGCGCAAGGGCAAGACGAAAGAGCACAAGCTCGCGGGGGACGATGAATGAGCGTCCGCCGCGTGCTCGTTACTTCCGACGCGTGGGACGACTGCGTTTATTGGCAAGGGCAAGACCGCAAGACGCTCGAGCGCATCAACCAGCTCATTCGCGAAGCCCAACGGACCCCGTTCGAAGGCATCGGCAAACCCGAACCGCTGAAGGCCAATCTGTCCGGGTTCTGGTCGCGCCGCATCGACGAAACGAATCGTCTGGTCTACGAAGCGGACGATCTTCAGATCAGCATCGTGTCCTGCCGCTATCACTACGAGTAGCAACAACCCGATCCCGCCGCATCGCTCCATGCCCTATCGCCTCATCGCGTTCGACTTCGACGGCACGCTCGCCGATTCGCTCGACTGCTTTCTCGCAGCCTTGACCGAGGCATCGCGCCTGCACGGCTTTCGCGACGCGACGCCCGAGTTGCGCCCCGCGCTGCGCGGCATGTCGGCGCGCGAGATCATCCGCGCGCTCGAGGTGCCGATGTGGAAGGTGCCGCGCGTGACGCTCGACATGCGGCGACTGATGCGGCCGCGCATCGCGCACGTGACGCTGTTCCCGGGTGTCGACGCCACCTTCGATGCGCTCGCCGCGCGCGGCATCCGCATCGCGATCGCGACGTCGAACACCGAGGACATCGTGCGCGACCGGCTCGGCCCGCACGCGAGCCGCTGCGTCGACACGTTCGCGTGCGGCATTCCACTGTTCGGCAAGGCACGCCGGCTGCGCGCGCTCGTGCGCGAAACCGGCATGCAGCCCGGCGACGTGCTGTATGTCGGTGATGAAATCCGCGATGCCGAAGCGGCGCGTCGCGCGCGCATCGCGTTCCAGGGCGTCGCCTGGGGATACACGGCCCCCGCCGCGCTGCAGGCGCATTGCGCGACGCCGTTGCTGCCCCGTCTCGACGCCCTGCTCGATCGCGTGTGACGATGCCGCGCGCATCGCGCGTTCGATTCGACATCCCGTGACGCATCGCGCGCTGCGCATCCCACGCCCTACCCGCACGACGATGAAACGCCGATGACACGCAAGCACATCGGCGCACATCGCCTCCATCGCATGCGCGTCACGCACGCAAAAATTGCCGCGACGACGGACGCTGCCGGTACGCGCTACCGGCGCGCGCACGCACGCCTCGATTCGTCTTACCAACCGTTACACAAACCACAGCGCGGTTGCACCTGCTACCAGACGGCTCTCCTAGAATCAGTCGGGCCGGGAAACACGCCGAACGCCGCCGCGGCAGAGCGACGATCGAGTCCGGCCCGGGCGCGCCCGGTCTCTCGCACAGCTGCGGATCACACGATCCGCCCGTTAATCAGAGCCCCGATCGAAAGGAGGTCCCATGAACCGCTTTCCCCAAGTCTCGCGCCTTGCATTGTCTGCCGCTGGCCTGCTTTTCGTCGCCGTGACGGCGACCGCGCAAACCGCACAACCGGCACCGTCCGCACCGGCTGCCGCGACGCAAACGCGCATCCACGAAGCCGACCAGGCCTTCATCACGGACGGCACGAAAACCGTGTCGACCCAGCACGACGCCGCGCGCATCGCCGATTCGCGCACGTCGGACAGCCAGGTGAAGGCGTTCGCGCAACGCGTGTCGACCGACGATGAAAAGATCATCCAGGCGATGCGCGCGGCCAGCCCGCGCGGCGTCGACGTGCCGGCCAACGATCCCGACACGACCGTGCTGAACAGCATCAAGAGCCTGCGCGGCGCCGAGTTCGACAAGGCCTACATCGAGCAGGTCGCGCTCGCCGGCCAGCAGAAGGCGATCTCGGCATTCCAGGCCGAAATCGCGTCGGGCCGCGACACGAAGCTGAAGGACGTCGCACGCCAGGCGCTGCCGATCCTGCAGGCGCACTACGCGGACGCGCAGAAGCTCGCGCAGCGTCATCACCTCGCGTCGGCGCAGTAACCCGCCGCACCGCCGCGCGTAGCGCGTGCGGCGGCCTGCCGCTTCCCCCGTCGTCGCGTCGCCCCCCTCTCCGGCGGCGCGACGCATGACCCACCGGCGATACGCGACCGGCGTTACGTCGCAAGCCTCGCTTTCAACCGGTCACGGACGTCCGGCCATTCGTCGTCGATGATGCTGAAGCGCACCGAGTTGCGCTTGCGGCCGTCGGGCATGATCCGCTCGTGACGCACGATCCCTTCCTGCTTCGCGCCGAGCCGCAGAATCGCCGCGCGCGACTTCTCGTTCAGTTCGTCGGTCGTGAACTGCACGCGCACGCACCGCAGCGTGTCGAACGCGTACGCGAGCAGCAGCCATTTCGCTTCGGTATTCGCGTGCGTGCGCTGCGCCGATTCGCTCAGCCACGTATGGCCGATCTCGAGCTTGCGATGCCTGCGGTCGATCTTCCAGAAACGCGTGCTGCCGATCGCGCGGCGCGATGCACGATCGACGATCAGGAACGGCATCACGGTGCCCGCCGCGCGGCCTTGCAGCGCGGTGTCGAGATACGCGTCGACCGTGTCTTCGCCCGGCACGACCGTGACCTTCAGATTCCACAATTGGCCATCCGCTGCCGCGTCGAGCAGCGCCTGCCGGTCGGAGGCTTCGAGCGGCCGCAGTTCGATGCGCTCGCCGGTGAGCGTCGGTTGTTCCAAAGACGATGAAGCGTCGGTCATGACGGGTTCCGTTGCCGTGAAGGGAAGAATCGAGACGATGATGCGCGCGGCGCAACGCCCATCATACGGGACCGCCCATCTAGCCCGGCAATGCGGCGAGGCGCCGGCGAATCGCCTTCGCCTCGGCGCGCAACGCATCGGCGAAAGCGTCGACGAGCAGGCTCTTCGGCCGGTGCTCGGGCACGATCACGCTGACGCGATACGGAAACGAGCGCGTGAGCGGCCGCACGTGCAGGTCGCGCCCGACGAAATCCAGCGCGGTCAGCGGATTGACGATCGCGGCGCCGAGCCCTTGCCGCACGAACGCGCACACCGACACGGCCGACGGCGTCTCGACCACCGAACGCGGCGCGACGCCGAGCTGCGCGAACGCCTCGTCGATCAGGATCCGGTACGGATCGTTCAGCGACAGGCTGATGAACGGGCGATCGGCGAGATCCGCGAGATCGATCGCGTGCTGCGCGAGCAGCGGATGGCCGTCCGGCAGCACGCACACCTCGTCGACTTCGAGCAGCGGCGTGAGCACGGTGCCGGCCGGCGCGACATCGTGTTCGGTCAGCCCGAGATCGTAGCGCTGCGCGGTCAGCCACTCTTCGAGCACCGGCGATTCCTGCGTGGCGATCGACACGCTGACACCCGCGTGCGCCTCATGAAAGCGCCGGCAGGCGCCGGGCAGGATCGCATGCGAAAACGCCGGCAACGCGATCACCGACAGCTGCCCGTCGCGAAACTCGCGCAGTCGCGCGGCCGTCGCCGCGACGCGCTCGAGCCCCACATACGCGAGCCGCACGTCGTCGAACAGCGTGAGCGCGGCCATCGTCGGCCGCAGCCGGCCGTGCGAGCGCTCGAACAGCGCGAAGCCGACCACCTGCTCCATCCGCGCGAGCTCGCGGCTGATCGTGGGCTGCGACGTATAGAGCATGTCGGCCGCACGCGTCGTGCTGCCGGTGACCATCAGCGCGCGGAAGACCTCGATATGCCGGTGGGTGAGCATGGCCGCCTATATCAGAAATGAATCGAATCGTGATAAATCGGCATTTTACCGTATAGCCGTTCAGGCGCATCATTCACGCTATCCGTTCATTCGACCGATTCTTCCGCCATGTCCCTCGATTCCCGCCAGCTCGCGACACTCGCGCAGCAATACGGCACCCCGCTGTGGGTGTACGACGCCGACGTCATCCGCGACCGCATCGCCCAACTGCGCCAGTTCGACGTGATCCGCTATGCGCAGAAGGCGAACTCGAACCTGCATATCCTGAAGCTGATGCGCGACGAAGGCGCGTGCGTCGACGCCGTGTCGCTCGGCGAGATCGAGCGCAGCCTCGCGGCCGGGTTCAGCCCCGCGGGCGAACCGGAAGGCGTCGTGTTCACGGCCGACCTGATCGATCGCCCCACGCTCGCGGCCGTGCTGAAGCACGGCGTGACCGTGAACGCCGGCTCGCTCGACATGCTCGAGCGCGTCGGCAAGCATGCGCCCGGCCACCGCGTATGGCTGCGCGTGAACCCCGGCTTCGGCCACGGCCACAGCAACAAGACCAACACCGGCGGCCCGCAGAGCAAGCACGGGATCTGGATCGACGACGTGCCGCGTGCGATCGAGATCGTGCGCCAGTACGGGCTGAAGCTGGTCGGCATCCACATGCATATCGGCTCGGGCGTCGACTACGGCCACCTGTCGCAGGTGTGCGATGCGATGGTCGACCTCGTCACGTCGCTCGGCCACGATATCGAAGCGATCTCGGCCGGCGGCGGCCTGTCGATCCCGTATCGCGACGGCGAGCCGCGCGTCGATGTCGGCCACTACTTCAGCCAGTGGGATGCGGCGCGCAAGCGGATCGAACGGCATCTCGGCCACGCGGTGCGCATCGAGATCGAACCGGGCCGCTTCCTCGTCGCGGAAGCCGGCACGCTCGTCACCGAAGTGCAGGCCGTGAACCGCCGGCCGCAACACGACTTCGTGCTGATCGACGCGGGCTTCAACGACCTGATGCGCCCGTCGATGTACGGCAGCTACCACGCGGTGTCCGTGCATGCGCACGACGGCGGTCTGCCGGCCGGCCGGCCGCTCGTCGACATCGCGATCGCGGGGCCGCTGTGCGAATCCGGCGACGTCTTCACGCAAGACGCGGGCGGCGTGGTCACGCACCGCAAGCTCGCGCAGCCGCGGATCGGCGACCTGCTGTTCCTGCACGATGCCGGCGCGTACGGCGCGTCGATGTCCTCGAACTACAACAGCCGGCCGCTCGCGCCGGAAGTGCTCGTCGATCGCGGCACGCCGCGGCTGATCCGCCGCCGGCAGACGATCGACGAACTGCTCGCGCTCGAAACGTTCGAATAACGCGCGCGACACACACACGCGCCGCGTCCGACGACGCGAACGCCAACGGCCACGCATGCCTCGACGGGCATGCGTGGCCGTTTTGCTTTTCGGCGGTGGCGCCCGGGGCAACCGCTCGACCACGCCGTAGCACCTGATGCTGCGCATCCCGTGCAACCGCAGCAGATCGCTTGCATCGTGTTCCATGCGCGGAGAAAAACATTCCACGTCGCGTGAAAAGTCCGTGCGTTTTTGGAAGCACTTTCCTTTTTGACAAAACTAAGATTGCCCTCAGTCGTTCAGCATTTGCGTCACCGGATCCGCATCGACGATGCAGCCGGTCTACCCCACTCGCAAGCCGCACAGGCAATCATGAACCCGATGCTTGAACTCCTCGCCGCGCGCCGGAACCCGTTCGAAACGAACCCCGCGCGGTCTGTCATGCGGTCCGCCGCGCAGGCTCGCTTCACGATGTGCATGGCCGTTTGCGAATCGTCGCCGCGTGCGTCCATCTTCCGCGGCGGCTCACGTCACCGCACCGCTCATCCGCACGCGGACGGGCTCGCCACCATGCGTGAACCCACGCCGTAACGCGCGGCGGTGATCGGCGCACGTCGCGCGTCACCGCACCGGTTTCCCGCGCCGCACGCCATTGCGGCCCGCTTCCCGCCCACGGCGACGCTGCCCGTCGCCGCGGACGCGCTCACCCTGGATTTTCGACAACACCGTTTCGACACCACCCGGAGACAACCATGAAATCCTTCACCCCGACGCTCAAGCAAGGCCTCGCCGCCGCCCTCCTCTGCATGGCGGCCACCGCATCGCACGCGGCGGACCTGCTCGACACCGTCAAGCAGGCCGGCGTGCTGAAGATCGCGCTCGAAGGCACCTACCCGCCGTTCGACTACCGCAACGCCGAAGGACAGCTCGAAGGATTCGACGTCGACGTCGCGAAGGCGGTCGCCGCCAAGCTCGGCGTGAAGCCGCAGTTCGTCACGACCGAATGGAGCGGGATTCTCGCGGGCCTGCAGGCCGGCAAGTTCGACGTGATCATCAACCAGGTCGCCATCACGCCGTCGCGCCAGCAGGCACTCGATTTCAGCACGCCGTACGTGTATTCGTCCGCGCAGCTGCTGCAACGCCAGAACGACACGCGCACGTTCAAGTCGCTCGACGAGCTGAAGGGCAAGAAGGTCGGCGTGACGATGGGCAGCAACTACGTCGATCTCGTGAAGACCGTGCCCGCGGTCGACCTGCAGGTCTATCCGGGCACGCCCGAGAACCTGCGCGACCTCGCGGCGGGCCGCATCGACGCGGCGGTCAACGACCGCCTGATGCTGAGCTACCTGATCAAGAACTCGCACCTGCCGCTGCGCCCCGGTTCCGTGCTCGCCGGCGGCGAGGACCGGATGGGCATCCCGTTCCGCAAGGGCAATCCGAAGTTCGCGAAGGCGATCGACGACGCGGTCGCGTCGCTGCAGCAGGACGGCACGCTCAAGAAGATCTCGATGCAGTGGTTCGGCGCGGACACGACCCGGCCGGTCGCGCAATAACGCAGCCTGCCACGCGCCCGCGCGCGGGAACGCGCGGGCCGGCCCATGAGCGGCACACGACACACAATCAGGAGACACGCGATGGAAGCACTCGATCTGATCATTCACACGCTGCCCGTCATGGTGAAGGGCGCGCTGCTCACGCTGAAATTCGCGGTGGCATCGATGGCGCTCGGCCTCGTCGTCGGGCTCGTGGTCGCGATCATGCGCATCGGCAGCAATCGGCTCGCGTCCGGTCTCGCGCAGGGCTACGTCAGCCTGATGCGCGGCACGCCGCTGCTCGTGCAGATGTTCGTCGTCTACTACGGACTGCCCGATCTCGGCATCACGCTCGATCCGACCACGGCCGGCATCTTCACGCTGACGCTCAACGCCGGCGCGTACCTGTCGGAAAGCATGCGCGGCGCGATCCTCGGCATCGGCCGCGGGCAATGGGCGGCCGCGCACAGTCTCGGCCTCACGCATGTGCAGACGCTGCGCTACATCGTGTGCCCGCAGGCGCTGCGCCTCGCGGTGCCGAGCCTCGGCAACACGTTGATCAGCCTGATCAAGGACACGTCGCTCGTATCGGTGATTACCGTGACCGAGCTGCTGCGCTCGACGCAGGAAGTGATTGCCGCGACGTTCCAGCCGCTGCCGCTCTACCTCGCGGCCGCCGCGATCTACTGGGTGCTGAGCACGCTGCTCACGCGACTGCAGGGCCGCGTCGAGACGCGCCTCTCGCTGCCGTCCACGCATTGACGCACACACGTCGCTCAACCCGAACCTCAACCACGGACAAACCCATGATTACGCTCGACAACGTTTCCAAGTGGTATGGCAAGCATCAGGTCCTGTCGGCATGCAGCGCGGCGGTATCGAAAGGCGAAGTGGTCGTCGTCTGCGGGCCGTCGGGCTCCGGCAAGTCGACGCTGATCAAGACGATCAACGGCCTCGAGCCGTTCCAGAAAGGCAGCATCGTCGTCGACGGCATGCGGCTCGGCGACCCCGCCGCGAAACTCGCGCAACTGCGCGCGCGGGTCGGCATGGTGTTCCAACATTTCGAGCTGTTTCCGCATCTGTCGATCACCGACAACCTGACGCTCGCGCAGGTCAAGGTGCTCGGCCGCCGCAAGGACGAAGCCGTCGAGAACGCGATGAAGCTGCTCGATCGCGTCGGCCTGAAGGCGCACGCGCACAAGTATCCGGGGCAATTGTCCGGCGGCCAGCAGCAGCGCGTCGCGATCGCGCGCGCACTGTCGATGAATCCGGTCGCGATGCTGTTCGACGAGCCGACGTCCGCGCTCGACCCCGAGATGATCAACGAAGTACTCGACGTGATGGTCGAGCTCGCGCGCGACGGGATGACGATGGTATGCGTCACGCACGAGATGGGTTTCGCGAGGAAGGTCGCGCATCGCGTGATCTTCATGGACCAGGGCGCCGTGGTCGAGGACGCGGCAAGCGACGCGTTCTTCGCCGCGCCGCGCTCCGAACGCGCGCGCGACTTCCTCGACAAGATCCTGCACTGACCGCGCGACGGCTTCGCTTCGACTTGACTGACCTTCAAAGGACGACATCTTGAACCCTCTGCATTCGACCGACACCCTGCTCGCTCACGAAGGCCGCTCGCACGGCCAGCCCGGCTCGCCGGTGAACCCGCCCGTGTATCGCCAGTCGACCCTGCTCTTTCACGACACCAACGCGCTCGACGCGGTGCGCGGCACGCCGCTCGCGTACGGGCGTCACGGCAGCCCGACCACGCGCGCACTCGAAAAGGCGCTCGCGCGTCTCGAAGGCGCGCATGCCGCGCTGCTCACGCCGAGCGGGCTCAGCGCGATCACGACCGCGCTGCTCGCGGTGCTGAACCCCGGCGACCATCTGCTGATGGCCGATTCGGTGTACGACCCGACCCGCTCGTTCTGCGACGAGACCCTCGCGCGCCTCGGTATCGAAACGACCTACTACGACCCGTCGATCGGCGCCGGCATCGCGTCGCTGCTGCGGCCGAACACGCGCGCGGTGTTTACCGAATCGCCGGGCTCGCTGACCTTCGAAGTGCAGGACATTCCCGCGATCTGCCGCGTCGCGCACCAGCACGGCGCGGTCGTGCTGCTCGACAACACGTGGGGCACGCCGCTGAATTTCCGCTCGTTCTCGCATGGCGTCGACGTGTCGGTTCACGCGGCGACCAAGTACATCGCCGGACACTCCGACGTGCTGATGGGCGTGATCCTGACGACCGAGGCGCTCGCGCAGAAGGTCACGCGCTGCTACCGGCAGCTCGGGATGACCGTCAGCGGCGACGATGCGTATCTCGCGCTGCGCGGCTTGCGCACGTTGTCGGTGCGCCTCGAGCGCCATCAGCGCAATGCGCAGGTGCTGACCGACTGGCTCGCGCGGCAGCCGGAAGTCGCGCAGATCCTGTATCCGGCACGGCCCGGCGACGCTGGCCACGCGCTCTGGCAGCGCGACTTCACCGGCGCGTGCGGGCTGTTCGGCCTGGTGCTGCATCCACAACCCGACGATGCGGTGCGCGCGATGCTCGACGGCATGGCCTGCTTCGGCATGGGCTATAGCTGGGGCGGCTTCGAAAGCCTGATCATCCCGTCGAACCCGTCGCGCCACCGCAGCGCGACGCAATGGCTGGCGGCCGGTCCGCTGCTGCGCATTCACGCCGGGCTCGAGCATCCGGACGACATGATCGCCGACCTCGACGCCGGCTTCGCGAGAATGCGCGCCGCCGCAGCCGCCGCCGCGCTCGCGGAGGCCTGACATCGGCCGGCACGATCCGGATCACCCCGCACAACGCATTTTCTTCAACGTTCGACCACTACTGATAGCGAGATCATCATGAAAGACACGCTGTTCATTCTCCGTCCGGGCTTTTTCAAGGATGCCGAAGGTCCGTTCTACTGCGGCGACTCGGTTGCCGTCGAGGGGCTGCTGAGCTTCTATCCGCAGTTGCGCGACGCCGTCGCGGTCGAGTATGTCGACGCGACGCGGCCGCGCCAGCCGATCGTCGCGCTGATCGGCGAGGACAACCAGTCGGCACCGGTGCTCGTGCTCGGCGACGGGCACGCGCCGAAGGACGACGCGGTCGCCGTTCGCGAACACAACGGCCGGCGCTTCATCGATTCGCCCGCCGACATCCGGCGCTATCTGTCCTCGCAATACGGCGTCGCGCACGTCGCGTAAGCCCGCCGGCGCCTGATTTCGATCGGCGCCACCGGACGGGCCGCGCGGCATGCGCGCCCCGTCCACCGCGAGCGCGCGCGACGCGCGTCCGTCAGGTCGCACGCCGCACGGGCGCCATCTTCGAGAAGTACCTCGCCCCCGCGACGCAGCCGACGACCACGACCGTCACGGCGAGCATCGACGGCGGCACCGTCTCGTGCAGCAGGCCGGCCGCGAGCAGGAAGCCGAAGAACGGCTGCAGCAGCTGCAACTGGCCGACGCCCGCGATCCCGCCGAGCGCGAGCCCGCGATACCAGAACACGAAGCCGATCAGCATGCTGAACAGCGACACGTACGCGAGCCCCCACAGCGCGGCGGCATCGACGCCGTCGAACGTCGCGGGCCACGTGAACCACGTGAGCGGCAGCATCACCGGCAGCGACAGCACGAGCGCCCACGAGATCACCTGCCAGCCGCCGAGCTGGCGCGACAGGCGCGCGCCTTCCGCGTAGCCGAGCCCGCACGCGACGATCGCGGCCAGCATCAGCGCATCGCCCGCCACCGACGCGTGGCCGCCGTTGCGCAGCGCGAACGCCGCGACCGCGCCGCTCCCCACCAGCGAGAAGATCCAGAACGGCAGCCGCGGCCGCTCGCCGCCACGCCAGACGCCGAACAGCGCGGTCGCGAGCGGCAGCAGGCCGACGAACACGATCGCGTGCGCGGACGTCACGTGCTTGAGCGCAAGCGCGGTCAGCAACGGAAAACCGACCACGACCCCGAGCGCGACGACGACGAGCGACGCGGTCTCGGCGCGTGTCGGCCGCTTCTGCTTCAGCGCGACGAGCAGGATCAGGCCGAGCACGCCGGCGATCGTCGCGCGGGCGAACGTGAGGAACAGCGGGTCGAGCCCCTGCACGGCGACGCGCGTCGCCGGCAGCGAGCCGCTGAAGATGATGACGCCCAGCAGGCCGCTGAGCCATCCGTCGGTCGTTTTTTGCACGGGAAATCCTGGTCGGAACGAGGTGGATGATCGATGATCCGCCGCCCGCGAAAAGCGCGTAAGCTACAGCCCAATACAATTCGGACAAACTGTACTGGACAACCGGCCGTACAGTTCCTTCTCGCCATGAGCCGCTCCGTGCCAAACCCTGCTCCGCCCGCGCCATCGCGCACGCGCGTCGAAACCGTGATGGACACGCTGCGCGCGCGGATCGCGAGCCGCGCGCTGATGCCCGGCGCGCGCGTGCCGTCGATCCGGATGATGGCCGACGCGCTGCAGGTGTCGAAGTCGACCGTCGTCGATGCCTACGAGCGGCTCGCGAGCGAGGGCGTGCTCGTCGCGCGGCGCGGCTCCGGCTTCTACGTGTCGGGCCATGCACCGCCGCTCGCGCTTGCGGAGCTCGGCCCGCGGCTCGACCGCGAACTCGATCCGCTGTGGCTGTCGCGCCAGGCGCTCGAAGCGGCGCCGAGCTCCGTGAAGCCCGGCTGCGGCTGGCTGCCGTCGTCGTGGCTGCCGGACGAGAGCCTGCGCCGCGCGTTGCGCGCGGTCTCGCGCGACGCGCCTGACGCACTGACCGACTACGCGACGCCGCTCGGGCTGCCCGCGCTACGGCAACAACTCGCGTGGCGGCTGGCACAGCACGGCATCCACGCGGAGCCCGCGCAGATCATGCTGACCGACGGCGGCACGCACGCGCTCGATCTCGTGTGCCGGCTGCTGCTGGAGCCCGGCGACACCGTCGTGCTCGACGATCCGTGCTACTTCAACTTCCAGGCGCTGCTGCGCGCGCATCGCGCGCGGATCGTCAGCGTGCCGTACACGCCGAACGGCCCCGATCTCGCGCGCTTCGAACAGGTGCTCGCCGAGCACCGGCCGCGCCTGTACATCACCAACGCGGCGCTGCACAACCCGACCGGCGCGACACTCGCGCCGCCGGTCGCGCACCGGCTGCTGACGCTGGCGGCCGAGCATGGGCTGCTGATCGTCGAGGACGACATCTTCGCGGATTTCGAGAGCACGCCCGCGCCGCGCCTCGCGGCGTTCGACGGGCTGTCGCGCGTCGTGTCGATCGGCAGCTTCTCGAAGACGCTGTCGGCCGCGATCCGCTGCGGCTATATCGCCGCGCGGCCGGAATGGATCGACGCGCTCGTCGACCTGAAACTCGCGACGTCGTTCGGCAACGCGCAGATCGGCGCGAACGTCGTGCACCGGCTGCTGGTCGACGGCACGTACCGGCGTCATCTCGACAGCCTGCGTGCGCAGTTGGCGGACGCGATGGGCGAAACGATCCGGCGGCTCGCGCGTGCCGGGCTCGGGATCTGGACGGAACCGCGCGGCGGTTTGTTCGTGTGGGCCGAATTGCCCGACGGGCTCGATGCCGCGCGCGTCGCACGCCATGCGCTCGACCACGATGTCGTGCTCGCGCCGGGCAACGTGTTCAGTGCGTCGCACGGCGCGACGTCGTTCATGCGCTTCAACGTGTCGCGCTGCAAGGGGCCGGCGGTGTTCGATGCGCTTGGTCGGGCGATGGCGGCGGCGCGCGGCACCTTGCCCGATGCCGAAACGCCGCCCGGCGTGCGAGCGCGCGCGCACACCGCGTGTTAGTCCGCGTCCGAGGGCGACTCGGACAGGATCAGCCGATCCGGCACCCTCGCCAGCGCCCCGCGCGATGCGACGTAGTACAGCAGCCCCGGTACGACGATGCCGACGATCCACGAGACGTCGACACCGCCCAACGCATCGACCCACGCCCCGGTGTAAAACCCCGTCGCGACGAACGGCATCTGCACGAGCACGCCGACCGCATAGACGGCGATGCCCATGACGTTCCAGCGGCCATACCGTCCGTCCGGATCGAACAATGCCGGCACGTCGTAGCGTTCGCGCGTGACGCAGTAATAGTCGACGAGGTTGATCGCGCTCCACGGCGTGAAGAACACCAGCAGAAACAGCAGGAACGACGAGAACGCCTTCAGGAAATCGTGCTGTCCGGCCAACGCGATGCCGCTCGACGCAGCGACGGTCAACAATACGAAGGCGATGCGCGTGCGCGGTGAAATTTCGCGCCGCCCGCCGAAGCCGGTCAGGATCGCCGCGACCGACATCACGCTGCCGTACGCATTGAGCGTCGTGATCGTCAACTTGCCCAGCGCGATCGTGAAATAGAGCACGGCGGCAATGGCGCCCGTCGCGCCGAGCCCGACGATGAAGGCGACTTCGTGTCCCGCGAAGCGGTCGCCGGCGAGCGCAGCGGCAAGCACGCCGAACGTCATCGACACCTGCGCGCCGATCACCGTGCCACAGAACACCGCGGCGAAGGTCCTGGCGGGCGATGTCGCTCGGGGCAGGTAGCGTGAATAGTCCGCGACATAGGGCCCATAGGCGATCTGCCACGATGCGGACAGCGACACCGCGAGCAGGAACGATGCGGGCGTAAAGTGGCGGTTCGCGAGCAACGCGCCGAACGCGTGCCCCTGCAACAAGCTCGCAAACAGATACAGGAACGCGAGCGTGCCGACGATGCTCGAGACGCGCCCCATCGCATGAATCGTCCGGTAACCGAGACCGGTGAGCAGGACGACGAGCGCGGAGAAGATCAGGATCGCGGCGGTATGACCGACGTGCAGCAGTTCGGCGATCGCCTGCCCGGCGAGAACCGTTCCGCCCGCCGAGAATCCGACATACATCACGCAGACGAGCGCGAGCGGCACGATCGCGCCGTACACACCGAACTGCACGCGACTCGACACCATCTGCGGCAGCCCGAGTTGCGGGCCTTGCGCACCGTGCAGCGCCATGACGGCGCCGCCGAGCACCTGGCCGACCAGCAAACCGATCAGCGACCAGAACACGTCACCACCGAGCACCACCGCCAGCGCGCCCACGACGACGGCCGTGACCTGCAGGTTCGCGCCGAACCACAGGGTGAATTGACTGAACAGGTTGCCGTGGCGCTCGGCATCGGGGATATGGTCGATCGAGCGACGTTCGATCAGCGACGGATTGGCGACAGGTGAAGCGGTACGTTCCATGCTCGGCTCCTGACCGGTGGAAAACTGCGCTTGGGGGTTCGCTCGAACCGCCGACATCGGATCGCGGTTCTTCGCGTGTATCGCACGCCGGTCGCGATGACACGGCGCGCGTGCAGGATCGACGGATCCTGACGGGTTGCGGGAATCAAACCGACGCGGTCAGCGCCGGAACAAGCTCGTGAAGATCGCCGACGAGGCCGTAGTCGGCCACGCTGAAGATCGGCGCTTCCGGATCCTTGTTGATCGCGACGATCACCTTCGAATCCTTCATGCCGGCCAGATGCTGGATCGCACCCGAGATGCCGACCGCGATGTACAGCTGCGGTGCGACGATCTTGCCGGTCTGGCCAACCTGGTAGTCGTTCGGCACGTAGCCGGCGTCGACTGCGGCGCGCGAGGCGCCCAGTGCTGCCGACAGCTTGTCCGCCAGCGGCTCCAGCACCTTCGTGTAGTTTTCGCTGCTGCCCAGACCGCGGCCGCCCGACACGATGATCTTCGCGCTGGTGAGTTCGGGACGGTCCAGCTTCGTCACTTCACGGCTCACGAACTGCGACTTGCCGGCATCTGCCGCCGCTTCGATCTTGTCGACCGATGCGCTGCCGCCTTCCGCGGCAACCGGATCGAAACCCGTTGCACGCACCGTGATGACCTTGATCGGGTCGCTCGACTGCACCGTCGCGATCGCATTGCCTGCGTAGATCGGGCGTTCGAACGTGTCAGCGCTGACGACCGCCGTGATGTCCGAGATCTGCGCGACGTCCAGCTTCGCGGCGATCCGCGGCGCGATGTTCTTGCCGTACGCGGTGGCCGGCGCGAGGATGTGCGAGTAATCCTTCGCGATGTTCAGCGCGGTCGCCTCGACGTTTTCCGCCAGGCCTTCGGCCAGTTGCGGCGCGTCGGCCAGCAGTACCTTCGAAACACCTGCGATCTTCGCTGCTGCGTCGGCTGCCGCTTGCGCGTTGTGACCCGCGACCAGCACGTGGATGTCACCGCCAACGAATTTGCCAACTTCGGCCGCCGCTGCCACCGTGTTCAGCGTCGCGGCCTTGATCGACGCGTTGCCGTGTTCTGCAATCACCAGAATCGTCATTTCTTTGCGCTCCCTCTTACAGCACCTTGGCTTCGGTCTTCAGCTTCTCGACCAGCGTCTTCACGTCCGGCACCTTCACGCCGGCCGCGCGCTTCGGCGGCTCGACCACCTTCAGCGTCTTCAGACGCGGCGCGACGTCCACGCCCAGCTCTTCCGGCTTCACCGTTTCCAGCGGCTTCTTCTTCGCCTTCATGATGTTCGGCAGCGTCACGTAGCGCGGCTCGTTCAGGCGCAGGTCGGTGGTGACGACCGCCGGCAGCGTCAGCGACAGCGTTTCCGCGCCGCCGTCGACTTCGCGTGCGACCGTTGCCTTGCCGTCGGCGATCGTGACCTTCGATGCGAACGTCGCTTGCGGCAGCCCTGCCAGCGCGGCCAGCATCTGGCCGGTCTGGTTCGAATCGTCGTCGATCGCCTGCTTGCCGAGGATCACCAGCTGCGGCTGCTCCTTGTCGACCAGCGCCTTCAGGATCTTCGCGACGGCCAGCGGCTCGACGCTGTCGTTCGATTCGACGAGGATCGCGCGATCCGCGCCGATCGCCAGCGCCGTGCGCAGCGTTTCCTGCGCTTGCGCCACGCCGACCGACACGGCGATCACTTCGGTCGCCACGCCCGCTTCCTTCAGGCGCACCGCTTCTTCAACAGCGATTTCGTCGAACGGGTTCATCGACATCTTCACGTTCGCGATGTCGACGCCCGTTTGATCCGACTTCACGC
>NZ_JBQEON010000028.1:0-111010 GCF_052045245.1 Burkholderia sp. 22313
CCGTGCGCCTGCAGATCGGCGTGATAGCTCGAGCGCACCATCGCGCCGACGGCCGCGTGCGTGAAGCCCATCTTGTACGCCTCTTCCTCGTACATCTTGAACGTATCCGGATGCACGTACGCACGCACCGGCAGGTGGTGCTCGGACGGCTGCAGGTACTGGCCGATCGTCAGCATGTCGACGTCGTGCGCGCGCAGGTCGCGCATCACCTGCAGGATTTCCTCTTCGGTCTCGCCGAGGCCGACCATCAGGCCCGACTTCGTCGCGACGTCCGGATGCTGCGCCTTGAAGTCCTTCAGCAGCTTCAGCGAATGCGCATAGTCCGAACCCGGGCGCGCTTCCTTGTACAGGCGCGGCACCGTTTCGAGGTTGTGGTTCATCACGTCCGGCGGCGCCGCGTTCAGGATCGAGATCGCGCGGTCGAGACGGCCGCGGAAGTCCGGCGTCAGGATCTCGATGCGCGTTTCCGGCGACTGCTCGCGCACTTCGCGGATGCACTCGACGAAGTGCGCGGCGCCACCGTCGCGCAGGTCGTCGCGGTCGACGCTCGTGATCACCACGTACTTGAGCTTCAGCGCGGCGATCGTGCGTGCGAGGTTCTTCGGTTCATCCGCATCGAGCGGATCGGGACGGCCGTGGCCGACGTCGCAGAACGGGCAGCGGCGCGTGCACTTGTCGCCCATGATCATGAACGTCGCGGTGCCCTTGCCGAAGCATTCGCCGATGTTCGGGCAGCTCGCTTCCTCGCACACGGTATGCAGGTTGTGCTCGCGCAGGATCGTCTTGATCTCGTTGAAGCGCGAGCTGCCGGTGGCCGCCTTCACGCGGATCCACTCCGGCTTCTTCAGCTTCTCGATCGGAACGACCTTGATCGGGATGCGCGCCGTCTTCGCCTGCGCCTTCTGCTTGGCGGTCGGATCGTAGGCAGGGGTCGCGGCCGAATCGGCCGGTGCGGGGGAAGCGGTAACGTCAGTCATTCGAATGTTCCAGTGCCTGCGGCTTGTCGGCGGCCGCGGATACGCCATCGAGGTTGGCAATCAGACGCCCCACCAGCGTGTGGGCGACGTCGTTCCAGTCGGCGGCAACCTCGAGGCTCGCCATGTCGACGGTTTCCAGTCCGGCATAGCCGCACGGGTTGATCGCAAGAAACGGGCGCAGATCCATCTTCACGTTCAGGCTCAGCCCGTGATAACTGCAGCCGTTGCGGATCTTCAGGCCGAGGGCCGCGATCTTCGCGCCTTCGTGCACGCCGGATGCCACGTAGATCCCGGGCGCGCCCGCCTTGCGGACCGAAGCGAGATTATACGCCGCGAGGGTTTCGATCACGGCCTCCTCGATCTTCGTCACGAGCGTGCGCACCATCAGCTTGCGCCGGCGCAGGTCCAGCAGCAGGTAGACGACGATCTGGCCGGGGCCGTGGTAAGTGATTTGTCCGCCGCGGTCGACCTTCACGAGCGGCACGCCGCTGTCGGCCACCAGCAGGTGGGCCGGGTCGCCGGCCTGGCCGAGCGTGTAGACGGGCGGATGCTCGACGACCCAGATTTCGTCGCCGGTATCGGCCGTGCGCGTGTCGGTGAACGCGCGCATCGCGTCGAAGCTCGTCTCGTAGGCCTCGCTGCCGCGCCAGCGCACGGTGACCGGCACGACGGGCTGAACCGGAGACCCGGCGGGCGATTCGGAAACAGCGACAGGCGTGGACACGATGGCAACCGGCGAGACGGACATGGGCGGTAGTTTACCGAAAACCCATCGGTCTCGCCGGGTCTGGAAAAGGGACGGATGGCAGGCATCCGTCGGAGGAAAGCGGTGTCAGACGGTCCGCCAGCCGTCGTGGAGCAGCGCATTCAACCGCTCGCGCAGCCGCGCCAGCACGCCGCGCGCGACATCCCGCGCCGGCCGCGACACCGAGAAGGCGACGTGCGCGCCCTGCCCGCTTTCCGCGCTGAGCCATAGCCGCTCGCCGCGACGCAGCTTCAGCGTCTCGCCGTCGACCAGGAAGTAGTCTTCGACGTCGTTGCTGCGCGTCGCCCACACCGGCCCGCATTGCACCGTCAGGCGCGTGCTGCGTTGCACCTTCATCGGCACGGTCTCGCCCGCGGGGATTTCGAACGTGATGCTTGAAGAAATTTCTTGCATGGTCGACTCCGCCAATAAATGCTTCGATGGCTACAATCGTAGTCACTTAAAGGCGTCCGACCAAACGACCAAATTTCACGTCGATGTGAGGAAAATTAGCAAATGGACCTCCGCCAGCTCCCTGCGCTGAACGCGATTCGCGCGTTCGAAGCCGCCGCCCGTCACGAGAATTTCTCGCGCGCCGCCGACGAACTGTTCGTCACGCACGGCGCGGTCAGCCACCAGGTGCGCGCGCTCGAGGAGGAGCTGGGCGTGCAATTGTTCGCGCGCAACGGCAAGCGGCTGTGCCTGACCGGCGCCGGCATGCGCTACGCGCAGCAGGTGCGCACCGCACTGATGATGCTCGCCGACGCGACCCGCGAGGTGCGCGCGAGCGACCGTGACCGGCGGCTGGTGGTGTCGATGCTGTCGTCGTTCGCCGCGCGCTTCATCACGCCGCGCATCGGCACGTTCATCGAGCGGCATCCGGAAATCGACGTCGAACTGCAGTCGACCAACACGCTGACCGATTTCGCACGCGACGACGTCGACCTGGCGATCCGCTTCGGCTTCGGCAACTATCCGGGGCTGCACGTCGAGCCGTTGTTCGAAGAGGTGTTCTTTCCGGCCTGCGCGCCGACGCTGAACGGCGGCAAGCTGCCGCAAACGCCCGCCGATCTCGTGCACTACAACCTGCTGCGCTCGGACGACGAGCTGTGGCGGCCGTGGTTCGACGCGGCGGGTCTCGACACGCTGACCGAGCCGAAACGCGGGATTCTGTACCAGGATTCGTCGAACCTGCTGCTGGCCGCGATCGACGGCCAGGGCATCGCGCTGGTGCGGCGCTCGCTCGCGGTGCACGATCTGCTGGACGGGCGCCTCGTACGCCTGTTCGACATCGACGGGAAGAGCCCGTGGCACTATTTTTTTGTGTGTCCGCCGCCGCTCGTGAACGCGCCGCGCGTGCAGGCGTTCAGGACGTGGATTCACGAGGAAGTCGCACAATTCAAGCAGCTGTGCGACGAGCTGGATGCGCGGCGCGCGGCGGGGAAACCCCCCGCCGAGTGCGCGCGGGAAGGTTAGGGCCCGTTCCCGCTAATACCGGGCCCTACAGCACGACCTTGACCATCGGATGGCCGGTCAGTGCGCGGTAGATGTCGTCGAGCTGCGCCTGGCTCGTCGCGCGCACGGTGATCGTGAGGCCGGTGTAATTACCGCCGCTCGATGCGCGCTCCTCGATCTTCTCGACGTCGATCTCGTTGTCGTGGACGGCCACGACCTTGAAAATCGTATCCTTGAACTCCGGATGCGCCTTGCCCATGATCTTGATCGGGAAATCGCACGGAAACTCCAGCAGCGACTCCTTCCGGGCATCGACCGCGCCGGTGACCTCGATGGTTTTGGTCGGTTCGCTCATCATTTTCTCCGGGTTAGGTCAAACTGTTCAAACTCGCGTGCTTTCGCACGCTGGTACGCGTCGTACAACGCCGCGAATACGGGGCCCGGCTTGCCGCCCTGCACGGGCAGGTCGTCGAGCGACGTCACGGGCAGAATTTCCTTCGTGGCCGACGTGAGCATGATCTCGTCCGCCGAGCGCAGCTCCACCTCGCTGATCTCGCGTGCGACGAACGGAATCCCGCACTGATCGGCCAACTCCTCGACCAGCGCGTAGCGGATCCCCTCGAGGATCTTGTTGCTGCGCGGCGGCGCCATCAGCTCGCCGTTCTTCACGATCCACACGTTCGACGACGACCCTTCGGTCAGGTTGTCGTCGCGCAGCTGGATCGTCTCGAACGCGTCGCGTTCGGCCGCATGCTGCGCCATCAGCACGTTGCCGAGCAGCGAAGTCGACTTGATGTCGCAATGCAGCCAGCGGCGATCCTCGGCCGTCACGCAACGCACGCCCTGCGCGCGCTCGTCGTCCGACGGCAGGCGCAGCGGGCTCGTCATCGCGAACACCGTCGGCACCGCATTCGGCGGGAATGCGTGGCCGCGCTTCGCGACGCCGCGCGTCACCTGCAGGTACACGAGCGCGTTGCCGTCGGCGAGACCTTCCGCATTCGCGGCGAGCACGCGCTCGATCAGCGCGCGCCAGCCGGCCGCGTCGTGCGGATTGTCGATGCCGATCTTCTTCAGGCTGCGCGCGAGCCGCTCCAGATGCTGTTCGATCCGGAACGGCACGTGCGCGCCGTCGTGCGCATAAACGGGGACAACTTCATACACGCCATCGCCGAAGATGAACCCGCGGTCGAGCACCGGAACCCGGGCTTGCGACAGCGGTACCAGCTCCTCCTGCGATGACACGCTGAGGTAGACGATCGGTTCGAATTCGGTTTGGCTCATGGCAATACCAGATGGGGATGAAGTCGTAAAAACAAAGACCCGTCGCGCTTACTTCTTCTTGCTGAACATCAGCAGGATCGAGTCCCAGATACGCCCGAAGATACCCGCTTCCGGCACGGCCTGCAGCGCGACGACCGGGAACGCCGACAGCGTCTTGCCGTCGGCGACGATCTTCACGGTGCCGACCTGCTGGCCTTCCGCGAGCGGCGCGATCAGCGGCGCATTGACGTCGACTTCCGTCTTGACCTTGTCGCCGAGGCCGCGCGGCACGGTCGCCCACTGGTCGCCCTTCACGCCGACCTGCACGGTGTTTTCCTTGCCCTTGTAGATGCGCGGCGTCGACATCGCCTGGCCGCCCTTGAACAGGCGCACCGCGTCGAACGCGCTATAGCCGTAGTTCAGCATCTTCATGCTGTCCTGCGTGCGCTCGCCTTCCTTCTGCTCGCCCATCATCACCGACACGAGACGGCGCTGGCCGTCGACGCCCGGGATCGCGCGCTTGGCCGACGCGATCAGGCAGTAACCGGCCGCCTGCGTGTGGCCCGTCTTCAGGCCGTCGACCGTCGGATCCAGCCACAGCAGCCGGTTGCGGTTGCCCTGGCGGATGTTGTTGTACTTGAATTCCTTCTCCGAGAAGATGCTGTAGTACTGCGGAAAATCGCGGATCAGGTGCGCGGACAGCTTCGCGAGGTCGCCGGCCGTCGTGTAGTGGTTCGGGTCGGGCATGCCGTTCACGTCGGCGAAGTGCGTGCCCTTCATGCCGAGGCGCGCCGCCTCGTCGTTCATCATCGTGACGAACTGCCCTTCGCTGCCGCCGACCAGTTCGGCCAGCGCGATCGCGGCGTCGTTGCCCGACTGGATGATCATCCCGTACACGAGATCGTGCACCGCCACCGGCTTGTCCGCCTCGATGAACATGCGCGACTCGTCGGTGCCGACGCGGCGCACGGCTGCGCTCGGCGTGACGATCTGCTCCATCGAGATCTTCTTCTTGTCGAGCGCCTCGAACACCAGGTAGGCCGTCATCAGCTTCGTCAGCGATGCGGGCTCGACGCGCTCGTCGGCGTTGCCCGACGCGAGCACCGTGTTGCTGGTCGCATCGACGAGCACCCACGAGCGTGCATTCACGCCCGGCGGCGGCACGGCGCCCGGCATGAAGGTCGCGGGTGCGCCGGTGAACTGCTCGGCGGCGGCCGGCGCCGCATGCGCGGCCTTGGCCTTGGCGGCCGGCTTCGCCTCGGCGACGACGATCGTCGACGCGAGCGCGACGGGCAGCATCACGCCCAGCGCGACGTTGCGCGCGGCGGTGCCGAAGGCGATGGAAGAAGCGAGGGACTTGAGGCCTTGGGGAGACAGACGCATGATCGATTCAGGCTGGTGGCAGAAAGTGCGGCGCGAAACGCGCAGGGTTGAACGGCGAGGCGGCGGGCGTTCCGGCGTTCGCCCGACGGTGTCGGACGGCGCGAAACGCGCCGGTTGGACTCGTGCGGACGCGTTCGGTTCACGGCCGAACGCGAGCGGGCGGACAGGCGGCGAAACGAGCGCCGCATGGGCCTAGCCGGGCCGCGGGCGACGCGAAATGCGGCCATTATACGTGGCCGCGAAGGGCGTTTTCGCGAACCGCGCACGGGGTGGCCGCACACCGGCTTCCAGAGGATAGCGCGACGGCATGGCGGAGAATCGTGGTCGAAGCCACACGAAAGGCGCGCGCAGGCGCCGTGCAAGTCGGGTTGCACCGCGCAGGAACGGGCGGGTGCGACCGTGTTCGGAACGGTGCGGCGCGAGGTCGCGCGAGCGGCGGCCTCGCCGTGGTGCGGCATCGGCACCGCACGCCGGGTTCAACGCATCAACGCCACGCGTCGACGATGATGCGCTTCAGCACGTGCAGCTTGCGATGGAAGAAATGCTCGGCGCCGGGGATCACGACGACCGGCAGTTCCTGCGGCCGCGCCCAGTCGTAGACCGATCCGATCGGCACCGTGTCGTCGGTTTCGCCGTGGATCACGAGCGTGTTCTCGGGTACCTCGGCGACCTGCCAGCGGCTCGCGGCCGTGCCGACGAACACCATCCGCTCGATCGTCTCGCCCGCGTCGCGCAGCCGCTTCGCGACATGCGACAGCACGAAGGTGCCGAACGAGAAGCCCGCGAGCACGAGCGGCAGGTCCGCCCAGGCCGCCTGCGCGCGCATGTGCGCGAGCACCGCGAGCAGGTCGTCGGCCTCGCCGATGCCGTTGTCGTGCACGCCTTCCGTCGCGCCGACGCCGCGGAAGTTGGAGCGATACACCACGTAGTTGAGCTGGACCAGCGTGCGCGCGAGCGTTTGCGCGACCTTGTTGTCCATCGTGCCGCCGAACAGCGGATGCGGATGCGCGACGAGCGCGATCCCGCGCGGCGCGGCGCTGCCTTCGCGCACGGCGTCCGGCAGGTCGACCGCGATTTCGATCTGCCCGGCCGGGCCGGCGATCAGCGACTTCTGCGTATGAACGTTCATTCGGCCGGCCCGCTCAGATCTTCAGGCGGTCGACGACCTTGCCGTCGCGCAGGTGCGATTCGACGATCTCGTCGATGTCGGCCTGATCGACGTACGTGTACCACGTGCCTTCCGGATACACGACCATCACGGGCCCTTCCTCGCAGCGGTCGAGGCAGCCGGCCTTGTTGATGCGAACCTTGCCGGGCCCCGCGAGACCGAGTTCCTTCACGCGCTTTTTCGCGTATTCCTGCATGGTCTGCGCATCGCATTGCGCGCAGCTCGGACGCTCGGCGCCCGGTTCGCGCTGGTTCAGGCAAAAGAAGACGTGGTGCTGGTAGTAGGAATCCATGATGGTGACGAGCGGCCCGGCGCGGTGCCGGGCGGAAAGAGGGGCGATTGCCGTTGCGCGCGGCAACGGAGGTGCGGACGATTATAACGACCGGCGCGCGGCGCTGCCCGCGATCGCGCCGCGACCCGCCCTGCCCTGCCTCGCGTGCCGCGTCAGCGCCGCAGCGCAGCCGGCAGCCACGCGTGCTCGACCCGCTGGCCGAGCCAGATCAGCGCCGCGTAGGGCCAGATCCATGCGAGCCAGCGCGCGATGCTGTTGAAGTGCACGTAGCGGCCCTGCCGCCAGCCCGACAGCGTGAAGTCGAAGAACGGGTTGACGGGCAGCAGGTTCACGAGCGCCACGCCGGCCAGCAGCGCGACGACCGCGAGCAGCGCGCGCCACGTCGCCGGCACGTGCAATGCGATGAGCGCCGCGGCGAAGCCGAGCTCGATGCCGAGCCGCGCGCCGGGCGTCGCCCAGACGACGACGAGGCCGGTGCGCGACTGCATGAAGGTCGCGGCCGCCTTCAGCGCCAGCGTCGCCACGACGAACGCGATCAGGAGCCGCACGCGCGGCGCGTTCGCGCGCATCGCAAGCGACGCGATCGCCAGCGCGGCGAACAGCATCAGCCCGCCGAGCGCGGCCTCCCACGCGGTGTCGGACAGCCAGCCGTCGACGCGCTCCGGCCATTCGCTGACACGCCATGCGGCCGGCAGCCACGCGAGCAGCGCGTCCTGCATCGACCCGTCGGCGCGCTCCCACAGCGCGGCCGGCCAGTCGCCGATGCCGAACAGGAACGGCGACGGAAACAGGATCGCGAACGGCCATAGTCCGGCGAGCAGCAGCGGTGTCGCGCCGTCGGCCTCGAACCACGCAAAGCGCAGCCGCCGCAGCGCGCCGCGGTCGAGCAGCGCGCCGGTGGCCGGGGCCGCGAGCGCGGCACCGAGCAGCGCGCCGAGCGCATTGGCCGCGAGGTCGAGATTCGACGCGACACGCGTCGGCAGGTAGGTCTGCAGCGCCTCCATCGATCCCGACAGCAGCACGCCGAGGCCGAACAGGATCAGCGTCGCGGCGACGCCGCGCCAGCGCGGGTGCAGCGCGAGCACGCCGAGTGCGCCGAATGGCAGGTAGCCAAGCACGTTGGTGACCACGTCGAACGCGGTCACATAGCGCTGCATCGGCGCGAACAGATAGTCGAACGGCCCGATGCCGAGCGACACCCAGCCGTCGAACGGATACAGCGACGCATAGACGATGAGCGCCGCATACGCGGCGAACGCCTGCCGCGCGAGCGACGACGCACGCGGCGCGCCCGGCGCGCTCATCGCGGCTGCACGCCGCAGGTCACGGATTGCCCGCGTACGCCTGCACGCCGACCCATGCGGCGATCTGCGACACGAGCTCGTCGCTCGCGGCCGCGAGCGCACGCGCGCCGCCGGCCGCATCGGGCGTGCTCGACGGCGCGCGGGCGACGAACGTGCGCTGGCCGAGCACCTTGCCGTCCTGCATCAGCGTCGCGCGCGCGGTGACCGCGCCGTGACTCTGCGACTGCCCGTCGAACACCTGCTCGAATTCGTTCAGGTCGACCTTCAGCGTCGGCGCGCGCACGCCGTCGGAGCCTTCGAGCACCGCGCCGCGCGACGACATCACGCCGCGCAGCCGTTGCGTGAGCAGTTGCGCGGGCGGCGCGGTCCAGCGGCTGTCGCGGTAGACGGCCGTGCGCAGCGCATCCGCATACGCCAGGCGATAGACGAACTTGTCGGTGTCGAGCGCGTCGGGTGCGCCGACGTCGAGCACCTTCAGCGCGGGGCCCGCGCCGGCCGTCACGACCGGCGCGGCCGGCCCGAGGTCGTAGCGGACGTTCGACAGCGCCGCGCTGTTGCCGGCGCAGCCGGCGGCAAACACGAGCGTCAGCATCGCGAGCGCGGTCGCGGCCGGACGCAGCGCGCGATCAAGGATTCGTGGCATGGCATGTTCCTGCATGATGTTTCCGGTTTCGATGGCGTGATGGCCCGGTCTCGCTCCGGGCCGGGCCGGGCGATCGACGGGCTGGCGATCCGTTTCACTTCCCGGCCGCCGCACCCGCGCCCGGCCAGACGAAGCCCGCTTCGCCGGGGCCGGGTGCGGAACCGGGCGAACCGAACAACAGACTGCTCGGGTTGCGGCCGAGTTCACCGGCGACGTCCTTCAATTGCCGCGACGCATCGCCGACGTTGCCCGCCAGCGCGTTGAAACGCGGCAGCGTGTCGTACTGGACCCGCGCGTTCAGGTCGTTCAGCGCGACGCCGACCTGCTCCGCGGCCGTGCCGGCCTTGTTCAGGTTCGCCACCAGCGGCCCGTTCGGCTGCAGCAGCGTGTTGGCCGACGCCATCGCGCGATCGACCTGGTGCATTGTCTCCGGCAGCGCGGCCACCGCCGGCGCAAGCTGCTTCGACAGCGTCGCCGCGCCGTCCGCCGCGTGCTGCAGGCTTTCGGCCGTCGCGCGCAGCTGCTCGCGCATCTCCGGCGACATCAGCTGGTTCGCGCTTTTCGCCGCCTGCTCGAGCTGGCGCAGCAGCACGTCGCCGCGCTCCTGGAGCTGGTCGAACAGGCTCGGGCGCATCGGGATCTGCGCGATCGCCTTCGGCGACGACGGCAGCGGCGCCAGGTCGCGGCCGGTATCTTCGAGCTGCACGAACGCGATGCCCGTCACGCCCTGGAAGCCGAGACTGCCGTAGGTCGACTGCGTGATCGGCGCGTCGTGGTCGACCAGAATCCGGATCCGGATCTGCCCCGGATGCGTGCGGTCGAAGCCGATCGACTGCACCTTGCCGACGTCGAGGCCGCGAAAGCGCACGGCCGCATCGGGGAACAGGCCCGTCACGTTGGTGCGCGCGAGCAGGTCGTACGGCACGCGCACGGTGCGGTCGACGTTGAACCAGAACACGGTGCCCGCGATCGCCAGCGTCAGCGCGATCGTGAACAGGCCGGCCCAGAACGCATGTGATTTGTTTTCCATCAGAGGGTTCCTTGTCCTTGCCTGTTACAGCTCGACGCTCGACAGCGCCGGTTCGAGAGCCGCCTTCGGCAGCTTCGCGCGCCGCTCGGGCGGCAGCGCCTGCAGCGCGCGGCGCCCGCGCAGCCCCAGGAAATACTCGTGGATGAACGGATGGTCGACGTTCGCGACGTCCTCGACGGGTGCCGCGACCAGCACCTTGCGGTCGGCCAGCACCGCGACGCGCGTCGACAGCGCGACCATCGTGTCGAGATCATGCGTCACCATCACGACCGTCAGCCCGAGCGTGCGATGCAGCGTCGCGATCAGCTCGACGAATTCGTCGGACGCCTGCGGATCGAGGCCGGCGGTCGGCTCGTCGAGAAACAGCAGCTCGGGCTCGAGCGCGATCGCACGCGCGATGCCGACCCGCTTCACCATCCCGCCCGACAGCGCGGCCGGCATCTTCGATGCGTGCTTGCACGGCAGCCCGACCATCTCGAGCTTCAGCATCACGATGTCGTGCAGCAGGTCGGGCGGCACGCGGCCGAGCTCGCGCAGCGGCTGCGCGACGTTGTCGAACACCGTCATCGACGAGAACAGCGCGCCCTGCTGGAACAGCATCCCGGAGCGCGTGCGCATCATCCGCGCGGTCGCGTCGTCGATCGTCGAGGTATCTTCGCCGAACACCTTGATCGTGCCCGACGTCGGCCGCTCGAGGCCGAGAATCTGCCGCACGAGCGTCGTCTTGCCCGAACCGGAGCCGCCGACGATCGACACGATCTCGCCGCGCCGCACGTCGAAGTCGAGCTTCTGGTGAACGACGTTGCGCCCGTAGCGCTTCGTCAGGTTGCGCACCTCGATCACGCGTTCGTCGCCGTGCGCGGCGGCCAGCGGCGGCGTGCCGGCCGAACCCGCGCCGACGGCCGCGGCATGCGCGCTGGTTTCGTTCGACGCGTTCATCCCAACCCCACGTTCTGGAACAGGATCGCGAACACCGCATCGGCGAGGATCACCACGGTGATCGACGTGACGACCGACGTCGTCGTGCCTTCGCCGAGACTCTGCGAGTTCGCCTTGATCCGGAAGCCGAAATGGCAGGCGACCAGCGCGATCAGCATGCCGAACACGATGCCCTTGCCGACGCCGATGTACAGGTTCGCGATCGGCACGACGCCCGGCAGCGAGCGCACGAAATAGTTGACGTCGATCCCGAGCACCAGCTTCGCGGCGAGCGCGCCGCCCGTCAGCGCGATGATGTTGGTCCACATCACGAGCAGCGGCATCGCGACGCCGAGCGCGAGCACGCGCGGCAGGATCAGCCGCAGCCCGTGCGGAATGCCCATCACGCGCATCGCGTCGAGCTCCTCGGTCACGCGCATCACGCCGATCTGCGCGGTGATCGCCGAGCCCGAGCGGCCCGCGACGAGGATCGCGGACAGCACCGGCCCGAGCTCGCGAATCACCGACAGCCCGAGGATGTTCACGATGTAGCGGTTCGCGCCGAACATCTGCAACTGTTGCGCGGACAGGTAGCTGAGCACGATACCGATCAGGAACGCGACCAGCGCGGTGATCGGCAGCGCCTGCGCGCCAGCGCTGTAGATGTTCGCCGAGGTTTCCGTCCACGGCATCGTCTGCGGACGGCGCAGCACCGACAGCGCATCGAGGATCACGCGGCCGAACATCGCGATGCCGCCCTGCAGGTGCTCGGCGAACGCGAACAGCATGAAGCCGAAGCGGGTGATCGGGCCGAGGTGCGCGACGCGCTCCGGCGCCTCGCGCTGGCTGTCGAGGCGTTCGATCCGCTCGAAGATCGTGCGCTGCGTGGGGCTCAGCGCGATGCCGGCCGGCAGCTTGCGGCCCCACACGCGCCACAGCGCCTGGCCGCCGACGTGGTCGAGCCGTTCGATGCCGGACAGGTCCCACTCGCTCACGCGCCCGGACGCGATGCCCGCGACGCGGCGCGCGACCGCGCCGCGGTTGCGCGCCAGCGCGAGTGCGGTCCACTGGCCGGACAGGCGCACTTTCTGACCCTGGCCGCCGGCGTCGACCGACAGGCCGGGAGGAGTCTCGAAGTCCAAGGGCGGGTTGTTTGCAAAAGGATGACAGCGGTCATTGTAGCGAACCGCCCGGCGCCGCGACGTGAGGATTTCCGCCGGGGGCGTCCGACCGGCGCCGCGCGTGCCGCGGCCCCCAGCCACCCGGCCGGCCGTCCAGCCGGCCATCCAACCGGTTAGCGCTCACGCGACCTTTCATTCTTCCGTCACGTTTCCTTTCGATACTCTCACGCGCCGCACGTCAGGCCGTCGGCGCCCGCGTCGCCATTTCGTTGCGCACCTCGCGATTCATGGAACAGAACACCGAACAGGACAATCGATGCGTCTCCCCCCGCTTTCCCGCCGCCGCGTGAGCGCCACCGCCGCGCTCGCCGGCCTCGCCTTCGTCCTCGCCGGCTGCGGCGGCGACGACGTCACCGCGCCGCCGCCGGCACAGGCCCAGGCGCCCGCCGGCACGACCGCCACGCTTGCGCTGCTCGAAACGACCGACCTGCACACCAACGTGCTGTCGTACGACTATTTCAAGCTGACCGCCGACAACTCGCTCGGCTTCGAGCGCGTATCGACGCTGATCGCGCAGGCACGCGCGCAATACCCGAACACGCTGCTGCTCGACAACGGCGACACGATCCAGGGCACCGCGCTGTCGGACTACCAGGCGCTCGTGAAGCCGGTCGGCTGCGACCAGACGCTCGCGATCTACAAGGTGATGAACGCCGCGAAGTTCGACGGCGGCGGGATCGGCAACCATGAGTTCAACTACGGGCTGCCGTACCTGTCGCAGGTGACCGGCAACACGTTCGACGTCGACGGGCTGCCGGCCCCCGCGCAGCAAAAGAAGTGCGCGGGTCCGACCTTCCCGCAGGTACTCGCGAACGTGATCAGCGCGAAGACCAACGCGCCGCTGTTCACGCCGTACACGATCCTGACCCGCACGGTGACGGCCGTCACGCCCGACGGCAAGACGGTCAGCGCGCCGGTGAAGATCGGCATCATCGGCTTCACGCCGCCCGCGATCATGAGCTGGGACAAGCGCTGGCTCGACGGCAAGGTCTACACGACCGGCCTGAAGGAAGCGGCCGAGAAGTACATTCCGGAGATGCGTGCGCAGGGCGCCGATCTCGTCGTCGCGATCTCGCACGGCGGGCTCGACAACGCCGCCTATTCGCCGACGATGGAGAACGGCAGCTGGTGGCTGTCGAAAGTGCCCGGCATCGACGCGATGCTGATCGGCCATTCGCACCAGGTGTTCCCGGACGCGAACAGCACCGTCGCGCAGTTCAACCTGCCGGGCGTCGACAAGGCCAAGGGCACCGTCAACGGCGTGCCGACCGTGATGGCCAACTACTGGGGCAAGCACCTCGGCGTGATCAAGCTCGGCTTGAAGTTCGACGGCAAGACCTGGAGCGTCGACAAGTCGCAGACGACCGTCGAGGCGCGGCCGATCCAGAACGCGGACAAGCGCTACGTGGCCGCCGATCCGTCGGTGTCCGCCGCGATCGCCGCCGAGCACCAGGCGACGATCGACTACGTGAAGACGCCGATCGGCTCGACCGACTACCGGATGAACTCGTACTTCGCGGACGTCGGCGATCCGGGCGCGATCCAGATCGTCAACGAGGCGCAGACCGACTACGTGAAGACCTACGTGCAGGCCAACCTGCCGCAATACGCGTCGCTGCCGGTGCTGTCGGTCAGCGCGCCGTTCAAGAGCGGCTTCGGCGGTGGCAGCGACTACACCGACGTCGCGCCCGGCGCGCTCGCGATCAACAACGCGGCCGACCTGTACCTGTATCCGAACACCGTGTACGCGGTGAAGGTGAGCGGCAGCGACGTGAAGAACTGGCTCGAGACGGCCGCGAAGCGCTTCAACACGATCGACCCGACCAAGGCGACCGTGCAGCCGCTCGTCAGCAGCTTCCCCGGCTACAACTTCGACATGTTCACGTCCGCGGATCTCGGGTACGAGATCGACGTCACGCAGCCGGTCGGCAGCCGGATCCGGAACCTGACGTACAAGGGCGCGCCGATCGACCCGAACGCGCAGTTCATCGTCGCGACCAACAACTACCGTGCGAGCGGCGGCGGCAACTTCCCGGGCCTCGACGGCAGCAAGACGATCTTCGCGTCGCCCGATGCGAACCGCGACGTGCTGATCGCCTTCATCAAGCAGCGCGGCGCGATCACGCGCGCGGCGGATGGCGCGCAGCGCAGCTGGCGCTTCACGAAGCTCGCGAGCTCCGTCGCGCACGTGCAGTTCGCGTCCGCGCCGAACCGCCTCGGCGACGCGGCAGCGGCCGGCCTGACCGGCCTCACGCAGGTCGCGGCCGACGACGGCTCGGGCAAGAACCTTGCCCTCTACGAAATCGACCTCACGCATTGACCACGAGAACCGCCATGCAACCGATCCGGACGATGCGGCCGGCCGAGGCCGGCTTCACCGCCGCCACGCGACGCCTGCTGCGCGCGAAACTCCCGCCGGCCGCGTTGCTCGCGGCGGCGGCCGTGACCGTCGCGGCCGTCGTCGCGGCGACCGGCTGGCGGGCCGCCGGCCCCGTGCCGAGCGCCGCGCAGCTCGACGAGTGGCAGGCGATGGTTACGCAGGCCGTCGAGCCGCACGCGCTCGCGCAGTTGCGCACCCTCGCCCGCCGCGGGTCGGGCGACGCGCAGGCGGCGCTCGGCATCGCGCTGGTCGATGCGCGCGAGCCGGGGCTGCGCGACGAGGGACGCGGCTGGCTGGAAACCGCCGCGCAGACCGACGCGAAAACCGACACGCCGGCCGCACGCCGCGCGCAGCTCGCGCTCGGCAAGGCCCTGCTGCTCGGCAGCGGCGACATCCCGAAGGACTACGCGCGCGCCCGCGCGCTGCTCGGCACGGCGGCTGCGAACGGCGACCCGGCCGCCGCGTACTACCTCGGGCTGATCTATCGCAGCGGTTACGGCACCGCGGCCGACCCCGTGCAGGCCGCGCACTGGTTCGAGGTGGCGTCGCGCGCGGACATCCCGGCCGCGGACTTCATGCTCGCGAACGCGTACCGCGACGGCAGCGGCGTGCCGCGCGACGAAGCGCGCGCACTCGCGCTATATCGCCGGGCGGCGGAACACGAGCTGCCGGAAGCCGTGCAGACGCTCGCCATGGCCTATCGCAACGGCGAGCTCGGGCTCAAGCCCGACGCGGACGAATTCCACGCGCAGTGGATCGAGACCGCGCATGCGTTGAAGCATCCGGTCGTGGCGCCGTGACCGAGGGTCGGTCACGACCAGTGCGCGCGCCAGCCGGCGGACCGGCGACGGCCTGACGCGCACGGCCTTTCGCCCGGTGCATCGATCCCGGTTTCCGGCGATCGATGTATCGGGCGACACCCGCCCGGGCGCCCGCGCCCGGCCCGGTCCGTCGCGCGCCGCGCGCGCACCGGCGCCCCCGTCGCTACAATAGGCGCCATGAACGCCCCCACCTCTTCCGACACGCCCGATTCCGGCGACGCGCACATCGCGCGCAACCGGCTCGAGGCGCACCTGGACGCCGCGCCGCGCGCGTGGCCGCTCGACATCGTCGCCGCCACCGGCTCGACCAACGCCGACGTCGCGACGCGCCTCAAGGCGCTGCCGCGCAACGCGAACGCGCTGCCCGCGCCGCTCGTGCGCGTCGCGTTCGAACAGACGGCCGGCCGCGGTCGGCAAGGCCGCCCGTGGTTCGCGCAACCCGGCAACGCGCTGCTGTGCTCGGTCGGCTGCATCGTGCCGCGCGCCGTCGACGCGCTCGGCGGCCTCAGCATCGCGATCGGCGTCGCGCTCGCGGAGGGGCTCGCCGCGCTGCCGCTCGACGCCCGCACGCGCGTCGCGCTCAAATGGCCGAACGACCTGCTGCTGACGGCCACCGACGACGGCACGCCGCACATCGTCGGCAAGCTGGCCGGGATCCTGATCGAAACCGTCTGGACCACGGCCACCGCGACCGCCGTCGTGATCGGCTTCGGCATCAACGTACGCGGCGCGGAAGCCGTCGCCGCACAGGTCGACGCACTGCGCGCGCGCGACGCGACGCTCGCCAGCGGGCTGCCGCCGACCGCGCTGTCCGCCGCGTGCGCGTCGGCCAACCTCACCGATACGCTCGCCGCGGCGCTGAACGCGCTCACGCCGGCACTCGCGCAGTTCGGGACCGACGGGCTCGCGCCGTTCCTGCCGCGCTGGCACGCGCTGCATGCGTACGCGGGGCGCGAAGTCGTGCTGCTCGAACAGGGCGTCGAACGCGTGCGCGGCATCGCGACGGGCATCGACGCGACCGGCCAGCTGCTGCTCGACACGCCGAATGGCGTGCAGGCGATCGCGGCCGGCGACGTGTCGCTGCGCGAAGCGCAATGAGCGGACCGTACCTGCTGATCGACGCCGGCAACAGCCGGATCAAATGGGCGCTCGCCGACGCGCAGCACACGCTCGTCGACACGGGCGCGTTCGGCCATACGCGCGATGGCGGCGCCGATCCCGACTGGTCGATGCTGCCACGCCCGCGCGGCGCCTGGATCTCGAACGTCGCGGGCGCCGACGTGGCCGCACGGCTCGACGCGCTGCTCGACGCCCGCTGGCCGGGCCTGCCGCGCACGACGATCCGCTCGCGGCCCGGGCAATGCGGCGTGACGAACGGCTATACGACACCCGAGCAGCTCGGCAGCGATCGCTGGGCCGGGTTGATCGGCGCGCGTGCGGCGTTTCCGGGCGAGCATCTGCTGATCGCGACGTTCGGCACGGCGACGACGCTGGAAGCGCTGCGCGCGGACGGCCGTTTCACGGGCGGGCTGATCGCGCCGGGCTGGGCACTGATGATGCGCGCGCTCGGCACGCACACCGCGCAGTTGCCGACGCTGACCACCGACATCGCGAGCGGGCTGCTCGCGGGCGCGCAGGCCGAGCCGTTTCAGGTCGATACGCCGCGCTCGCTGTCGGCTGGCTGCCTGTATGCGCAGGCAGGGTTGATCGAACGCGCGTGGCGCGATCTCGCCGCTGCGTGGCAGGCGCCCGTGCGGCTCGTGCTGGCAGGCGGCGCGGCGGACGACGTCGCACGCGCGCTGACGCTGCCGCATACGCGGCACGATGCGCTGATCCTGTCGGGGCTTGCGCTGATCGCCGCGGAAGCGGCGGCGCAGGATTGACGAAACACCGGCCGGCATCGCGCCGGTCGCGTCGACGAATGCCCTGCCGCGGGCTTCGCCATGGTGGCAATGAGAAAAACGGGCGCCGCCGCTGGCACCCACGCGGTCCGGCCGCAACGACAACGCCGGCCACCCGGCCGGGCTGACTGAACGGTTGAACGACTGATCAACGACACGGAGTTTCGACGATGCTGCGCTGGCTGATCGCTGTCCTCTTTCTCGCCAACATGCTCGCGTTCGTGGCAGTGCGCGGCGTGTTCGGGCCGCTGCCGGCGGCCGGTCCGCGCGAACCGGGCGTGCTGTCCCGGCAGGTGCAGCCCGGTGCGCTGCATGCGATGCCGCTCGCGCAAGCGGCCGACCAGCCGGTGATCGGCGGTCCGATCGCCGCGCCGGCCGTCGCCACCGAGCCGCTCGCGGCATCCGCGCCCTGACGGCGCGGCGCGCGCATCAGGACGACTGCGCGCGCACCTTCTTCAGCAGCGCGGTGGTCGAGCGGTCGTGCTCGAACGGAATCGCGAGCGCCCGCCCGCCCCAGCCGCGCACGATCGCCGATTCCGGCAGCGCGTCCATGTCGTAGTCGCCGCCCTTCACGAGAATGTCCGGACGCACGGCCTCGATCAGCGACACCGGCGTCTGCTCCTCGAACTTCACGACCCAGTCGACGCTTTCCAGCGCCGCGAGCAGCGCCATCCGGTCGTCCTCGCGGTTGATCGGACGGTCGTCGCCCTTGCCGAGCATGCGCACCGACGCATCGCTGTTCACGCCGACGATCAGGTATGCGCCGAGCGCCTTCGCGTCGGCGAGATACGTGACGTGGCCACGGTGCAGGATGTCGAACACGCCGTTCGTGAACACGACGGGCGAAGGCAGCGACGCGCGCAGGGCGACCAGGGCGTCGCGGGTGATCAGCTTGCGTTCGAAGGTAGCGGGCATGATGAAGGTCGAATGGCGTGAGCGGCGCGCAGTGCGCGGCGCGACGAAACCTGGCGGCGCCAGATGATAAAAAGCCCGCCGGACAACCGGGCGGGCTTCATGCATGGAAACTTCGGCGATCGCGACTGGCGCGGCTTCACGCCGGCGGCGACGCCGTGCGGCCTCAGGCCGGTTGCGCGGCCGACGACGGGCCGCTTTCGGACTGCAGGCGGCCGGTGACTTCCTTGCGATAGCGGTTCAGCTCCTGCGCGGTCGCGAACGTGCGCTCGAACAGGATCGACAGGTTGTGCAGGATGCGCTCGACGACCTTCTTTTCCCACTCGCCGTCGAAGCGGATCTGCTCGTCGAGCCAGCGCTCGAGCCATTCCGGATCCGGCAGGCGCGACTGCACGGTGTCGCGCGGGAACAGCGCCTGGTTCACGTGCAGGTTGGTCGGGTGCAGCGGCTTCTCGGTGCGGCGCGCCGACGCCATCAGCACGCCGATCTTCGCGAACGCCGCGCGCGCGACGTCGCCGCAGTTGTTCAGCGCTTTCTTCATGTAGCGCAGGTAAGCGCCACCATGACGCGCTTCATCGCGCGAGATCGTTTCGTAGATCTGCTTGATGACCGGCTCCGTGTGCCAGTCGGCCGCGCAGCGATACCAGTGGTTCAGGCGGATCTCGCCGCAGAAGTGCAGCATCAGCGTCTCGAGCGGCGGCGCCGGATCGAACTGGAAGCGCACCGCGTGCAGCTCTTCCTCGGTCGGCACCATTTCCGGCCGGAAGCGGCGCAGGTATTCCATCAGCACGAGCGAATGCTTCTGCTCTTCGAAGAACCACACGCTCATGAACGCGGAAAAGTCGCTGTCGTGCTGGTTGTCGCGCAGGAACATTTCCGTC
This sequence comes from Burkholderia sp. 22313, assembly GCF_052045245.1. Taxonomy (NCBI): domain Bacteria; kingdom Pseudomonadati; phylum Pseudomonadota; class Betaproteobacteria; order Burkholderiales; family Burkholderiaceae; genus Burkholderia; species Burkholderia sp. 22313. Next base: position 19,252 of record NZ_JBQEON010000028.1, read on the forward strand.
GCGGGCAGCGCCGACCATTCGGTGATCGCGTTCATCTTGATCGTCTTCGCCTGCTCGTCGGTGAGCAGCGAAGCGTCGAACTTGTCCCACGGAATGTCCTTCTCCATGTCCCAGCGGACAGCTTCGAGCGACCTGTAAAGTTCCGGATAAAGCATGGTGTTCATGATGGTCCCACCCCTGTTCTGCGCAATGCGACTTCTCTAAACGTGACTGTTGCCGCATCGGCGCGAGCGCGCCGTTTGCAGCCAAGACTGTAATTTTACGCGGGAATCCAGCCCCCGGCCGCAGATTCCGCGTCCGGCAGCCGGGCGGCCGCGCGCCGCCTTGAAGCACGCCGCGGCCCCGCTCCGCTCGAACGGAACCGACCGCGCGTGCCTGATGTGGGGGCCGGCGCTGGCCGGCTCGTTGGCGAGCCGGCCTCGACGCCGCGCGGCTCCCGGACGGGCGCCCGTGCGGCTGCCGGATGGCAGGCTGCTCGATATGGTATATACGGCGGCGGCCATGATAGCACGCGTGCATGACGGTTCCGAGACGCCGGCCCGGTCGCGCGCGGCCAACCGCGCTGTGGCGATCGGTCGCGGGCGGCCGTCGCGAAAACGCAACCGATCTGTAAGCCAGATCGCCTTGGCGCGTGCGTCGGCGCGTCAGACCCGTATTTCGCCGGCCGCGCGACCGCCTTGCGGCGACGTGCCGGCCGCCGGCGCGCTGCCGCCGTCGGCGCGCGCGATCCAGTCCGCCAGCGTGTCGCGCTGCGCGCGTCCGTCGCGGTAGCCGAGCTCGATCAGCTCGCGCGTAAAGGCCTCCTCGAACAGCAGATAGCTTGCGAACGACGCGCCGGCCGGCTGGCTGCCGCCGATCGCGCCGAGCAGCCCGCGCATCGTCGCCGGCATCTGCTTCAGGTGTTTCGCGGCGATCAGCTCGATGCGCTCGGACGGCGCGATCGCGAGCACGTCCACGTGCCGCCAGCCGCTGTCCACTTCGACCTGGTGCGGCAGGTGCTCGATCATCCGGTTGATGTGCTCGATGCGCTCGATGTCCGCGCCGATCGAGTCGAGAAACACGCTCGCGAGCACCTGCTGGCCGATCTGCGCGAGCGACGGATAGCCGCGCACCAGCCCCGAGCCGTTCGCGGCCGGAATCTCGGGCCGCGGATCGGCCGCGCCGACCACGACGATCCGGTCCGCGCCGAAGTGGATCGCCGGCGACAGCGGCGCGACCTGCCGGATCGACCCGTCGCCGAAGTACTCGACCTGCCCGTCGAGCACGAGCGGCACGGCCGGGAACACGAACGGAATCGCCGACGACGCGAGCAGGTGCGACGCCGACAGGTCGACGAGCCGCGCGGTGCGCTGGGCGCGCCGCCATGCCTGGATCGGCTCGGCCGCCTGGTAGAAAGTCAGGTGCCGGCCGCTCGAATAGCTGAGCGCCGTCACCGAGAGCGCATGCAGCAGGCGCCCCTCCAGCATCTGCTCGATCCGGTGGAAGCTCAGCTCCCGTTGCAGCAGGTGCGCGAGCGGCGTGTTGTCGAGCAGCCCGCGCGGCGAGCGGCGCGACGCCCAGCCGAAGGTCATCGTCGCGAGCCAGCGGGCGCCCGCCGCCGCGATGCCGAGCCAGTCGGTGCGATACACGTAGTCGGCACGCAGCGGCTCCCAGAATTCGAGCAGGCGCCGCACGCCGTGCGAGAAATCGTCCGCGTGGCTCGCGATCGACGTCGCATTGATCGCGCCGGCCGACGAACCGCAGATCACCGAGAACGGCAGCGTATGCCGATGCGGATCGGCCTCGCGCGCGATCTCGGACAGCGCCTTCAGCACGCCGACCTGATAGGCGGCGCGTGCGCCGCCCCCCATCAGAACGAGCGCGAGTCGCATGATCGACCTGCTATCCGGCGCGCGTCACGTCGAGCGCTTCGGCGGACGCGTGGCGGGCGACGAAGCGGCCGCCGCGCGTGCCGCGGCCGAACCGGCCGGCTTCGCGCGCTTCGCGGCCGGCTTGCGCGGCGCGGCAGCGGCAGCCGCAGCCGGTGCTGGCTGTGTTGCCGAAGCCGACTGTGCGGCAGCCTGCGGCGCGTCACCCGGCGCCGCGGACTGCACGCCCGGCTGGGCCACCGCGAGGCTCGCGAGCTGGTTGAACTGCGCCTGCAGCAGGTTCCACCAGCCGGCCGGGTCGAATGCCTGCTGCGCGGCGTCGCCGGCCGGCGGCGCGTCCGCGGCGTCGGCGGCCGCCGCGGCATCCGGTGCTGGCTGCGCAGCGTCGCGCGGTGCGGAAGCCGCTTGCGCGGCCGCAACCGCCGCTTCCTCCGCCGCCGACATCGAGCTCTGCGCGAACGCGCCGAACGCGCGCAGCGTCGCGAGCGTCGCGCGCTGCACCTCGAGCGCCTGGATCGCGGACTGCAGCATCCCGAGATTGAGCTTGAGCCATTGCTCGACCGCGCGCAGATCGGTGATCCGCTTGTCGAGCTCCTCGACGCTCGTGAGCGGCGCCATCATGTCGGACATGCTCGACAGCGATGGCGGCAGCCCCGACCCGGCGCCGGGAAACGACGCCATCCCGCCGAACGGCGACATCCGCATCATGTCCCACATCCGGTCGAGCATGTCGGCGGGCTTGAAACCGGCAAAGCCGGCGAAAGGATTGGAGCCGGAGGCATCGGTCGTCATACGGGCATCCTGGTTGACTGGGTGAGCGAAGCGGCCCGCACGTGACGTGCGGGCATCTCTGGTTCGATGATAGCGCGCCTCAGAACGGGGCGTCGCAGGGGAACTCGGGTGGGCGCCGCTCGCGCAGCGAGCGGATGCCTTCCTGCACGTCGGGCCCGGAGAAGCCCATGAATTCGAGTGCGAGCGACGTATCGAACGTCGGCCCGGCACTGCGCAGCCAGTTGTTCAGCGCGTACTTGGTCCAGCGGATCGCCGACTGCGATCCGTGCGCGAGCCGCTCCGCGACTTCGTATGCCTTCGGCACCAGGTCGGCCGGCTCGACCGCGAGCGACACGAGGCCGATCCGCTCGGCCTCCTCGCCGCTCACGGGCTCGCACAGCAGCAGGTAGTACTTCGCCTTCGCCATCCCGCACAACAGCGGCCACACGATCGCCGCATGATCGCCGGCCGCGACGCCGAGCCGCGTATGGCCGTCGATGATGCGCGCATCCTTCGCGGCGATCGAGATGTCGGCGAGCAGCCCGGCGACGAGCCCCGCGCCGACGGCCGGGCCGTGCATCGCGGACACGATCGGCTTGCTGCAGTTGATCACGTTGTAGACGAGGTCGCGCGCCTCGCGCCACACGCGGGCGCGCACGTCGAAGTCGTTGGCCATCGCCTCGACGAGCGCGAGATCGCCGCCCGCCGAAAAGCCCTTGCCCTCGCCGCGGATCACCGCGACGCGCGTGTCGGGATCGCGGTCGACGTCGCGCCAGATGTCGGCAAGCTCGCGATGCATGCGTTCGTTCGCGGTCGCGAGGCCGCTGCGGTTCGCGCCCTCGCCGCTCATCACGATGTCGAGCACGCCATGCTCGCGGCGCGTCACCTTCAGTGCTTCGTAACCGCCGTATGCGGCGAGATCGGCCATGCGCAGCTCCCGGGTTCTGGTCACGCTTTAGACGTTCGAAACGCCTGAAGCGAGTGTAGCCAAGCCCGCGCGGGCAAACATCGGGCGAAACCCGGCGCGCGGGCCGGGACCGGGCTTCGCGTCGGCTTGCGCGGATGCGTCAGGCCGCGCCGTCGGGCGGCGCGACCGACTGCTCGATCGCACCGAAGATCGATTTGCCGGCCGCGTCGACCATCTCGATGCGCACGGTGTCGCCGTAGCGCATGAATTCGGTCTGCGGCGCGCCGTGCTCGATCGTCTCGAGGCAGCGCTTCTCGGCGATGCAGCAGTAGCCGCGCTTCGCGTCCTTGTTCGACACCGTGCCCGAGCCGACGATCGAGCCGGCACGCAGGTTGCGCGTCTTCGCGGCATGCGCGACCAACTGGCCGAAGTGGAACACCATGTCGGTGCCGGCGTCGGGCTGGCCGACCTTCTTGCCGTTCCAGTGGACGACCATCGGCCGGTGCACGCGGCCGTCGCGCCATTCGTCGCCGAGCTCGTCGGGCGTCACCGCGACCGGCGCGAACGCGGTGGCGGGCTTGCTCTGGAAGAAGCCGAAGCCCTTCGCGAGTTCGGCCGGAATCAGGTTGCGCAGCGACACGTCGTTCACCAGCGTGACGAGCCGCACGGCCTTCAGCGCGTCGTCGGGCGATGCGCTCATCGGCACGTCGCCGGTAATCACCGCGACTTCGGCCTCGAAGTCGATGCCCCATTCCTCGGACGGGCACACGATGTCGTCGCGCGCGCCGAGGAAATCGTCGCTGCCGCCCTGGTACATCAGCGGATCGGTCCAGAACTCCGGCGGCATCTCGGCGCCGCGCGCACGGCGCACGAGCTCGACGTGGTTCACGTACGCGGAGCCGTCGGCCCACTGGAACGCGCGCGGCAGCGGTGCCATGCAGTTCGCCGGATCGAACGCGAACGCGTGGCGCGCGCGGCCGTGGTTCAGCGCGTCGTACAGGTCGCGCAGTTGCGGCGCGTAGAACGCCCAGTCGTCGAGGACGCGCTGCAGCGTCGGCGCGATCGCATCGGCGATCGCCGCGGTGTGCAGGTCGCGCGACACGACGATCAGCTGGCCGTCGCGCGTGCCGTCCTTCAGCGATGCAAGTTTCATGGGGTATCTGCCGTTGTAGTGACGATGGAGGGAATCTATTTTACGATGGTGAATCCGTGCGGCGCGTCACGATCGTGCACGCCGTTTTCGTCCCGACCCTTGCCGCCTTGTCGCGCCCCCGTTGCCCATGCCCGCCAGCCCGATTCCCGACGACGACCTCGCTGATTCCGATACCGACGACGCCGGCTCCGGCGAGCACGGCGAAGGCGGCGAGAAGCTCCGTTCCGGCATCCAGTCGATCGAGGTCGGCTTCCGCCTGCTCGACGTGCTGACGAGCGAGCCGCGCGCGATGATGCTGCGCGACCTCGCGCAACGCGCGGGCATGAGCCCGGCGAAGGCGCACCGCTATCTGGTCAGCTTCTCGCGGCTCGGCGTCGTGTCGCAGGATCCCGTGTCGGGCCGTTACGAGCTCGGCGGCTTCGCGCTGCAGATGGGGCTTGCGCGGCTCGCGCGCGTCGACGGCGTGAAGCTCGCGCGGATCGCGCTGACCGAATTGCGCGACCGCGTCGACCAGACGGTCGGCATCGCGGTGTGGGGCAACCAGGGGCCGACGATCGTGCACTGGATGGAATCGAGCCATCCCGCGAAGGCGTCGCTGAAGCTCGGCGACGTGATGCCGCTGCTCGGCTCCGCGACGGGCCTGCTGTTCGCCGCGTACCTGCCGCGCAGCAAGACCGCGGCGATGCTCGAACGCGAACTCGCCGATACGCGCCGCTCGCCGCATCACGTCGGCCCGCGTACGCTCGACGAGGTCGACGCGGTGCTCGCCGACGTGCGCGCCCATCAGGCCGCGCGCGTCGAAGGCATGCTGCTGCCGACGATCCACGCGTTCTGCATGCCGGTGTTCGATGCGGTCGGCGAACTCGCGCTCGCGGTCGTCGCGCTCGGCCAGGAAGGGATGTTCGACATCGCATGGGGCGGCGAGATGGACACCGCGCTGCGTGCATGCGCGCAGAAACTGTCTTACGAACTCGGCTATAGTCCGGACGCGCGCGACGCCTGACGCGCGGGGCGACACCCGTGCGATGTCCCGCGAACGTGCGGCACATCCGGCGGTCCGATGGCTGTGACGCGCGTCGCGCACGACTCGCCACGATCGCCCCAACCCTGTTCCGTTTCGCCGATGCCGCCTGCCGACACCCGTCCTCGTCATGCCCTGCCCCGCCACTGGCTGCGCGCGGGCGTCGCGCTCGTCGTCGTGCTGGTGCTGCACGCGCTCGCGGCATTGTGGCTCGCGCGCAACCGCGAATCGTTCACGCCGCCCGCGCCCGCCGCGATACCGGTGCAGATCGAACTGCTGAAGCCACGGCCGATCGCGCGCCAGCCCGAAGCGAAGCCGGTCGAGCATCCCGCCGAGCCCGCGCCCTCGGCCGCGAAGCCTGCCGCCGCCGCACCCAGACCCGCGCCGTCGCAGGAACCGGTCCTGACGTCGACGCAGACGGCCGAGCACGGCGAGCCGCCGCCGGCCGCCGCGTCCGCCGCGAACGGCACGTCGGGCGCATCCGGCACGCATGCGGCATCGGCCGCCGACGCCAGCGGCGCTGCGACGCCGGGCCCCGCGACGAACGGCGTGAAATTTTCGGCGCCGCCGTCCGGCGATCTGCAGTACGACACGTTCTACAACGGGATGCAGAACATGATCGGCACGATTCACTGGCGCACCGACGGCCACACCTACGATCTGTCGGTGTCGATGCCCGTGCCGTTCGTCGGTCCGTTCACCTATCGCAGCGAGGGCCGCATCGACGCATTCGGCGTCGCGCCCGACCGTTACGTGGAACAGCGCGGCAAGCGGCCCGAGGACATCGCGATCTTCAACCGCGAGATCCACCAGGTCGTCTTCACGCGCACGCCGAACAACGCGCCGCTGCCCGACGGCGTGCAGGATCGCTTCAGCATGCTGATGCAGTTGTCGGGGCTCTTGCGCGGCAATCCGTCCGCGTACCAGCCGGGCGTCACGCAGCAGTTCTTCGTGATCGACAACAACAGCGGCGAGACCTGGCCGATCACGGTGATCGGCGACGAGAACGTGCAGACGCAGGCCGGCAACATCCGCGCACGCCACTTCATGCGGCTGCCGCGCCGCGAGGGCGACACGCGCCGCATCGACATGTGGCTCGCACCGTCGCTGGGCTGGTTGCCCGCGCGTCTCGTACAATCGGAACCGAACGGTGCGCAGATCGAGCTGCTGTGGCACGGCCCGCTCGCGCCGCCGGACGCACCGGCCGACGTCGCACCCGCAGGAGGCACGGCACCTGCGCCCGTCACGGCATCGGCGCCCGTCGCACCGGCCGCCGGGCAGGCACAACCCGTGCAGCCGCCTGCATCGCCGGCACCGGTGTCGACGCCGTCCGCGCCGTGACGATCGACGGATCGGCAATTTCGACCGATTAAAGCATTCGCGGAAATGGCCGATGACACTCTTTAACAACTATTTCAGTACACCGGCTCACAATAAGAAACGTTTGATAGACATCGACTTCCAACCGATACACCCCACGCAAACGGGAGAACGGGGTGTGCAGCGCAAGCCCCTTGAAACCGGCAAGGCCTGCCCCACCTACGGGACAACAAGGCCAGATGCCACTGCGAAGAGGAGTGCCGCCATGCAAATGATCTACAACAGCCCCAACTACTGCGTCGTCGAATTTGCGCCGCAGGCCGGTCACCATCTGATGAATGCCGGCGGATACGAAATCGTCGACAAGAACGCGCAGCGCGAGATCTTCATCGACGGCGAACTCGCCGAGCGATTCCGCGCACACGTGAAACAGCTGATCGAGGATGAACCGTCGCTCGACGAAGTGGACGAATTCCTCGGACAGTTCGACAGCCTGATGATGATGCCCGTCGTCCTGCACTGACGACCGCGGCCCGGCGCGTCGCCGGGCCATTCGCCGCGCGTGGCGCGGCACCGCGAGCACTCCGATCCAAGCCCCCGTCCGGTTCGCCGGGCGGGGGTTTTCGTTTGGTGCGGCCGGTGCGCGACGCCTGCACGTCCGGGCGCGCCTTCGTTGCGCAGGCAACGCCCGCCGCGCCGCGCCAGGCCTGCACGATTGCCTGCACCCCGAGCGCGTGCGCAACCCGCGTGCCGCGCCGCCCGCCCCGCGCCGCGCGAGGCCGGGCGGCGCCCCGGCGCACCGGCTACAATGACGGTTTTCCCGTCTTCGCCGGTCTTCCGCCATGTCTGCGACCCCTCTCGCCGCTTCCGCCCCGCCCGACGCGTCCTACACGCGCGGCGCCGAACTGCCCGCGCTGCTGAAATCGCGCATCCTGATCCTCGATGGCGCGATGGGCACGATGATCCAGCGCTACAAGCTCGACGAGGCCGCGTATCGCGGCGAGCGCTTCAAGGACTTCGCGCGCGACATCAAGGGCAACAACGAGCTGCTGTCGCTCACGCAGCCGCAGATCATCCGCGAGATCCACGACCAGTACTTCGCGGCCGGCGCCGACATCGTCGAAACCAACACGTTCGGCGCGACGACGGTCGCGCAGGCCGACTACGGGATGGAAGACCTCGTCGTCGAGATGAACGTCGAATCCGCGCGGCTCGCGCGCGAATCGGCCGCCCAATACGCAACGCCGGACAAGCCCCGCTTCGTCGCGGGCGCGATCGGGCCGACACCGAAGACGGCCAGCATCTCGCCGGACGTCAACGACCCGGGCGCGCGCAACGTCACGTTCGACGAACTGCGCGACGCGTATTACCAGCAGGCGAAGGCGCTGCTCGACGGCGGCGTCGACCTGTTCCTCGTCGAGACGATCTTCGACACGCTGAACGCGAAGGCCGCGCTCTTCGCGCTCGACGAACTGTTCGAGGACACCGGCGAGCGCTTGCCGATCATGATCTCGGGCACCGTGACCGACGCGTCGGGCCGCATCCTGTCGGGCCAGACGGTCGAGGCGTTCTGGAATTCGCTGCGCCATGCGAAGCCGCTCACGTTCGGCCTGAACTGCGCGCTCGGCGCGGCGCTGATGCGCCCGTACATCGCCGAGCTCGCGAAGCTCTGCGACACCTACGTGTCGTGCTACCCGAACGCGGGCCTGCCGAACCCGATGAGCGACACCGGCTTCGACGAAACGCCGGACGTCACGTCGGGCCTCCTGAAGGAATTCGCGCAGGCCGGGCTCGTGAATCTCGCGGGCGGCTGCTGCGGCACGACGCCCGAACACATCGCCGAGATCGCGAAGGCGCTCGCCGACGTGAAACCGCGCCGCTGGCCGAGCCAGTACAGCGACGCCGCCTGACCCGACCGCATCAACGCCCTACTTCACACGAATTCGCACCGCCATGACCGATCACATGATGCGCCTTGCCGGCCTCGAGCCGTTCAACGTCACGTCCGGGACGCTCTTCATCAACGTCGGCGAACGCACCAACGTCACCGGCTCGAAGGCGTTCGCGCGAATGATCCTCAACGGCCAGTTCGACGAGGCGCTCGCCGTCGCGCGCCAGCAGGTCGAGAACGGCGCGCAGGTGATCGACATCAACATGGACGAGGCGATGCTCGATTCGAAGGCGGCGATGGTGCGCTTCCTGAACCTGATCGCGTCGGAGCCGGACATCGCGCGCGTGCCGATCATGATCGACTCGTCGAAGTGGGACGTGATCGAGGCCGGCCTCAAGTGCGTGCAGGGCAAGGCGATCGTGAACTCGATCTCGCTGAAGGAAGGCGAGGCGGCGTTCCGCCACCACGCGAACCTGATCCGCCGCTACGGCGCGGCCGCGGTCGTGATGGCGTTCGACGAAACCGGCCAGGCCGACACCTACGAACGCAAGACCGAGATCTGCAAGCGCTCGTACGACTTCCTCGTGAACGAAGTCGGCTTCCCGCCGGAAGACATCATCTTCGACCCGAACATCTTCGCGGTCGCGACGGGCATCGAGGAGCACAACAACTACGCGGTCGACTTCATCGAGGCGACCCGCTGGATCAAGCAGAACCTACCGTACGCGAAGGTGAGCGGCGGCGTGTCGAACGTGTCGTTCTCGTTCCGCGGCAACGACCCGGTGCGCGAGGCGATCCATACCGTGTTCCTGTACCACGCGATCCAGGCGGGGATGGACATGGGGATCGTGAACGCGGGCCAGCTCGGCGTGTACGCCGACCTCGACGCGGAGCTGCGCGAGCACGTCGAGGACGTGATCCTGAACCGCCGCGCGGATTCCACCGACCGCCTGCTCGAGATCGCCGACAAGTTCAAGGCCGGCGGCGCGAAGAAGGAAGAGAACCTCGAGTGGCGCAACCAGCCGGTCGAGAAGCGGCTCTCGCATGCGCTGGTGCACGGCATCACGACCTTCATCGTCGAGGATACCGAGGAAGTGCGCGCGAAGATCGATGCGGCGGGCGGCCGTCCGATCAACGTGATCGAAGGCCCGCTGATGGACGGGATGAACATCGTCGGCGACCTGTTCGGCCAGGGCAAGATGTTCCTGCCGCAGGTCGTGAAGTCGGCGCGCGTGATGAAGCAGGCCGTCGCGCACCTGATCCCGTTCATCGAGGAAGAAAAGCGGCTGCTCGCGGAAGCGGGCGGCGACGTGCGCGCGAAGGGCAAGATCGTCATCGCGACCGTGAAGGGCGACGTGCACGACATCGGCAAGAACATCGTGTCGGTCGTGCTCCAGTGCAACAACTTCGAAGTGGTCAACATGGGCGTGATGGTCCCGTGCAACGAGATCCTCGCGAAGGCGAAGGTCGAGGGCGCGGACATCATCGGGCTGTCGGGCCTCATCACGCCGAGCCTCGAGGAAATGGCGTACGTCGCGTCCGAAATGCAGCGCGACGACTACTTCCGCGTGAAGAAGATTCCGCTGTTGATCGGCGGCGCGACGACCTCGCGCGTGCATACGGCCGTGAAGATCGCGCCGCACTACGAAGGCCCGGTCGTCTACGTGCCGGATGCGTCGCGCTCGGTGTCGGTCGCGTCGAGCCTGCTGTCGGACGAAGGCGCGGCGAAGTACCTCGACGAACTGAAGTCCGATTACGACCGGATCCGCGACCAGCACGCGAACCGCAAGGCACAGCCGATGGTCACGCTCGCCGAGGCGCGCGCGAACAAGACGAAGGTCGACTGGGCCGGCTACCGGCCGGTCAAGCCGAAGTTCATCGGCCGCCGCGTGTTCAAGAACTACGACCTGAACGAGCTCGTGAATTACATCGACTGGGGCCCGTTCTTCCAGACCTGGGATCTCGCGGGCCCGTACCCGGCGATCCTGAACGACGAGATCGTCGGCGAATCGGCGCGGCGCGTGTTCTCCGACGCGAAGTCGATGCTCGCGCGCCTGATCCAGGGCCGCTGGCTGACCGCGAACGGCGTGATCTCGCTGCTGCCGGCGAACACGGTCAACGACGACGACATCGAGATCTACACCGACGACTCTCGCTCGGAAGTGCTGCTCACGTGGCGCAACCTGCGCCAGCAGAGCGTGCGTCCGGTGGTCGACGGCGTGATGCGCCCGAACCGCTCGCTCGCCGACTTCATCGCACCGAAGGAATCGGGTGTCGCCGACTACATCGGGATGTTCGCGGTGACGGCCGGCCTCGGCGTCGACGTGAAGGAAAAGCAGTTCGAAGCCGACCACGACGACTACAGCGCGATCATGCTGAAGGCGCTCGCCGATCGTTTCGCGGAAGCGCTCGCGGAAGCGATGCACGCACGCGTGCGCCGCGAGCTGTGGGGCTATGCGAGCGGCGAGACGCTCGACAACGACGCGCTGATCGCCGAAAAGTACGCCGGCATCCGCCCGGCGCCCGGTTATCCGGCCTGTCCCGATCACCTCGTGAAACGCGACATGTTCACCGCGCTGCGCGCGGACGAGATCGGGATGAGCGTGACCGATTCGCTCGCGATGCTGCCGGCCGCGAGCGTGTCGGGCTTCTATCTCGCCCATCCGGACAGCCGCTACTTCTCGGTCGGGAAAATCGGGCAGGATCAGCTCGACGACTACGCGCAGCGGATGGCGCTGTCGCTCGACGACGCGCGCCGCGCGCTCGCGCCGCAACTCTGATCCGCATGCGGCCGGGGCACCTCGCCGCCCCTTTGGTCAGACGAAATAAAAAAGCCCGCTTCGCGCGGGCTTTTTCTCGTCTTACTACTAACCTTTCGTACTCTCGGGCAACGACGCTCAGAACCCCCAATGCACGTCGGCCTCGCCCGCCTTCGCTTCGCGCAGCATCGTGAGGAACGGTGCGACGCGCTGCGCCAGGCTCGGCGGCACTTCGTGGTGCGCGTGGTCGGCGTCATCCTCGTGGAAATGGCCGGCGTGCTCGGCGCGCTCCTGCTTCGCCTGCGCGACCGCGCCTTCCAGCTTCGCGATCGCGTGGTCCAGTTCGTCGTGCGTAATGACACCGCGTTCGCCCAGTTGCTTGCCGACGAGGCCCAGCACGTATACAGCGAAATCCTTCAGCACGTCGAGATCCTGTGCCGCCTTGCTCTTGAACGTAATCATGACAATTCCCTTTTCATCTTGTTGTGCCTGCGCGGCGCGGTTGGGGGGACGCCGGCAAACCGGCGTCCGGCCTCGCGGACGCGGGACGCCTGAGCGGCATATTAGCACCTGTTAAAATTCTGCGATCCCTGAAACGCGCGCTTAAAAAGCGCGCCGGCCGGCCGGCGTTTCCGGCCGCCACCAACGAAGCCTTCTACCAGCATGCTGCCAGCACACAAACAGACCCTCGAAGCCCTGCTCGCGGATAGCGTCACGCAGGTCGCACACGCGCTGAAAGGCGCCGACGCTGCGTTCGTCGCCCCGGCCATCACGCTGGAGCGCCCGAAGGTCGCCGCGCACGGCGACGTCGCGTGCAACGTCGCGATGCAGCTCGCCAAGCCGCTCGGCACGAACCCGCGCCAGCTCGCCGAGCAGATCGTCGCCGCGCTCACGGCCCAGCCGGCCGCGCAAGGCCTCGTCGACGCCGCCGACATCGCCGGCCCCGGCTTCATCAACCTGCGCCTGAGCGCCGCCGCGAAACAGGCGGTGATCGCCGCCGTGTTTGCCCAGGGCCGCGCCTTCGGCACGTCGGACCGCGAAAAGGGCAAGCAAGTGCTGCTCGAATTCGTGTCGGCCAACCCGACCGGCCCGCTGCACGTCGGCCACGGCCGCCAGGCGGCCCTCGGCGACGTGCTCGCGAACGTGATCGCGAGCCAGGGCTACGCGGTGCACCGCGAGTTCTACTACAACGACGCGGGCGTACAGATCGGCAACCTCGCGATCTCGACGCAGGCGCGCGCGCGCGGCCTGAAACCGGGCGACGCGGGCTGGCCGGAGGCCGCGTACAACGGCGAATACATCGCCGACATCGCGCGCGACTACCTGAACCGCGAGACGGTCGCGGCAAAAGACGGCGAGCCGGTCACGGGCGCGGGCGACATCGACGATCTCGACGCGATCCGCAAGTTCGCGGTCGCGTACCTGCGCCACGAGCAGGATATGGACCTGCAGGCGTTCGGCGTGAAATTCGACCAGTACTACCTCGAGTCGTCGCTGTACAGCGAAGGCCGGGTCGAGCAGACGGTCGACGCGCTGGTCAAGGCCGGCATGACCTACGAGCAGGACGGCGCGCTGTGGCTGCGCACGACCGACGAAGGCGACGACAAGGATCGCGTGATGCGCAAGTCGGACGGCACGTACACGTACTTCGTGCCGGACGTCGCGTATCACGTGACGAAATGGCAGCGCGGCTTCACGAAGGTCATCAACATCCAGGGTTCGGACCACCACGGCACGATCGCGCGCGTGCGCGCCGGCCTGCAGGGGCTGCACGTCGGCATCCCGAAGGGCTATCCCGACTACGTGCTGCACAAGATGGTCACCGTGATGCGCGACGGCCAGGAAGTGAAGCTGTCGAAGCGCGCGGGCAGCTACGTGACGGTGCGCGACCTGATCGAATGGTCGGGCGGCGCGGTGCCGGGCCAGGAAGCCGCACCCGACCTGATCGACGAGGCGACCATCACGCGCGGCCGCGACGCGGTCCGCTTCTTCCTGATCTCGCGCAAGGCCGATACCGAGTTCGTGTTCGACATCGATCTCGCGCTGAAACAGAACGACGAGAACCCGGTCTATTACGTCCAGTACGCACACGCGCGGATCTGCTCGGTGCTGAACGAACTGAAGTCGCGCTACAACGTCGAAGCCGCGCAGCTGCCGGGCGCCGACCTGTCGCAGCTCGCGAGCCCGCAGGCCGTGTCGCTGATGCAGAAGCTCGCCGAGTATCCGGACATGCTCACGCACGCGGCGAACGAACTGGCGCCGCATGCGGTTGCGTTCTACCTGCGCGATCTCGCTGGTGAATTCCACTCGTTCTACAATGCGGAGCGCGTGCTGGTCGACGACGAAGCGCCGCGCAACGCGCGCGCCGCGCTCCTCGCCGCAACCCGGCAGGTACTCGAGAATGGCCTGGCGGTGCTCGGCGTGTCCGCGCCCGCCAAGATGTAACGATGTAAGCGGCCCGAACCGGGCTGCAAATGGCCGCGGCAGCGCCCGTTGCCGGATGCCCGTCGCCGGATGCCCGTCGCAGCCTTTTCACGATTCTTTTTGCAGGTGACTCAAGCAATGGCACAACCACGCCGAACTTCGAAGCAATCGAAACAAGCCGGAGGGACATTTCTTGGAATCGTGCTGGGCCTGATCGTCGGCCTCGCGATCGCGGTGGTGGTGGCGCTCTACATCACGCGTTCGCCGTCGCCGTTCGTGTCGAAGGTCGCGCCGCCGCCGGCCGACACCGGCGCGAGCCAGCCGCAGCAGTTCGACCCGAATCGCGCGCTGCAGGGCAAGACGCCCGGCCAGCCGGTGCCGCAAGCCGCGCAACCCGCGCCGCCCAACACCGCGCCGGGCCAGGCCGCGAACCAGACCCAGGGCGGCCTGCTGCCCGAGCCGCAGATCGTCGAAGTGCCGCCGTCGGGCAACGCGAACGGCGCCTCCAGCGGCTCGAGCAACACCACCGCGTCGAACAATGCGTCGTCGGGCAACGGCGTCGCCGTCGCACCGAAGCCGGCCGAGAACACGCCGCCGCCGAAGAAGGCGCAGCAGCAGCAGCAAGGCGGCGAGGACGACCTCGCGCGCTTCGCCGCGCAGAAGCAGGCGCAGCAGGCTGCCGCGCAGAAACAGCAGCAGGTCGCGAACAACACGCCGAAGCCGACGTCGTCCGCGACGGCCGCCGCGGCAGCGAAGCCGCCGACCGCGAACGACGCGAACACCGGCTACTTCCTGCAGGTCGGCGCGTACAAGACGGAAGGCGACGCCGAGCAGCAGCGCGCGCGGCTGGGCTTCCAGGGCTTCGAATCGAAGGTGTCGAAGCGCGATGTCAGCGGCGTGACCTATTTCCGCGTGCGCGTCGGCCCGTTCTCGAAATTCGAGGAGATGAACTCGGCCCGTCAGCGCTTGTCCGATGCAGGTGTCGATACGGCGGTGATCCGCTTCACGAAGCAGTAAGCAACCGGCCGCACCCACGCAGAACCCGTTACGTTTCGTAACCCGAGCAACTGATTCGACGTCCACAACATGAAAAAACTGCTTAGCACGCTCCTTCTGTCCCTGGGCCTGGCCGCTGCCGGCTTCGCCCAGGCGTCGCCCGCCGCGCCGGCCTCCGGCAAGGACTTCGAGGTGATGAAGTCGCCGCAGCCGGTGTCCGCGCCGGCCGGCAAGGTCGAGGTCATCGAGTTCTTCTGGTACGGCTGCCCGCACTGCTACGAATTCGAGCCGACGATCGAGGCCTGGGTGAAGAAGCAGGGCAACAACATCGACTTCAAGCGCGTGCCGGTTGCGTTCCGCGACGATTTCATCCCGCACTCGAAGCTGTACTACGCGGTGTCCGCGCTCGGCATCTCGGAGAAAGTCACGCCGGCGATCTTCAACGCGATCCACAAGCAGAAGAACTATCTGCTGACGCCGCAGGCGCAGGCCGACTTCCTGGCGACGCAAGGCGTCGACAAGAAGCAGTTCATGGACGCGTACAACTCGTTCAGCGTGCAGGGCCAGGTGAAGCAGTCGGCCGAGCTGCTGAAGAACTACGCGATCGACGGCGTGCCGACGGTCGTCGTCCAGGGCAAGTACAAGACGGGCCCGGCTTACACGAACAGCATCCCGGGCACCGCCCAGGTGCTCGACTATCTCGTGAAGCAGGTTCAGGACAAGAAGCTCTGATCCCCGCCCGCGCGCCGGCATGACTACTCCGCTGAAGGTCTTCATCACCGGCGCGTCGAGCGGCCTCGGCCTCGCGATGGCCGAGGAATACGCCCGCCAGGGCGCCACACTCGCCCTCGTCGCGCGCCGCACCGATGCCCTCGATGCGTTCGCGCGACGCTTTCCCCGGCTCTCCGTCTCCGTCTATTGCGCCGACGTGCGCGACGCCGATGCGCTGGCCACCGCCGCCGCGTCGTTCATCGCCGCGCACGGCTGCCCGGACGTCGTGATCGCGAACGCGGGCATCAGCCAGGGCGCCGTCACGGGCCAGGGCGATCTCGCCGCGTTCCGCGACGTGATGGACATCAACTACTACGGGATGGTCGCGACCTTCGAGCCGTTCGTCGGCCCGATGACGGCCGCGCGCCACGGCACGCTGGTCGGCGTCGCGAGCGTCGCCGGCGTGCGCGGGTTGCCCGGTTCCGGCGCGTACAGCGCGTCGAAATCGGCCGCGATCAAGTATCTCGAGGCGCTGCGCGTCGAACTGCGTCCGGCCGGCGTCGGCGTCGTGACGATCGCGCCCGGCTATATCCGCACGCCGATGACCGCGCACAACCCGTACCGGATGCCGTTCCTGATGGACGCCGACCGCTTCGCGGCCCGCGCCGCGCGCGCGATCGCGCGGCAGAGCGCGTTCCGCGTGATTCCGTGGCAGATGGGCGTCGTCGCGAAGGTGCTGCACGTGCTGCCGCGCTGGCTCTACGACCGCCTCTTCGAGAAGGCGCCGCGCAAGCCGAAGGCCGGCGCGCACTGAGTGCGTCGTGGATCCCGGCGCACATCTCGCGCCGGGACGCTGCCTGATCGGCGTCGCCGTACCGCGCGAATCCGCGCGGGCCTTTTCCGTCCTGCCCACTACGTTGACGTTGCGCGCCGCCGCCGCGATCCTCGCGATTCCGTCGAGCCTGCCATGCCTTTCTTTGCCGCATGCGCGTGCCGGCCGCCACTTCGCCTCACCCGCCTCGTCGCCTCACCCATCTCCGTCACCCCGCCGCCCCAACACGCATTCCGTCGCGAACGCAGCCGTTTTTCGCTCAATTCACCGCGTTCCGGCGCCTTTTTTCACGCGTCGCACGCTTTGACGTTATGCTAGTCGCCAGCCGCGCCGCCCCCGTCGTCTACCCAGCCGCGCCCGCATTCCGACACCCGGCAAAAATCACAAGTCACATGGGAGAACCTATGCACGTCAAGCTGTTCGCCGCGGCCGCCATTGCCGCCGCCCTCGCCGCCCTCGCCGCTCCCGGCCTCGCCGTCGCCAAGCCGCTCACCGTCTGCACGGAATCGAGCCCGGACGGCTTCGACGTCGTGCAGTACAACTCGCTCGTCACGACCAATGCCTCGGCCGACGTGATCTTCAACACGCTGGTGTCGTACGACGAAGCCGCGAAGAAGGTCGTGCCCGCGCTCGCCGACAAGTGGGAAGCCAGCGCCGACGGCCTCACGTACACGTTCCACCTGCGCCCGAACGTCGCGTTCCAGACCACCGACACCTTCAAGCCGAGCCGCACGCTGAACGCGGACGACGTCGTGTTCACGTTCAGCCGGATGCTCGACGATGCGAACCCGTGGCACAAGGTGGCCGGCGCGAGCGGCTTTCCGCACGCGCAGTCGATGGGGCTCGTGAAGCTCGTGAAGTCGGTCACGAAGGTCGACGACAACACGGTGAAGTTCGTGCTGAACGAGCCGAACGCGACGTTCGTGCCGATCCTGACGATGGGCTTCGCGTCGATCTACTCGGCCGAATACGCGGACCAGCTGCTGAAGGCCGGCAAGCAGGCCGACCTGAACGCGAAGCCGATCGGCACCGGCCCGTTCGTGCTGAAGAGCTACACGAAGGACGCGCTGATCCGCTATGACGTGAACCCGACCTACTGGGGCGCGAAGCCGAAGGTCGACCGGCTGATCTACGCGATCACACCCGACGCGTCGGTGCGCATGCAGAAGGTGAAGGCCGGCGAATGCCAGATCGCGCTGTCGCCGAAGCCGCAGGACGTGCTCGCCGCGAAGGGCGAAAGCGCGCTGAAGGTCGTGCAGACGCCCGCGTTCATGACCGCGTTCGTCGCGCTGAACACGCAGAAGAAGCCGCTCGACAACGACAAGGTGCGCGAGGCGCTGAACCTCGCGTTCGATCGCGCGACCTATCTGAAGGTGGTGTTCGACAACACGGCGACGGCCGCGAACAATCCGTATCCGCCGAACACGTGGAGCTACGCGAAGGACATCGCGCCATATCCGTACGATCCCGCGAAGGCGAAGCAGCTGCTCGCGTCGGCCGGCTTCCCGAACGGCTTCTCGACGACGATCTGGACGCGCCCGACGGGCAGCGTGCTGAACCCGAACCCGAAGGCCGGCGCGGAACTGCTGCAGGCCGATCTCGCGAAGATCGGCGTGAAGGCCGAGGTGAAGGTGATCGAATGGGGCGAGCTGATCAAGCAGGCGAAGCTCGGCCAGCATGACATGCTGTTCATGGGCTGGGCCGGCGACAACGGCGATCCGGACAACTACCTGTCGCCGCTGTTCAGCTGCAACGCGGTGAAGTCGGGCATCAACTTCGCGCGCTTCTGCGACGCGCAGCTCGACAAGCTGATCGCCGACGGCAAGTCGACGGCCGACCAGGCCAAGCGCGCGAAGCTGTACGAAGCGGCGCAGAAGATCATCCACGACCAGGCGCTGTGGATTCCGCTCGGCTACCCGACCGCGGCCGCGCTCACGCGTGCGAACGTGAGCGGCTATCGCGTGAGCCCGTTCGGGCGGCAGAACTTCACGACCGTCGCCGTGCAGTAACCGTGCGCGGCGCGCAAGCGACGGCATGCTCGCCGGTTGCTTGCCGCCCGCCGCCGCCGCCGTGCAGCGCCTGAGCGGCGGCGAACGGCTGCAGGCCGCGCTCGCGTATGCGTTGTGGCGCGGCACGCCCGCGCAGCGGTTGCTGCTCGACGAGCCGGCCCATCACCTCGATCTCGAATCGGTGCGCGCGATCGTGGTCGCGTCGCACGGCGCCGCGTTGCTCGCGGCGCTCGAACCGACGCACACGATGCAATGGCAGCGCGACGCGTGGCGCTACGAACCCGCCGCGTGACGCGCGCTCAAGATCCTTTGTCCGTATGCGCGCCGCGCGAATCGACGAATTGCAGCCTGAAGAGGCGCTCCGATTCCCGCAAGCCTTCATCCGTCAGGACGATGGATTTCGTCTTGTTGATCGGGTCGCCGATCAAACCGCGCGCGTGCAAGCGATTCAGCACATCCCAATCGAAACTTTTCCAAGCGCGATTGCCGTCGTGCAGGGTCAGATGCAGGAGCGCGAGCACGGCGTCGTCGACTGCCTGAAGATCGATATTCATTTCCACACCTTCCTCAGCCTGGCCGTCAAATCACGCGTCAAGCTTCTCGAGCAACTTGATGAAATTGCGCTTCGCGCGGTAATCCTTGCGAATCTCGTCGAGTTCCGCGTCGAATACCGCAAGCTGTCGATGTGCGACCCGTAGCGCGTGGATATCGCGCACGACACCGAACGCCTCGTCGTAACGCGCACTGCCCGCACCACGCTCGACCGCGAACGGCAGCAACCGGTGATAGAGCGCGATCGCATCCTCCGGATGCGTCTTCGCACGCGCCGCCGCCAGCGTAGGCCACACGCCAACTTCGACCGGGCCGCCCTGAAACGCATCCCACGCCGCGGCGTCATCCTGCTCCGCGAGCAACAGCTTCACCAGCTCGGTGCGCGGCGGCGGCTCCCAGCGCCGTGCGCCGGTGCGGGGTTCCCCCACTGCTTCGCGCTTGCAGGCAAGAGACTGCAGATGCGCGATCGCGCGCGCTTTCACGGTAGCGCCCCGCCCCGTCCGCTTTGCGACCTTCATCAATGCGCGGAATGCGTCGGCCGTCGGATGATCCGCGAAGCGCTCCCACGCGAGCGCGTCCGCCCGATCGAACGCGCGCCGCCGCAAATGCTCGTTGATGCAAAAGCCCATCAGCCGATCGTCGTACCGGTCCTTCATCTCACGCATCCCGCGTTCGGCCCACGCCAGCCCTTCGTCGAAACGTCCGTGTGCCGCGCACAGTTCCGCGATCTGCGCATACCGGTACGACGCGGACAGATCCGTCGACCAGATGCGGATCAGTGCATCGACGTCGCCGTCGTGTTTCGCGAGCGCCTCCATCGCGTGCTGGAGATTGTGGCGCACCACGTCATGCGCGTACTGGTCGCGCTTGTCCAGCGGCCGCGCGGGCAGCACGGCCCAGGCTTCCTCGACGCGTTCGCGATAGCGTGTCAATCCCGCGTCGCCCAGCACCTCGGTATAGGCAGGCAGTACATCCCGGAACGTATCCCACTGGCCGCGAGCCTGCAGGCCGAACAGGCGATCGGCGAGCTTTACCGGATCCGGCCGCGTCTGGATGCATGCATCGAGATGCAGACCGGCCAGCTCGCCGATGCCCGGCGCCACGCTACCGTCGGAGTCGTCGATCTGTTCGAGGCTCGCTTCCGCGTCGGCGATCGCGAGTTCGGCCAGTTCGACGACCTGCGCGGCATGGGAACCGGCCAGCTGCCGCCGCAGCATGGCGGCCAGCTCGAACAGCTGTTCTCCAAACACGTGCGCCTCGTCCCAGCCAAGCGGCCGCGAGACGCGGGCCATTTGCCGGACGGCGGCGCGCAGGCCCGGGAGGTCGCTGGCTTGCGCCGCATGTGCGTCGAACAGCAGCCTGTCGCGCAACGATCGGTCGCGCTCGGCCGCGTCGAGCAGCCAGCGGCGCAGCGCGTGCTCGTCGAGCGTCTCCAGATGGTCGCGAATCAACTCCGCGTGCGTCTTGCGCTTGCGCCGCGGCCGCGCCGGCTCGCGTTCCTCGTCGTGGAAAACCGCTTCGCCGCCGTTCTCGAGCCATGACAGCGCGACCGCCACCGCATGCTTGCAGAACGCGCCATCGTCGCCGACCGGGCAATTGCATGCATGGTGCAGCGTATCGTCGTCGCCGACCGCGAATTCGACGCAATAGCGATACGTGCCGCGCACGGTCGCCGACAGCTCGCCATCGCGTTCGGTCAGTCGCGAAACCGCGCCGTCGCGATAGTAGGCTCGGCCACGCTCGAAGGATTTCGCGTCGGCCAGGGCCTGGATCGTCGAGAGCGTGATGAGGTCGGAGAGACTGAAGTTGCGCGGCATGGATCGTATGGCAATTGCAACGGAAACAACGGCGGCGAAGGTGGACTCGGGCGGACCAAGGCGGTCAGGCCCGCGCGTAGCGAATCACCCCGTCGTCGCCCTGCTCGCGCACGAGCTCGCCCGCGAGCCACAGCAGGTTCAGGTGCGCGAGCGCCTCGCCGAGCGCGAAGGTCATCTGGTGGATGTCGAGCTCGCGGCGGCGGAACATGATCGGCACGATGTCGGCCGCGCTCGCCGGCTGCGCCGCGCAGGCGACGCGCACTTCGTCGAGCCGCGCGTCGTGGTGCGCACGCAGTTGCGCGATGCGCGTGCGCACGCCGCGGAACGGCTTGCCGTGCGACGGCAGCACGAGCGTGTCGGGCGCCATCGTCTCGTAGCGGCCGAGCGATTCGAGGTACAGCGCGAGCGGGTTCGCTTCCGGTTCGAGATCGAACACCGACACGTTGGTCGAGATGCGCGGCAGCACCATGTCGCCGGAGATCAGCACGCCGTCCGCTTCGCTGTGGAGCGCGCAATGTTCAGGCGAATGGCCGTAGCCGGTGACGACGCGCCACGTGCGCGCGCCGATCGTCACCGCGTCGCCTTCGCGCAGGCGCCGGTAGCGCGGCGGCACGGCCGGCACGAGATCCGAGTAGTAGCTGCGGCGGCTGCGCAGCTTGTCGAGCGCGACCGGATCGGTCAGCCCGTGCCGTGCGAAGTGATCGGCCGCGGCCGCGCCGCCTGCGTTCGAGCCGTTGCCGGCCGCCATCAGGCAGCCGAACATGTATTCGCC
Source organism: Burkholderia sp. 22313 (assembly GCF_052045245.1). Lineage (NCBI taxonomy): Bacteria > Pseudomonadati > Pseudomonadota > Betaproteobacteria > Burkholderiales > Burkholderiaceae > Burkholderia > Burkholderia sp. 22313. The sequence goes on from NZ_JBQEON010000028.1 coordinate 41,055, forward strand.
GAGCGTCATCCACAGCCGCGCGTTCCAGCGGCCCTGGTCGCCGCCCTCGCAGATCCAGTTCGCGAGGCCGAAGTGATCGGGGTGGCAGTGCGTGACGAGCACGCGCAGCACCGGCAGCCCGTCGAGATGCCGATCGAAGATCGCTTCCCAGTGCGTACGGATCGCGTCCGACGAGATCCCGCAATCGACGACCGTCCAGCCGGCCTGCCCGTCGATCTCGTCACGCAGCAGCCACAGGTTGATGTGGTCGAGCGAAAACGGCAGCGGCATGCGCAGCCAGCGCACGCCGGGCGCGACCTCGAACGTGTCGCCCGCGGCAGGCAGCGTGTCGGCGAAGGGATAGTCGAGTTGGTGTTCCAGTGCGTTCATCGGTGGGGGTGTCTCGTCGTTATCGGTACGAATGCGGGGCCCGGCGCACGGGCCGGGCGCGCGCAGGCGGCAGGCCGCGGCGGGCATCGCGTCGATTCTATCGCCGTCGCACGAAATGCGTGCCGCGCAGGGGCGGGCCGGTCAAAAAAAGTTCGTGTCAGGATCCGATCCGTACCCGTATCTTTACGCGAAGATGCCCCGAACGGCAGGCAACGGCGCACAACCCGCGCACTGACGGCGCTTGGCGCCGGACCCCGAAAATCATTGAAACGCCGACTTGGGCGCTAAAATGGCGAGTGCTTACAGTCCCTCTCGAACGAGCCTGCACGCAATGAATCACTTCCCCAAGCTGCTGTCGTCACAGATCGGTTTCGACGTCGCGCAGACGATGCTCGAATACTTCGACCGCCACTACCGGATCTTCCGGGAAGCGGCCGTCGAAGCGAAGACGCTATACGAGCGCACCGACTGGCACGGGCTGCAGCGGCTCGCGCGCGAGCGGATCACGTCGTACGACGATCGCGTGAAGGAATGCGTCGAGGTGCTGCAGGACGAGTACGACGCGGAGGACATCGACGACGAGGTGTGGCAACAGATCAAGCTGCACTACATCGGCCTGCTCACGTCGCACCGCCAGCCCGAGTGCGCGGAAACGTTCTTCAATTCGGTGTGCTGCAAGATCCTGCACCGCTCGTATTTCAGCAACGATTTCATCTTCGTGCGCCCCGCGATCTCGACCGAATACCTCGAGAACGACGAACCCGCGGCCAAGCCGACCTATCGCGCGTACTACCCGGGCACCGACGGGGTCGCGGCCACGCTCGAGCGCATCGTCACGAACTTCCAGCTCGAGCCGCCGTTCGAGGATCTCGCGCGCGACATCGGCTGCGTGATGCAGGCGATCGACGACGAATTCGGCCGCTTCGACGAAGCGCCGAATTTCCAGATCCACGTGCTGTCGTCGCTGTTCTTCCGCAACAAGAGCGCGTATATCGTCGGCCGCATCATCAACGCCGATCGCGTGCTGCCGTTCGCGGTGCCGATCCGCCACGTGCGCCCGGGCCTGCTTGCGCTCGACACCGTGCTGCTGCGCCGCGACCTGCTGCAGATCATCTTCAGCTTCTCGCACTCGTATTTCCTCGTCGACATGGGCGTGCCGTCCGCGTACGTGGAGTTCCTCGGCACGATCATGCCGGGCAAGCCGAAAGCCGAGATCTACACGTCGGTCGGCCTGCAGAAGCAGGGCAAGAACCTGTTCTACCGCGACCTGCTGCATCATCTGTCGCATTCGAGCGACCGCTTCATCGTCGCGCCCGGGATCAAGGGCCTCGTGATGCTCGTGTTCACGCTGCCGTCGTTCCCGTACGTGTTCAAGATCATCAAGGATCACTTCCCGCCGCCGAAGGAAACGACCCGAGCGCAGATCATGGAGAAATACCAGCTCGTGAAGCGCCACGACCGGCTCGGGCGGATGGCCGACACGCTCGAGTATTCGAGCGTCGCGCTGCCGGTCTCGCGGCTCGACCATGCGCTCGTGCGCGAGCTGGAGAAGGAAGTGCCGTCGCTGCTCGAGTACGAGGACGGCAACCTCGTGATCCGGCACCTGTACATCGAGCGCCGGATGACGCCGCTGAACCTGTACCTGCAGAACGGCACCGACGCGGACGTCGAACACGGCGTGAAGGAGTACGGCAACGCGGTGAAGGAGTTGATGAAAGCCAACATCTTCCCGGGCGACATGCTGTACAAGAACTTCGGCGTCACGCGCCACGGCCGCGTCGTGTTCTACGACTACGACGAGATCGAGTACCTGACCGACTGCAACGTGCGGCGCGTGCCGCCGCCGCGCAACGAGGAAGACGAACTGTCCGGCGAACCGTGGTATACCGTCGGCCCGCACGACATCTTTCCGGAAACCTACGGACCGTTCCTGCTCGGCGACCCGCGCGTGCGGACGGTCTTCATGAAGCACCACGCGGACTTTTTCGAACCCGCGCTGTGGCAGGCGAGCAAGGACAAGCTGCTGCAGGGCGAGTTGCCCGACTTTTACCCGTACGACGTGTCGCTGCGTTTCAGCGTGCGCTACCCCGCGCGCTTCGACGCGGCGCCGGACGCCGGCGACGGCGCAGGCGCCGCGCAGCGCGCGGCCTGACACACGGCCTGATCGAACCGAATCGAACCGATTCAAACCGCCAATCGACCTGATTTCCGCCAACGGAATCCACACCGATGACTATTCAAGACAATCCGCTTTCACACCTGTTCGACAACAACGACGCCTGGGTCAAGCGCCAGCTGGCCGACGATCCCGATTTCTTCGCGCGTCTCGCCGACCAGCAGGCGCCGGAATATCTGTGGATCGGCTGCTCGGATTCGCGCGTGCCCGCGAACCAGATCATCGGCCTGCCGCCGGGCGAAGTGTTCGTGCACCGCAACATCGCGAACGTCGTCGTCCACAGTGACCTCAACTGCCTGTCGGTGATCCAGTTCGCGGTCGACATCCTGCGCGTGAAGCACATCATGGTCGTCGGCCACTACGGCTGCTCGGGCGTGAACGCGGCGCTGCACAACCGCCGCGTCGGCCTCGCGGACAACTGGCTGCACCACGTGCAGGACGTGCGCGAGCGTCACGCGGCACTGCTCGACGAATGGCCGGTCGGCGAAGCGCGCTATCGCCGCCTGATCGAACTGAATTCGATCGAGCAGGTGGTCAACGTGTGCCGCACGACGATCGTCAACGACGCGTGGGCGCGCGGCCAGTCGCTGACCGTGCACGGGCTCGTCTACGGCGTGCACGACGGGCGGATGCGCAACCTCGGGATGGCCGTGTCGAACTTCGACGCGCTCGACGACACCTACCAGCGCTGCGTCGCGGCGCTGACCGCGCGCGGCCAGCATGCCCCCGACAACGACATGGTCGCGGCGGATGCCGCGCGGCTCGAAGGCGTCGCGCAGGCGGTCGCCGACACGCTGAAGCCGTGCGGCGACGCGAAGTAACCGGCGCGCCCGCCGCGCGGCTTGCGGCTGCCGACGCAACCTGCCCCCGGCCGCGTCGCGCGTCCGGGGGCCGATCGACGTGCTGCATGCGGTCGTCGCGTGCCGCCGCGCAGCGCGGCTGCACGCGACGACCGTCGAATTGACCTGACACCGGCACTGCCGCGACGGCGGTGCCATGCAAAGGAGCGGCGAACATGAAAACCGTACTGATCGTCGGCGCATCGCGCGGCTTGGGCCGCGAATTCGTCCGGCAATACCGGCGCGACGGCTGGAACGTGATCGCGACCGCGCGCAACGACGCATCGCTCGCCGCGCTGCGCGAGCTCGGCGCGCATGCGCACGCGCTCGACATCGCGCAGCCCGAGCAGATCGCGACACTCGGCTGGAAGCTGGACGGCGAACGGCTCGACGCGGCCGTGCTGGTGTCGGGCGTGTACGGGCCGCGCACCGAAGGCGTCGAGACGATCGGCGCCGAGGATTTCGACACGGTCATGCATACGAACGTGCGCGGGCCGATGCAGCTGCTGCCGATCCTGCTGCCGCTCGTCGAGGATGCGCGCGGCGTGCTGGCCGTCGTGTCGAGCCGGATGGGCAGCATCGCGGAGGCGACCGGCACGACCGGCTGGCTGTACCGCGCGAGCAAGGCCGCGCTGAACGACGTGCTGCGCATCGCGTCGCTGCAGACGCGCCACGCCGCATGCATCTCGCTCCATCCGGGCTGGGTACGCACCGACATGGGCGGCGCGCAGGCCGCGATCGATCCGGAAACCAGCGTGACCGGCATGCGCCGCGTGATCGCCGAAGCCGGCGCGGACATCTCGCAGGCCAACGGCCGTTTCTTCCAGTACGACGGCGTCGAGCTGAGCTGGTAAGCCGGCATCACAACCCGGCGTCGTTAATTCACGATTCGCATGACTTTGAACCGACCTGACGCGTGCCCGTGCGGCGGCGCGTCCCCCGTTCCTGCCGGCAAAGCCCCGGCGCCGCGCTATGCGGCCTGCTGCGGCCGCTTCATCGACGGCGGCGAAGCCGCACCGACCGCGCTCGAATTGATGCGTTCGCGGTACAGCGCATACGTGCTCGGCGCGACCGGCTACCTGCGCGCGACCTGGGACGCGCGCACCTGCCCGGCCGATCTCGATGCGGACCCGAATGCGCCCGACGCGCCGCGCTGGCTCGGCCTCGCGGTCAAGCGCCACGCGGCGCTCGACGAACGGCACGCGGAGGTCGAATTCGTGGCCCGCTACAAGGTCGGCGGGCGTGCCTACCGGCTCCACGAGACGAGTCGCTTCACCCGCGACGAGCACGGTTTCTGGCGCTATGTCGACGGTGAAGTAAGTGAACGCTGACAAATAGTTGCTGTGTCAGACGCCGGGTAATTCCTGCATTGCACAACCCGAATTTGTCGGGCTACGATGGCCGTCAGATTGGTCAAGTTGCATGGCAGGGCTTACGAATGGCGTTCAGCAAGGTATTGGTGGGATGGATGGCGGCCTGTGCGCTGTCGGCCGCTCAGGCCGGTACGTTGCCGAACGCGAACGCCGGCGCGGTCACGGCCAGCGGGTCGCTCGCCCATGCCGAGCGCTTCGATTACGGCGATTCGAGCCTCCCGCAGGTCGCCGCGAACCTCAACGAACAAATCATCAGCATTCCGGCCGATGCCTCCGGCTCCGTGATGCTCCAGGCCACGCTGTTCAAGCCGAACGGCCCCGGCCCGTTCCCGCTCGTCGTCTTCAACCACGGCAAGAACACCGGCGATCTCCATCAGCAGCCGCGCAGCCGGCCGCTCGCGTTCGCACGCGAATTCGTGCGCCGCGGCTATGCGGTGATCGCGCCGAACCGCCAGGGCTTCGCCGGGTCGGGCGGCACGTATCAGCAGGAAGGCTGCAACGTCGGCAAGAACGGCCTCGCGCAGGCCGCCGACGTCGATGCCACCATCCGCTACATGTCGCGCCAGTCGTACATCGATGCGTCGCGCATCGTCGTCGCGGGCACGTCGCACGGCGGCCTCGTGTCGGTCGCCTACGGCACCGAAGCGGCGTCCGGCGTGCGCGGCATCATCAATTTCTCCGGCGGGCTGCGCCAGGACCTCTGCGACGGCTGGCAGCGCAATCTCGTCGAAGCATTCGACCAGTACGGCGCGCATACGGCCGTGCGCTCGCTGTGGCTGTACGGCGACAACGATTCGGTCTGGACGCCCGCGCTCGTCGCACAGATGCACGACGCGTACGTGTCGCACGGCACGCAGGCGCAATTCATCGACTTCGGCCGCTACAAGGACGACGCACACCGGCTGATCGTCGATCGCGACGGCGTGCCCGTGTGGTGGCCGGCCGTGCATGCGTTCCTCGCGGAATTGAACCTGCCGACCGCGGTGCGCTACGCGGTCGCCAGCCCGCACGAACCGAATGCGACCGGCTACGCGTCGATCGATGCGGTCGATGCGGTGCCGTTCCTCGACGAGGCCGGCCGCGAAGGCTATCGCCGCTTCCTGAGCCAGCATCCGAGCCGCGCGTTCGCGGTGTCCGCCGAAGGCGCGTGGTCGTGGGCCGAAGGCGGCGACGATCCGATGGCGCTCGCGCTCGACAACTGCGGAAAGCAGGGTGCGGGCGCATGCCGGCTGTATGCGGTCAACGACCGCGTCGTGTGGAATGGCGGCACGACGCAGACGGCCGACAACGGCGACGGCAACACGCACGACGCCGATACAGATACACGCGCGCTGGCCTCGCGCTGACGCGGGCGCCGCGCCGCTCCAGGTCGCACCTTTCCCGCACGCTCCCCTTTTTCCGTTTTCGCGAATGCTGGCGCGTTGCCACGGCGCCCGTGCGCCGCCTGCGCCTGCGCCGGGTGTCCGGCGAACCGTCGGAGCCGGGATCCCGGCCGTAATCGCATGCAGGCGCCCTTCGAGGCGTTTCCCGGCCCTGTCCCGCCCTTCTTCCCACCCTTCCCGGCTGTTGCCGCCCTCTGTCGCGCCTGATTCCGCACACCATTCATCCGCGGCCGCGCGCCACGCATTGCGCTTCGCGCCCTGCTTTCATTCGCGACCCGATTTTCGCCCTCGCGCGTACGCCCGCCCGACGATTTTTTCTGTTGGGGGGTGTCACTCGAACGTCGTCATCTGCGGTCATTTCGGGATATCTGGTGCGTACCGTCCAGAGCCCCCGCGATCTGCGCCGAACTCCCGTCCGGCAAGGCTGCGCGGCGTTTGTAACCGGTAGTGCAACGGATCGCGGAACACGCTAATCTCAGCGCGTTTTCGACTGTCGCCGCGCGGTATCCCGTTCGATGCCCGCCGCCGTTTGATCCCCGGAGTTGCCTTGAGTACGCGAGCCACCGATGACTGGGTCGCGCGCAGCCTGCGCGCGGTCTGGCATCCCTGCACCCAGATGAAGCACCACGAGCGCCTGCCGCTCATTCCCGTCGCGCGCGGCGCGGGCCTGTGGCTGTACGACCGCGACGGCCGCCGCTACTTCGACGCGATCAGCTCGTGGTGGGTGAACCTGTTCGGCCATGCGAACCCGGACATCAACGCGGCACTGAAGGACCAGCTCGACACGCTCGAGCATGCGATGCTCGCCGGCTGCACGCACGAACCGGCGATCGAGCTCGCCGAGCGGCTGCATGTGCTCACCGATCGCACGCTCGGCCATGCGTTCTTCGCGTCGGACGGCGCGTCGGCCGTCGAGATCGCGCTGAAGATGAGCTTCCACGCGTGGCGCAACCGCGGCCGCGCGGACAAGCGCGAGTTCGTGTGCGTCGCGAACGGCTATCACGGCGAGACCATCGGCGCGCTCGGCGTGACCGACGTCGCGCTGTTCAAGGATGCCTACGACCCGCTGATCCGCCACGCGCACGTGGTCGCGTCGCCCGACGCGCGCGGCGCCCTGCCGGGCGAAACGGCCGCGGATGTCGCGGGCCGCGCGCTCGACGACGTGCGGCGGCTGTTCGCCGAACGCGCCGACCGGATCGCCGCGCTGATCGTCGAGCCGCTGGTGCAATGCGCGGCCGGCATGGCGATGCACGATCCGTCGTACGTGCGCGGGCTGCGCGCGCTGTGCGACGCATTCGGCGTGCATCTGATCGCCGACGAGATCGCGGTCGGCTGCGGCCGCACCGGCACCTTCTTCGCGTGCGAGCAGGCCGGCGTCTGGCCCGATTTCCTGTGCCTGTCGAAGGGCATCAGCGGCGGCTACCTGCCGCTGTCGCTCGTGCTCACGCGCGACGACGTGTTCGCGGCGTTCTACGACGACGACACGACGCGCGGCTTCCTGCATTCGCATTCGTACACTGGCAACCCGCTCGCGTGCCGCGCGGCGGTCGCGACGCTCGACCTGTTCGCGCGCGACGACGTGCTCGCCGCCAACGCGCGCAAGTCGGACGCGATGCGCGCCGCGCTCGCGCCGCTCGCCGCGCACCCGCAGGTGCGTCACCTGCGCGAGCGCGGCACGCTGTTCGCATTCGACGTCGCGCTCGACGGCGATGCGGCACGCGGCTTCTCGCGGCGCTTCTTCGAACGCGCGCTCGAGCGCGAACTGCTGCTGCGCCCGATCGGCACGACCGTGTACCTGATGCCGCCGTACGTGATGAGCGACGACGACATCGCGTGGCTCGCGCAACGCACGCGCGATACGCTCGACGCAACGCTCGCGGAGGCGGCGTGATGAAACAACCGTCACCGAAACCGGCCACGCCGCTGCTCGACACGCTGCAGCGCGGCCTCGCCGAACTCGATGCGCAGGGCCTGCGCCGCGTGCGCCGCACCGCCGACACCGCCTGCGACGCGCACATGCGCGTCGACGGCCGCGACATCGTCGGCTTCGCGAGCAACGACTATCTCGGCCTCGCCGCGCATCCGGCACTCGTCGCCGCGTTCGCCGAAGGCGCGCGGCGCTACGGCTCCGGCAGCGGCGGCTCGCATCTGCTCGGCGGCCATTCGCGCGCGCACGCGACGCTCGAGGACGAGCTCGCCGGCTTCGCGGGCGGCTTCTCCGACGCGCCGCGCGCGCTGTACTTCAGCACCGGCTACATGGCGAACCTCGCCGCGATGACGGCGCTGTCGGCCAAGGACGCGACGATCTTCTCCGACGCGCTGAACCACGCGTCGCTGATCGACGGGATCCGGCTGTCGCGCGCGAACGTGCAGGTCTATCCGCATGCGGACCTGGCCGCGCTCGCCGCGCTGCTCGACGCGTCCGACGCCGAAACGAAACTGATCGTCAGCGACACCGTCTTCAGCATGGATGGCGACATCGCGCCGCTCGCCGAACTGGTCGCGCTGGCCGAGCGCCACGATGCGTGGCTCGTCGTCGACGACGCGCACGGCTTCGGCGTGCTCGGCCCGCAGGGCCGCGGCGCGCTCGCGGCCGCCGCGCTGCGCTCGCCGAACCTGGTGTACGTCGGCACGCTCGGCAAGGCCGCCGGCGTCGCCGGCGCGTTCGTCATCGCGCACGAGACGGTGATCGAATGGATGATCCAGCGCGCGCGCAGCTACATCTTCACGACGGCCGCGCCGCCGGCCGTCGCGCATGCGGTGTCGGCGAGCCTGAAGGTGATCGCCGGCGACGAAGGCGATGTGCGCCGCGCGCACCTTGCCGCGCTGATCGAGCGCACGCGCGCGCTGCTGCGCATGACGCGCTGGCAGCCGGTCGACTCGCACACGGCCGTGCAGCCGCTCGTGATCGGCGGCAACGACGCGACGCTCGCGGCGATGCGCTCGCTCGACGCGCATGGCCTGTGGGTGCCCGCGATCCGGCCGCCGACGGTGCCCGCCGGCACGTCGCGGCTGCGCATCTCGCTGTCGGCCGCGCATTCGTTCGACGATCTCGCGCGGCTGGAAACCGCACTCATCGAAGCCAGCGAGCAAGCCGCATGAGCACGCCCCTTTCCCTCTTCGTCACCGGCACCGACACCGAGATCGGCAAGACCTTCGTGTCGGCCGCGATGCTGCACGGCTTCGCGCGGCACGGCCTGCGCGCGGCCGCGCTGAAGCCCGTCGCGGCCGGCGCGTATGAACGCGACGGCGTCTGGCGCAACGAGGACGCCGACCAGCTCGACGCGGCCGCGAACGTCGTGCTGCCGCCCGAGCTGCGCACGCCGTTCCTGCTGACGGCGCCGGCGGCCCCGCACATCGTCGCGGCGCAGGAAGGCGTGACGATCGACCTCGATACGATCGTCGCGAGCCATCGCGACGCGCTGACGCGCGCGGACGTGGTGGTCGTCGAAGGCGTCGGCGGCTTTCGCGTGCCGCTGAACGACACGCAGGACACGGCCGATCTCGCGGTCGCGCTCGGCCTGCCGGTCGTGCTCGTCGTCGGCGTGCGGCTCGGCTGCATCAGCCACGCGCTGCTGACGGCCGACGCGATCCGCCAGCGCGGCCTCACGCTCGCAGGCTGGGTCGCGAACCACGTCGACCCGGCGATGTCGTACGCCGACGAGAACGTCGCGACGATCCGCGACTGGCTCGCGCGCGAGCATCGCGCGCCGCTGCTCGGCCGCATCGCGCACATGGCGCCGGCCGCCCCCGAATCCGCGGCGGCGATGCTCGACATCGCCGCGCTCGTCGACACGCTGCGCGCCGCGCAGCATTGACGCCCCGATCCCCGCATTCACGACAGGAAAACCACCATGACCCAAGCCCAGACCGCCGCCGTGCAACCCGACGCGATCCCCGTGGCCGCTCCGGCGCCGCAGCGCTGGCGCGTCGCCGATGTCGTCGCGCTGTTCGAGCTGCCGTTCAACGACCTGATGTTCCGCGCGCAGCAAGTGCATCGCGAGCACTTCGACGCGAACGCGGTGCAGCTGTCGACGCTGCTGTCGATCAAGACGGGCGGCTGCGAGGAAGATTGCGGCTACTGCTCGCAATCGTCGCACCATGAAACGGGCCTGAAGGCCGAGAAGCTGATGGACGTCGACACGGTGCTCGACGCCGCGCGCGCGGCGAAGGCGAACGGCGCGAGCCGCTTCTGCATGGGCGCCGCGTGGCGCAACCCGAAAGAGCGCCACATGCCGGCGCTGACCGAAATGGTGCGCGGCGTGAAGGAACTGGGCCTCGAGACCTGCATGACGCTCGGCATGCTCGAGGACGAGCAGGCGCAGCAGCTCGCGAACGCCGGCCTCGACTACTACAACCACAACCTCGACACGTCGCCGGAGTTCTACGGCCAGGTGATCTCGACGCGCACCTACCAGGACCGTCTCGACACGCTCGACCGCGTGCGCGATGCGGGCATCAACGTGTGCTGCGGCGGCATCATCGGGATGGGCGAATCGCGCCGTGAGCGCGCGGGCCTGATCTCGCAGCTCGCGAACCTGAACCCGTACCCGGAATCGGTGCCGATCAACAACCTCGTCGCGATCGAAGGCACGCCGCTCGAAGGCACCGCGCCGCTCGACCCGTTCGAGTTCGTGCGCACGATCGCGGTCGCGCGCATCACGATGCCGAAGGCCGTCGTGCGGCTGTCGGCCGGCCGCGAACAGCTCGACGACGCGATGCAGGCGATGTGCTTCCTCGCGGGCGCGAACTCGATGTTCTACGGCGACCAGCTGCTGACGACGAGCAACCCGCAGACGCAGCGCGACCGCGCGCTGTTCGAGCGGCTCGGCATCCGCGCGAGCCAGGCCGACATGCTGGCGGAGAACGCGTAAGCGCCTGCATCGCGGCGCATCTCGCGCGCACACGAACAAGCCGGGGCATGCCCCGGCTTTTTTTCAATCGGCCGTCAGCACCGGATTGCCGTGCGCGTCGCGAAGCGTGGACTGCTTTCGCTCGACGCGCCGGCGCATGCATCACACATGTGCCGCCGCGCCGTCTACCGCCGCGCGCACGCGCCCGACGAGCTGTTCGTCGACAGCCGCCAGCACCTCGCCGCGCGAGCGCACGCCTGAACCGAAATGCACCGCGCGCACGCCGGTGGCGCGGACGAAGTCGCCGACCGCATCGACCGTGAGCCCCGAGCCGGCCAGCACCGTGCAGGTCGAGCCTGCCGCCTGCCGCGCCAGCCGCGTGATCGTCGCGACGGCGTCGAGTACCGACGGATGGCCGCCCGACGTCAGCACCGACGTGACGGCCGGCACGCGCAGCAGCGCGTCGAACGCGGCGTTGAGATCGCGCGACACGTCGAACGCGCGATGGAACGTCAGGTCGCGCCCGTCCGCGGCGGCCGCGATGCGCGTGAGCGCGTCGAGATCGATATCGCCGCGCGCATCGAGCGCGCCGAACACGACACCGTTCGCGCCGGCCGCGACGGCCGCGCGCACGTCGCGTTCGATCACGCGCAGGTCGGCGGCGTCGTAGACGAACGCGCGGCTGTGCGGGCGCACGATCACGTTCACGGGGATCGGCACCGCGGCCACGACGGCCTCGATCAGGCCGACGCTCGGCGTGAGCCCGCCTTCGGTGATGGCGGTGACGAGTTCGAGGCGATCGGCGCCCGCGCGGGCGGCGGCCTTCGCATCGCCGACGGTCGTGGCGATCACTTCGAGAAGGACGGAGGAAGCGGCGGTTCGGTTCATCGGCGGCTCGCGAATCGTCAGGACAATTCGCGCATCCTAGCCGAGCGGCGTGAGCGGCGCCAGCGCGCCGGCCCGCGCTAGCCGGCGTCCGCTTCGTCGCCGATCCAGTCGATATCGCCGCACAGCACGTGCTGCGCATCGCCGATGCGCACGGCCACCGACAGCGTCACGCACGGCTGCGCCTCGTTGATCGACAGGTACGGACGCGTCACCTGCACGCGTCCGGGCTCGGCGATCGCCGTGCGGAAATACGGCCGGCGCAGCCAGTTCGCGCCCTGCGCATCCGCCAGCGGCGAGAAGCGCGCCTCGGCGAGCGCGCGATCCGCGCGCAGCACGACGTTGCGGCCCGACTGCCGGCCGCGCGCGTCGAGCAGGAAGCAGCGCGCGGCGGCGTCGAGCGCGAGGAAGTTCCAGCACACCTCGTCGAGCGGCTCGCCGGCCGCCACCCGCTCCGCCGCGCGCTCGAACGCGCGCAGGTACGGTGCGAGCCGCTGCGCGTCGCGCCGCTCGCGCGCTTCGGTCTGCTCGCGAAACCGCTCGGTCAGCTCGCCGATGCAGCCGGTCGCCATCGCACTGTCGGGCAGCCCGGGCGCCGGGCGGCCGAAGAAATAGCCCTGCACGAAATCGGCCTCGCACGACAGCGCGATCTGCGCGTCGTGCTCGGTCTCGATCCCCTCGACGAGCACGAGCTTGCCGGCCTCGTGCAGCAGCGTGACGAGCCCGTGCAGGATCGCGGTCAGCCCCGTGCGGTGCGCGGCGTGCGACAGCATGATCCGGTCGAGCTTCACGATGTCGGGATTCAGCTGCCAGATCCGTTCGAGGTTCGAATGACCGGCGCCGAAATCGTCGAGCGCGATCAGGAAGCCCTGCGCGCGGAATTCGCGCACGGCCTCGGCAAGCCGCTCGACGTCTTCCGCGCGCTGTTCGAGCACTTCGAGCACGACGCGGCGCGGCGGCATGCCGAGCCGCTTCAGGTTCGCGAGCAGCGCGGCGGCCTGGAACGGGTCGGTGAGCACGCCAGGATGCACGTTGAGGAACAGCCACTCGCGCTCGGCGCCGAGCAGCGCGAAGTTCTCCAGATGCAGCGCCTGCGCGAGCCGGTCGAGCTGCAGCAGCTCGCCCTGGCGCGCGGCCTCGCCGAACACGTCGAGCGGCGACACCGCGCGATCGAGCGCATCATGCGCGCGCAGCAGCGCCTCGTAGCCGACCGCGCGCTGATGCGACAGGCTGAAGATCGGCTGGAACACGGTCGTGAGCGCCAGGTCGCGATGCCGCGTCGCCAGGCGCTCGAGGCCGGAGCTCATCTCCCGCTCGAAACGGTACGGCGACGCGGCGGCCGGACGCTCCTGTTGCGCGAGCGTCATGACCGCCTCCTGCTGAGGCAGCCGGGCGCGGCGGGTGAACGGGACGGCGCGTGCAATGTCATGGTCGAATCCTCGGTTGTCCGGCCGGTGCCGGACCATGCGCAAGCATCAAGCAAGCTCCGTGCAAGCGCCGGACACGTGCGCCGCGCCTGAGCCCGGCTGCCGCCGCACCAACGTGGCGCAGGCCGGATGCACCGTTTGCGTGCGCGCGCACCGGCGCACGCGAGCGCACCCGTCATGTCGTCACGCTAAACTCCGTACGGTCGTTTCATTCTTCACATTTGCCGTATCGATGGAAATCGTCTTCACAGTCCTGATCCTGCTGCTCACCGTCGCGCTGTCCGGCGCGATCACGCGCATGCTGCCGTTGCGGCTTCCGCTGCCGCTGATGCAGATCGCGTTCGGCGCGATGCTCGCGTGGCCGAAGCTCAATCTGCACGTCACGTTCGATCCCGAAATCTTCATGCTGCTGTTCATTCCGCCACTGCTGTTCGCGGACGGCTGGCGGATTCCGAAACGCGAGCTGTACCTGCAGCGCCGCGCGATCCTGATGCTCGCGTTCGGGCTCGTGTTCATGACGGTACTCGCAGTCGGTTACTTCGCGCACTGGCTGATACCCGAGTTGCCGCTGCCGATCGCGTTCGCCCTCGCGGCGGTGCTGTCGCCGACCGACGCGGTCGCGCTGTCCGGCATCGCCGGCCGGGGGCGGATCCCGCCGCAACTGATGCACATCCTCGAAGGCGAGGCGCTGATGAACGATGCGTCGGGCCTCGTCGCGCTGAAGTTCGCGGTCGCGGCCGCGCTCACCGGCATGTTCTCGCTGCGCGAAGCGTCGGTCACGTTCGTGATCGTCGCCGCCGGCGGGCTCGCGACGGGCGCGATCGTATCGTGGGTGTTCAGCGCGCTGTCGACGCGCTTCCTGAACGCCGAGCAGGAAGGCGATCCGGCCCCCGGCATCGTGATGACGCTGCTCGTGCCGTTCGCCGCCTATCTGTTCGCCGAGCACCTCGACCTGTCGGGCGTGCTCGCGGCCGTGTCGGCCGGGATGATGATGAACTACACGAGCTTCTCGCGCAAAAGCACCGTCGCATCGCGCGTGCGTGCCGAAAGCACGTGGGCGATGATCGAGTTCGTGTTCAACGGCATGGTGTTCCTCATGCTCGGCCTGCAGCTGCCGCACATCATCGGCCGCGCACTCGTCGACGCGCACCACACGAGCGACGCGCTCGTCGGCCGGATGATCTTCAACGTGTGCGCGATGATGCTCGCGCTGTATGCGATCCGCTTCCTGTGGGTCTGGCTGCTGCGCTGGATCGCGAGCCGCCGCGCCGCGCGCCACGGCCTCGCGGGCACCATGGCCGGCATCCGCACGATCGCGGTGATGACGGTCGGCGGCGTGCGCGGCGCGGTCACGCTCGCGGGCGTGCTGTCGATCCCCGTCGCGCTGTCCGACGGCGCGCCGCTGCCCGGGCGCGACACCGCGATCTTCGTCGCGTCGGCGGTGATTCTCGGTTCGCTGATCGTCGCGGTGATCGGCCTGCCGCTGCTGCTGCGCGGCGTGCGCTCGACGCGCAACCCGCTCGCCGACGAGGAGCGCACCGCGCGCGCCGCCGCCGCGCAGGCCGCGATCCGCGCGATCGATTCGTCGCACGACGCGATCTCGGCCGATCTCGACGAATCGGGCGCCGCGCGCTGCGCGGACATCTCCGCGCGCGTGATGGATCAGTACCGCCGCCGCCTCGCCGCGCTCGCCGAGGACGGCCCGACACCGCGCGCGCAAGCGCGGCAGACCGAGACGATGGAGCTGCAGATGCGGATCGCGGCGGTGCGTGCGGAGCGGTCGGTGCTGTACCGGCTGCGCAGCGAGAGCAAGATTTCCGACGAGACGCTGACGAAGCTGATCCGCGAAATCGATCTGTCGGAAACGGCGTTGTCGACGCGCAAGAAGGGCATCGTCTGAGCGCCGCTCACGTGGCACGACAACACGGTCGTGCATAAAAAAACGGCGACGCGCTGGCTGCACGTCGCCGTTTGCGCCTCCGCGCATGTTCGCGTTACTTCGCGACGACGACCGGGATCCCCTTCAGCATCCCCGCGCCCTTCATCTCGTCGAGCGCGTGCTGCACGGCCGCGCTCGTGGCCGCGTCGATGCCGAGTTGCAGCGCAAGCTCACGCTCCGCACGCTTCACGCCTGCCAGGTTGCGCACCTTCACGTGACCGAAGCCGCACACGCGGGCGTGCAGGTCGGCCAGTTGCGCGACCTGCGCCGCGTTGCCGGCCGTCGTCGCGGCGAGCGCGCGCGTGAGCGTCGTCTCGTAATCGTCCGCGAGCGCGCGTTCCATCCGGCGCTCGGCCGTGCGGCCGAACGGATCGAGCCACGTGCCGCGCAGGCCGCGCACCCGTGCGAGCGTGCCGAGCACCGGCCACATCCACTGGCCGAACACCCGCTTCTTCGGTGCGCCGCCGTCGCTGCCGGCCTTCGCGACCGTTGGCGGCGCCAGGTTGAACTTCACACGGTAGTCCTGGCCCGGCACGCCTTCGAACTGTGCTTCGAGCGCCGTGCGGAACGCGCCGTCCGCATACAGCCGCGCGACCTCGTATTCGTCCTTCACCGCGAGCAGCCGGTAGAACGTCGTCGCGACCGCGCGCGTCAGCGCCTCGTCGCCCTTCGCGCGCGCCGCGTTCACCAGCGCACGGTAGCGCTCGACGTAGCGCACGCCGCCGTAGGCAGCGAGGCGCGCCTCGCGATCGGCGATCAGCTCGGCGAGCGTGTCCGGCGCGGCCTGCACCGCCACCGTGTGACGCGCGTTCCACAATGCGTCGAGGCCCGCCGCGTCGCCGGCCGCCATCCGGCCGATCGAGAACGCGAGCTTGTTCATCGGCACCGCGACGTTGTTCAGTTCGATCGCGCGCATCATCGCGGCGAGCGACACCGGCACGAGGCCGAGCTGCCACGCGTAGCCGAGCATCAGGATGTTCGCGCCGATCGAGTCGCCGAGGAATTTCGCGGCAAGCGCCTGCGCATCGCAGCTCGACAGATAGCCGTCGCCGGCCGCGTGACGCATTTTCTCGAGCAACGCATCGGCGTGCAGGCTCGCGTCCGGGTTCTGCACGAACGATGCGTTCGGAATCCGGTGCGTATTGACGACGATCCGCGAGCGCCCGTGGCGCACCGTCTGCAGCGCCTCGGCGCTCGCGCCGACGACCATGTCGCACGCGAGCAGCACGTCGGCCTGCTGCGTGTCGATGCGCACCTGGTTCAGCCACCGGTCGCTCGACGCGATCCGCACGAACGACAGCACCGAGCCGCCCTTCTGCGCGAAGCCCATGAAGTCGAGCACCGACGCGCTCTTGCCTTCGAGGTGCGCGGCCATGCTGATCAGCGCACCGACCGTCACGACGCCCGTGCCGCCGACGCCCGTCACGAGCATGTCGTACGGCGCCGCGTCGAGATGCGTCGCGGGCACCGGCAGCGCGTCGACGCGCACGGCGAGCGCGGCTTCGTCGAACGCGGCGCCGGCCGCCTTCTTCAGCGCCGCGCCTTCGACCGTCACGAAGCTCGGGCAGAAGCCGTTCACGCACGAATAGTCCTTGTTGCACGACGACTGGTCGATGCGGCGCTTGCGGCCGAGCGGCGTCTCGAGCGGCTCGACCGACAGGCAGTTCGACTGCACGCCACAGTCGCCGCAGCCTTCGCAGACCGCGTCGTTGATGAACAGGCGCTTGTCCGGATCGGGGAATTCGCCTTTCTTGCGGCGGCGGCGCTTCTCGGCCGCGCAGGTCTGGTCGTAGATCAGCACGGTGACGCCCGGCGTCTCGCGCAACTCGCGCTGCACCGTGTCGAGTTCGCTGCGGTGATGAAACGTCGTGCCGGTCGGAAACTGTCCGTGATGGCCGTCGTACTTCTCCGGCTCGTCCGACACCACGACGAAGCGCGACACGCCTTCCGCCTCGACCTGCCGCGCGATCTGCGGCACCGAGATGCTGCCGTCGACCGGCTGGCCGCCCGTCATCGCGACCGCGTCGTTGTAGAGAATCTTGTACGTGATGTTCGCCTTCGCGGCGACCGCCTGGCGGATCGCGAGGATGCCGGAGTGGAAGTAGGTGCCGTCGCCGAGGTTCTGGAACACGTGCTTCGTGTTGGTGAACATCGCGTGCGCGGCCCAGTCGACGCCCTCGCCGCCCATCTGGATCAGGCCCGTGGTGTCGCGCTCCATCCACGACGCCATGAAGTGGCAGCCGATGCCGGCCTGCGCGATCGAGCCTTCCGGCACCTTCGTCGACGTGTTGTGCGGGCAGCCCGAGCAGAAGTACGGCGTGCGCTTCACCGCATCCGCTTCGTTCGACAGGATCTGCGGCGCGACGAGATCGACGACGCGCTCGCGACGATCGAGCGCCGGCTTGTGGCGCGCGAGCCATGCGGCGAACACCGGCAGGATCCGCGACGGACGCAGCTCGCCCAGCTCGGACAGCAGGCAGGCGCCCTGCGCATCGTGCTTGCCGAGCACGCGCGGGCGCGCGCCGTCCGCGCGGTTGTACAGGTAGTCCTTGATCTGCTGCTCGATGACGGGGCCCTTCTCCTCGATCACCAGCACTTCGGCGAGCCCGTCGACGAAGGTCTCGATCCGCGTCATCTCGAGCGGATACGACAGGCCGACCTTGTAGATCCGCACGCCGGCCGCGTCGAGATCGTCGACCGTCAGGTCGAGCCGGCGCAGCGCTTCCATCAGGTCGAGGTGCGCCTTGCCGCAGGTGACGATGCCGACGTTCGCGTGCGCGCCCGGTGCGATCCATTTGTCGATGCTGTGGGTGCGCGCGAAATGGCGCACCGCGTCGAGCTTCGCGGCAAGGCGCGCCTCGATCGTGAGGCTCGGCAGGTCGGGCCAGCGGTTGTGCAGGCCGCCCGCCGGCGGCGTGAAGCCCGGCGGCGCCGGCCAGTGCGTCTGCAGCGCGTCGAGATCGACGGTCGAGCCGGATTCGACGGTCTCCGAGATCGCCTTGAAGCCGACCCAGGCGCCCGAGTAGCGCGACAGCGCCCAGCCGTACAGGCCGAACTCGAGCATGTCGGCGATGTTCGACGGATTCACGACCGGCATGTGCCACGCGATCATCGCGAAGTCGCTCTGGTGCGGCATCGACGACGACACGCAGCCGTGGTCGTCGCCCGCCACCACCAGCACGCCGCCGTGCGGCGACGAACCGTACGCGTTGCCGTGCTTCAGCGCGTCGCCGGCACGGTCGACGCCGGGGCCCTTGCCGTACCACATCGCGTACACGCCATCGACGGTGCGCTCCGGGTCGGCCTCGACGCGCTGCGTGCCGAGCACCGCGGTGCCGCCGAGTTCCTCGTTGATCGCGGGCAAAAAGCGCACGCCGCTGCCGTCGAGCAGCTTCTTCGCCTTCCACAGCTGCTGATCGACCATCCCGAGCGGCGAGCCGCGGTAGCCGCTGACGAAGCCGGCCGTGTTCAGGCCCTGCGCGGTGTCGGATGCGCGCTGCATCAGCAGCAGGCGCACCAGCGCCTGCGTGCCGGTCAGGAAGATCCGGCCGCGCGTGGCGGTCAGGTTGTCGGTCAGACGGTAGTCGGACAGGGCGGGCGTGCCGTCGACGGGCAGTCGGGCTGTCATGGGGGGTGTCTCCTGATTGTGCTGTTCTGTTCCTGGCTGCGTGGCAGGGCGTCGGGCGACGTCCGGCCGGCGGCAGCGGGATGACTCTATTTTTTCGCGCGGCGCCGAGAATGTTTTTTCTCATCTTGCTCGGGCGGGGCCGGGGTGAGAAAAACTACGCAGGTTTTGGGGTGGTTTTGAGAGAGTTCTCGCGTGGGGTGGTGGGTGGCTGTTGGCGCGCTTGCTGGAACGGGCAGCCGGGTTGTCCCGGAAAGCCGGGGATCGGCGCAAGGCGGCCCGCAGGCACGGCCGACGACGTTCGCGGCCCGTGCGACAAGGGTTTGAGCGCGAAAGCGGAGCGTCCTCACCCATGGAATGCACAGCGTTCGGATTGGTCGAGCAAGCCGGATGTCCACAATGGCGGGCTGCCTGGCCGATCGTTCGCGCACGCTCACCGTTGGATTGCACAGGGTTTCGAGTGGCGTCGGGGCCGGGATGTCCACACGTCGGCTGGTCCCTGGTCCGGCAGGATTCCGACACTCACCGTTGAAATCCACAGCGCGACGAGTGATTGTCGGCGGGAGATATCCACACCGTCGGCGCCTTGCCCGACCGATGCGGCGTTCGCACTCACCGTTCCGATGCACAGGTTCGTGAGTCGATTCGGCCGCGCGATATCCACACCCCTTCCCGCTGTCACGGCGTTCGGGAGCGCCGGTCAGGCCGTCGGGACAGCGCGGGATAGCCGCTGTTCGTTCGGCGCGCGGCGGGTGCCGGTCTCTCCCGGATAGTCGCTTCCGCAAGCACCCGCACGGCTCTGGAACGCCTCGGTGCGTGCAGCTGCGCAGTCGAGCGAGATCCCGGCACGGGTGTGGATATCGCCACCCGCAGACACTGAAAACCCTGTGAATCTCGAGGGTGAGCACCGGCTCGCGATCGAACGAGGATGCCGATTCGGGTGGGGATAGCTCAATCCGCGACAACTCGGAACGCTGTGGATTTCAATGGTGAGCGACCGTGCGGCGCTCGAGCGACGGCTTCGATTTGGGTGTGGATAGCCCGCCCCACAACCACTCGAGATGCTGTGAAATTCAACGGTGAGCGCCGGCGCATGATCGCTCGACAGCGCCGGTTCGAGTGCGAACAGCGGCGCCCGCAGCCGCGCGGAGAGCCCTGCCTGCGACCCGAACAGCCGCACGGGAGCAGGCCGGCAGCCGATCGCGCAATCGCGCTCACCCTGCAAATGCACAGCCCTTCGAGTCGCTTCGGAAGCCGGATATCCACATCGACGCACACACGCGAACGGAACGCGCACTCGCGAGTGCGGTTAGAATGCGCGACCCTCGCGGTCCCGCCGAAGCTCGATAACCTGCTCACAAGCGGACGCCGGGTTCGATCGGATGCCGGCGCTCACCATCGAAATACACAGCGCTTCGAGTGAATCCGGCGGCAGGATATCCACACTTCGATGCGTGCGTGGATCTATCGCCGATCCGCGCGTGCCGTTAGAATGCGCGACGCTCCGAATCCCGCGGGGTGCCCGCAAACCGTTGCCAGACAAGCCCCTCGCGCCACCGGGCGGCGGCGCTCACCGTTCGAAGGCACAGCATTTTTCGTCGTCGAGGGTCCCGGTTGTCCACACCCTGCCTCGCGCATCCGGCCGCATGCAGTCATCCTCACCGCTGGAATGCACAGCGTATCGAGTCGTTTCGATGGCGGGATATCCACAACCGGCGCTGCGCCGCAGTGCGCTGCGAACGCATCGGCTGCGTCAGTTCACGCATCTGCCCGCGACCCGCGTCGGATGCCGGAAAGCCGCGTGGATTCAGCCCCGTGCCGCGCGCTCACCGCACGGAATCACAGCATTTCGAGTGGCTGCGAGGGCCGGTTGTCCACATTCGTTCCACCGCGCATCGCCGCTTGCCGGCCCACGCTCGCCCGCGCCGTCACTCGGCAATCGACCGGATGATCCGCGCCGGATTTCCGCCGACCAGCGTATCCGGCGGAACGTCCCGCGTGACGACGGAACCCGCGCCGACAACCGAGTTCGCGCCAACCGTCACGCCGCCGATGATCGTGGCGCCCGCGCCGACCCACACGTTGTTCCCGATCGCGATCGGCCGGGCAACGACGGCGTCGCGTCGGCGGGACGGCTCGACCGGATGGCCGGACGTGATGAGACTGACGTTCGGCCCGATCATCACGTCGTCGCCGATGTCCAGGCCACCGAGGTCATAGAACGTGCAGTTCTGGTTGACGAACACGTTGCGGCCGATTCGGGTATCGGCGCCGCCCGTCGCGTAGAACGGCGGGATCAGCAGGAAGCCGTCATCCATCGCGCGGCCGATCAGTTCTCCGAACAATGCTCGGACCTCGTCGGTATCGTCAAACGTCAGACGGTTGAGCCGCGCGGTAATGGCCATCGTCCGCTTGAGTTCGGCGCGCATCGCTGCCGATTCCGGCGTGCGTCGGGAAATGATCGTGGTGTGATCGTCGTTCGCCATTCGTTGCTGTTCTCCGTGCGCGATCGAACCGGCCTTCGACGCATGGCGTCACCGCCTGATTCGCCGGAGCCGATCGCATGGCCTTGGATTCACTCATTCGGCGCCCAGCGCAGGGTGCGCCGTTTCCGCGTTTCGCCGTCCATCGACGTCATGTTCCGACGCGCATGCGGCCAGCCGCGACGCTGCCGCAAAAGCCGGCGGAACCGGGTAGCCGTGACGGTTTCAGCGAAATACTCATCGGGCGATTCTCGACTAGTCAATATATAACTAGTTATCCAATGAATTCACGCCGCGCCTGGGTTCGCGCCGGTTTCGCCGTCGCCCTTCTTCGTGCCACGCTCCGCCACTCGCGGCACGCCCTCCTGTCCGAACCTCGCCCGCTCGGGTACGCTTGAGTATCCCCGATACCGACACGCACACCCATACGCGGAGGCGCAATGAAGCTCTACTACTGGCCGAAGACCCGGGCGTTCCGGGCGCTGTGGATGCTGGAGGAAATCGGCGTCGTCTACGAGCTCGTGCCGATCGACCTGCGCTCGCACGAACAGGGCAGCGACGCGTTCGTCCAGGTCAATCCGATGGCGAAGCTGCCCGCGCTCGACGACGGCAGCGAACCGTTCGCCGAATCCGGCGCCGTGCTGCTCTACCTCGCCGACTGCTGCCCGGGCGCCGGGCTCGGCATCGCGCCCGACCATCCGCTGCGCGGCCGCTTCCTGCAGTGGATGTTCTTCACGCCCGCCTGCGTCGAGCCGGCGATGGCCGAGAAATTCACCGGCGCGTCGGGTAATCCGGTCGCCTTCGGCTGGGGCAACATCACGCGCGTGCAGCGTGCGCTCGCGCAAACGCTCGCCCACGGCCGCTGGCTCGTCGGCGACCATTTCACCGCGGCCGACCTGCTGCTCGCCAGCACGCTGAAGATCGCGTTCGACGCGCATCTGCTGCCGCACGAGGGCGTGCTCGGCGACTATGTCGCGCGCGCCGAGGACCGCGACGGCTACCGCCGCGCGGTGGCGGTCGAACAGCGCGAAGCGGCCCGTCTGCTGCATGCGTGACGCGTGAACGGCGCGGCATCCGGTTGCGGCAGCCGTGCCCGCATGCCGGTCGCCGGTCGCCGGTCGCCGGTCGCCGGTCGCCGGTCGCCGGTCGCCGGTCGCCGGAATCATGCAGCCGGCCCGGGTGCCTGTGCGGACCCGGCCCCGACCACCACACCCGGCATACCGCGTTCGTCGGTCTCGGCATCGACCGGTACGATCTCGTGAAAATGCGTGTAGTCGATGTGCGTGACGCCGCCTTCCTCGTGCATCAGGTCGACATAGCGGTGACGCCAGCGGATGTCCGCATGCGCCCATGAGTAGCGCGCCTGCATGACCTGGGCGGTCGTCTCGTCGGAGCCTTCGATCGTGATCAGCAGCGACGCATCGCGGGCGGCGAGCGACTCGGCCGTCTCGCCGAACAGCGGGCTCGACTCGTCGATCACGTGCATCAGGTTCCAGCCGAGCAGGAAAATCGGATGCTCGCTGCGCACGAGCGGCAGATCGTGAATCTTGCGCAGCGTATAGCCTTCGTGCGTGCCCTCGACGCGCATCAGCCGCAGTTTCGCCTGCGCCTCGGCGATCACGTTCTGACGCGCATTCGCGGCGCGCACCATCAGCGTCATCCGGCCGTTCAGCGGGCGCACGATCGCATAGCGCGCGAACAGGATCTTCGCCTGCGGCCGCGAGAACCGCGCGAACACGAGCCCGGTGGCCAGCGCGATGCCCGACATCCCGATGAAGATCTCGAACGTCGCGACGACGTGTGCGTAGACGGTCTGCGGATGCATGTCGCCATAGCCGACGGTGGCGAGCGTCTCGACGCTGAAGAAGAACGCGCCGGCGAACCCGGCCGGCGACTGGTTCGCGATCGGCGCGTGGCCGAGCAGGTAAAGCGTCGCGAAGCCGCCGTTGAGCAGCAGGAACAGCACCGCGAGCGACAGGAAGAACACGGGCCAGCTCACCGTCAGTGCACGGTGATAGAGGTCGCGCCAGCCGATCGGCGGCATTCCGTACGCGATCACGGGGCGGGTGCCCGACCAGATCTTGCGGCCACGGCCGCGGGAGGCTGGGGAGGACGAATCGACGTTCATCGCGGGAGGCCTGAAACAGGAAGGCGATGAGCGTAGCACGCGAACCCGGCGGCCGGGAATGCGCAGCTGGGCGGAGCGGGCCCGCGCCGCCGTACGGCGAAAAAAGCCGGCCGCATCGGCGGCCGGCTGCGCGGTCATGCTGCCTGCGCGCACGGCGAGCGGTCGTGCTTACTTGCGGTCGACGATCACGCGATCGAAGGTGCCGCCGTCGGCGAAGTGGGTCTTCTGCGCATTCGCCCAGCTGCCGAAAACCTGCTCGACGCTGAACGTCTTCAGCGGCTTGAACTCGGCCGCATGTTTCTTCAGCACGTTCGCGTCGCGCGGGCGCAGATGGTGCTGCGCGATGATCTCCTGCGCCTGCGGCGTGTACAGGTAGTCGAGATACGCCTGCGCGACCTTGCGCGTGCCCTTCTTGTCCACGACCTTGTCGACGATGGCAACGGGCGGCTCCGCGAGGATGCTCGCCGACGGGTACACGGCGTCGAATTCCGCGCCCGCTGCGCCCGTGTCCATCAGCGCGACTTCGTTCTCGAACGTGACGAGCACGTCGCCGATGCCGCGCCGCGTGAAGGTCGTCGTCGCGCCGCGGCCGCCCGAGTCCAGCACCGGCACGTTGCGGAAGATCGCCTTCTCGAAATCGAGCGCCTGCTGGTCGGTCGCGCCCTTCTGCTTCTGGTAGCCCCACGCGGCGAGATACGCGTAGCGGCCATTACCCGACGTCTTCGGGTTCGCGATGATCACCTGCACGCCCGGCTTCGCGAGATCGCTCCAGTCCTTGATCGCCTTCGGGTTGCCCTTGCGCACGAGGAACACCATCGTGGTCGAGTACGGCGAGCTGTTGTCGGGGAAGCGCGCGCGCCAGTCCTTCGGCAGCAGCTGGCCGCGCTCGGCGAGCAGGTCGATGTCGTTCGGCTGGTTCATCGTCACGACGTCGGCCTGCAGCCCCTGCAGCACCGACAGCGCCTGCGCGCTCGATGCGCCGTGCGACTGCTTGATCGCCACGGTCTCGCCGGTCTGCTGCTGGTAGGCGGTGGCGAAGCGCGTGTTGATGTCCTTGTACAGCTCGCGCGTCACGTCGTACGACACGTTCAGGATCGACGTGTCGGCGTGCGCGGCCGTCGCCGCCACGACCAGCGCCGCCGCCGTGCCCGTGTACAGCCAGCGGCCGATCCCCTTGATGCTTGCCATCGCGATATGCCCCGTTTCCAGTAGTGGTGAAGATGCGTGACGGCACGCGTGCGCGCTGTCATCGAAACGTAAGCGGGCATTCTAGCGGCCGGGCGCCGCGCGCCTTCCAATCTGTCGTGCAATGCAAATCTCGAATCCTGCTAAACGGCGCGCGCCGCTCGCATGCGCGCCGAATCCGGTGTTAAGATCGCCGCTCAGCCCTTTTCACGGTTCATCCATGTCCGCTGCCCTGCGCTCGTTCCCGATCCTTGCCGCCACCGCGGCAGGTGCGCGCGCGGCCGGGCTGAAACTGAAAAAACGACTCCTCGACTGACGGGGACGTCGCGTCCCGTCAGGCGAATGCCGGACGGGATGCCCGCAGGTCGTTTCATTCTCCTTGCCCGCACGCCTCGCTCCGGCACCCCGCCGGCGGAACGGTTCCTTCCCACTCCGTTTCCACCATGAGGCTTTGCATGCACACACGTTTCGAAGGTATCTGGCTGCCGATCATCACGCCGTTCCACGACGGCGAGGTCGACCACGGCGCGCTCGCGCGACTCGCGCGTCACTATGCGGCGGCGGGCATCGCGGGTTTCGTCGCGGGCGCGACGACCGGTGAAGGCGTGCTGCTCGACGCACGCGAACAGGACACCGTGTTCGCGACGCTGCGCGATGCGGCGCCCGGCCTGCCGATCGTCGTCGGGCTCACCGCGAGCGCAACGCACTTCGCGGCCGCCCGCGCACGCGAACTCGCCGCATTGGGGCCCGACGGGCTGCTCGTCACGCCGCCCGTCTACGTGCGGCCGACGCAGGACGGGATTCGCCGCCACATCGAGGCGATCGTCGCCGCCGCCGACCTGCCGGTGCTCGTCTACAACATCCCGTACCGCACCGGCGTGAACGTCGAACTGGACACGCTGCAGGCGCTCGCGCGCGACCCACGCGTCGCGGGCATCAAGGAGTGCGGCGGCACGCTCGACCGGATGAGCCGGCTCGTGCACGACACACCGCTCGCGATCCTCTCCGGCGACGACAACCAGAACTTCGCCGCGCTGTGCGCCGGCGCGCATGGCACGATCGCGGCCAGCGCGCATGTGCTGCCCGAATGGCATGTGCGAATCCACGCGCTGTTGCGCGACGGCCGGCTCGCTGACGCGCGGCGGCTGTCGGTCGCGCTGCAGCCGCTCGTCGCGACGCTGTTCGCGGAGCCCAACCCGGCGCCGGTGAAGGCGGTGCTGGCCGCGCAGGGGTGGTGCGAGGACGGGTTACGGTTGCCGTTCGTGCCGGCGAGCGAAGGGGTGCGGGAGCGGCTGCGCGCAATGCTCGCCACACTTGGCGAATTCGACCAGGACACCGCCGCGGCATAGGCAGCCATGCATCGCGCTGACCGGCAGTTCGCGGATCCCGCTTGCGCCGATCGAGCGGATCAGCCGGCCCACGTCGATGTCGAGCTTCCCCAGGCCGGCCTTGATGGCGGCCTCCCAGATACTCGCGCTGCTGACGAAACGCCCATCGGCGCCGGAGATCAACCTGCGCGCCCGCACACTGAGCTTCGGATCGTTGGTCACGATCCATAAAAAGATGTGCGTATCGAGCAAAAGTCGCATCAGCGCCCTTCGAATGCGTCCAGCAAGTAGTCCGGCAGCGGCGCGTCGAAGTCGTCCGCGATCCAGGCCTGACCTTGCAGGACGCCAAGGCGAACGGGGGACTTCGCCGACCCGCGTCGTTCGGGCACCGCCCCATTGGCAGGCAGCGAGGCATCGCCCCGCTGCGATGGATCGATCGTGGCGCCGTCAGGCAGGTGTACGTTTTGCATGATGACCTCCGTTTCTGGTGACCATCACTGTAGTCGGGTTCGCCTGCGCACTCCATTCGGCCGATCGGGAGAGGGATGTCGACGCGGAACCTGCGGCCACGGCCGAACGTCTCGTCACGCTGCCAGCGCCGCCGCCTCCCCCCGCGTCGCATCCCGCACCGCCTGCGTGACGATCCGTGCGAGCCGCTCGACCGTCGGCGTCGCCGACGACGTACGCCGCAACAGCATCAGCGGCAGGCTCGGCAGTTCAGGCAGCCCGGACGGCGCGGCGTCGAGCACCCGCACCGACGCGGGCAGCCCGTAGTGCGAGCGCACGGTCAGCCCGAGGCCCGCCGCCGCTGCGGCCCACAGCCCGGCCAGGCTCGGCGTCGTGAACGCGACGCGCCACGGCACGCCGGCGCGGTCGAGCGCATCGGTCGCCGCGCCGAAGAACCGGCACGGCCGGTCGAACACGACGAGCGGCAACGGCTCGCCCGACGCGCGGCGCGCCCGCAAGCCCGCCTCACCGTCGTCGGCCACATCGGCCGCGTCGGCCTGTCCGCCGCCGTCCGGCATACCGAAGCCCACCGCGCCCACCGCGACGATCCACTGCATCGGCACCTGCGCGATCGCGTCGCTGTCGATGCCCGCGCGCGACACCAGCGTTGCCGACGCCGGGTCGCCCCAGACGAGCGCGAGATCGAGCTGGTTCGCGTCGAGCCGCTCGAGCAACTCGGCATTGCGCGCGACCCGCGCCTCGATCCTCACCTTCGGATGCGCACGCGCGAACCGTCCGAGCACGTCGGGCAGGATCGCTTCGCCGAAATCCTCCTGCAGGCCGATCCGCACCCAGCCGTCGAGATTCACGCCGCGCACGGCGGCGGCCGCTTCGTCGTTCAGCGCGATCATCCGCCGCGCGTAGCGCAGCATCGCATCGCCGGCGTCGGTCAGCGCGAGCCCGCGCCCGGCCTTCACGAACAGCGGCGTGCCGGCCTGCTCCTCGAGCTTGCGGATCTGCGCGCTCACCGCCGACGACGAACGCGCGACACGATCGGCGGCCTTCGCGAAGCTGCCGAGATCGACGCCGGCAACCAGGCTGCGCAACGCCGCGACGTCGAAGTTCGGCCGGGCCAGCGCGGCGTCGGGCGCCGCGAGCGTCGCCGCGCCGCAGGCATTGTCTTGTCCGGACATCTCAACCATCCCGTTTTATCGAACGATTAATAAAGAACTTTCCGATTTTCAGGATTAATGTAGGTCGCCACACTGGCGGTGTCAATTTCCGAACGAGCCCTGGTCGCCATGGAACCCTCCTGCCTCGCCTCTCCGTCCTCACCGGTGCGCGACGCGCGCGGCCCGGCCCACCGCTGGCGCGTGCTCGCGGCCGGCGTCGCCGCGAACATGAGCTTTTCCGCCGCCGCGGCCGGCATTCCGACCACTGCCGTGTGGATGCGCTCGGCCTATCACCTCGACAACGGCGCGCTCGGCCTCGTGCTCGGCGCGCTCGGCTTCGGCGTCGCGCTGTCCGAGTTGCCGTGGGGAATCGCCGCCGACCGGTTCGGCGATCGGCGCGTGCTGCTCACCGGCCTCGTCGCGACGGCCGCGATGCTCGCGCTGATGGTGGTGACGCTCGTCCCGAGCACGCACGCGGTGCCGCCGCTGATACGCGTCGTCGCGGCGATGTGCTGCGTCGGCCTGCTCGGCGGCAGCGTGAACGGCTCGAGCGGACGCGCGGTGATGCGCTGGTTCGGCGAGCGCGAACGCGGGCTTGCAATGAGCATCCGCCAGACGGCCGTGCCGCTTGGCGGCGGCGTCGGTGCGGCGCTGCTGCCGTCGCTCGCGTCGCATGCGGGCTTCGCCGCGGTGTATGGCGCACTGATGCTGCTGTGTGCGGGATCGGCCGCGTTGACGTGGCGCTGGCTGCACGAACCGCCCGATGCGCCAGCCGCCGCACCCCGCGCCGCGAGCCGCCCCGTCGCGCCGCAACCGCCGGCCGCGCACGCACACAGCCCGCTTGCGAGCGGCCGCGTGTGGCGCATCGTGCTCGGCATCGGCGCGCTGTGTGCGCCGCAGTTCGCGGTGCTCACGTTCGCGACCGTGTTCCTGCACGATTTCGGCCGGCTCGGCCTCGCCGGCATCAGCGCGGCGATGGTCGCGCTGCAACTCGGTGCAATGGTGATGCGCGTGTGGAGCGGCCGTCATACCGACCGGCACGGCAACCGGCGGGCTTACCTGCGCGGGTCGGTCTGCGTCGCGGCCGGATCGTTCGCGCTGCTCGCGGCCGCGACCGCCGGCAGCCCGCACGTGCCACTCGCCGCGATCGTCGCGATTCTCGTGTTCGCCGGCATCTGCGTATCGGCCTGGCACGGTGTCGCCTACACCGAACTCGCGACGCTCGCGGGCGCGAATCACGCAGGCACCGCGCTCGGGATGGCGAACACGATCGTCTATCTCGGGCTGTTCGCGACGCCGCTCGCGATTCCGCCGCTGCTTGCCGTCAGCTCGTGGAGCGTGGTGTGGCTCGCGGCCGCGCTGATCGCAGGCGCGACCTACCCGCTGTTTGCGCGATAGCGATCGCCATTGAGCGGCACCCGTGGACGCCCCCGCACATGCAGCCCATCCCGCACATGCCGCGACGTCCGCGCGCCGTCAAGCCGTCAAGCCGCCTCGCGTGCCAGCGCGCGCCGCGCGGCCGGTCGCTCGGCTTCGCGCTGCGCATGCGCGCTCCACGCCGGATACCGCGTCATGTCGAGCCCGATCGCGACGCCCCAGCGATACAGCACCAGCAGGAACGGATCGACGATCGAATGACCGCCCGGCTCGGCCCACGTGCGTCCGTCGGCGAGCGCGGCGTCGACATCCGCACGAAACCGCCATTCGCACGTGGCTCGACTGGCTGCGCAGCGAAGTGCGCCGCCGGACGCCGCGACGCTGACGCTGACACCGACACTCACGCGCGCATCGGCGTCGCGACCTTGTCGAGCGTGATCGGCAGATCGCGCACGCGCACGCCCGTCGCGTGATAGACGGCGTTGGCAATCGCGGCCGGCACGCCGGTGATCCCGATCTCGCCGATACCGCGAATGCCCAGCGGATTGAAACGCGTGTCGCGCTCGTCGACGAAACTCACGTCCAGATCGCCGATATCCGCGTTCACGGGCACGTGATATTCAGCAAGGTTCGCATTCGTGAAGCGGCCGTGCCGCACGTCGAGATACGAACCTTCCTCGAGTGCGGTGCCCAGCCCCCAGACCATCCCGCCGATCAACTGGCTGCGCGCGGTCTTCGCGTTCAGCAGGCCGCCGACGCTGTACACGCCGACGATGCGCGCCACACGAATCGTGCCGAGTTCGGCGTCGACGTGCACTTCCGCAAACACCGCGCCGAACGAATGGGACGCATAGCGCGACTTCTCGTCGCCCGGTTTCGTCGTCGCCTGCGCGTCGATCGGATGGCCGCCCGCGCGCGCGATCACGGCGGCGGCCGGATCGCGCCGCGTCGGCTCGCCGCGGTGCACGACCCAGCCGTTATCGACCGTCACGTCGTCCACGGCAGCGCCGTGCAGCGGCGACCCCGGATCGGCGATCGCGAGCGCGATCAGCATCGCACGCGCCTTCTGTGCCGCGTCGCGCACGGCGGGCGCGACGCTCGCCGCCGATTGCGAGCCGCCCGATACCGGCGCGCGCGGCAGGCTCGAATCGCCGAGCGCGAAGCGCACGTGTTCCGGCGCGAAGCCGAGCGCGTCGGCGGCGACCTGCGTCATCACGGTGTAGGTTCCCGTGCCGATGTCCTGCGTGCCCGACGCGACTTCGGCCGTGCCGTCGGGAAGAATGCGCGCGCGCGCCGATGCCTCGCTGCGATTCGCGGGATACGTCGCGGCGGCCATCCCGAGGCCGATCAGCGTGTCGCCGTCGCGCATCGTGCGCGGCGCGCCGGTACGCCGCGACCAGCCGAAGCGCCGCGCGCCGACCTGATAGCACTCGCGGAGCTTGTTGCTCGACCATGGCTTGCCGTCCTGCGGATCGACCTCCGCGTAATTCGCGAGCCGCAGCGCGACCGGATCCATGCCGAGCCGCCAGGCGAGCTCGTCCATCGCCGATTCCAGCGCGAACGACCCGGACGCCTCGCCGGGCGCACGCATGAACGTCGGCGTGCCGACGTTCAGCGACACGATGCGGTGCGTGGTTGCATGGTTCGGCACCGCATACATGATGCGCGACGGCATCCCGCACATCTCCATCCAGTCCTCGAACGTCGACGTGGTGGCGATCGTGTCATGGCGCATCGCCGTCAGCGTGCCGTCGTGACGTGCGGCCAGTACGACGCGCTGCTCGGTGAGCGGCCGGCCGCCGACGGGGCCGAACATCTGCGGCCGCGTCAGCGCAAGCCGGACCGGGCGCCCCACCTGCTTCGCAGCCATCGCGCACAAGGACACATGCGACCACGACGAGCCCTTGCAGCCGAATCCGCCGCCGAGGAACGGCGAGATCACGCGCACCTGTTCCGGCGCGATGCCGAAGACCGCGGCCACGGCCGTGCTCGCACCCGACACGCCCTGCGTCGCATCGTGCAACGTGAGCGTCGGGCCATCCCAGTGCGCCATCGTCGCGTGCGGCTCGATCGGGTTGTGGTGCTGCATCGGCGTCGTGTAGGTTGCGTCGATGCGCACCGCGCCTTCGCGCAGGCCGGCATCGACGTCGCCGCGCCGCGTATCCATCGCGCGCCCCTGCTGCTTCGGCGGCACGCGCGCGCGGCGCTTCGCGTGCGCAAAATCGAGCGCGGCATCGCTCGTGCGATAGCGCACCTGCACCGCATTCGCGGCATCGGTCGCCTGCTCGAGCGTGTCGGCAACGACGACCGCGACGGGCTCGTTGCTGTAGCGCACCGTGTCGTCCTGCAATAGCGTGAGGTGGCGCCCGGCCGGCGGCGACAGCGGCGGGCGGCCGCCGTTCGGCAGCCGCAGCGCGTTCTCGTGCGTGATCACGAGCAGCACGCCGGGCATCGCGCGTGCGTGCGCCGTGTCGATCGACTCGATGCGCCCCGACGCGATCGTGCTCGTCACGAGCACCGCATGCGCGAGTCGCGCATCGACGAATTCGGCCGCGTAGCGCGCGCCGCCCGTCACCTTGAGTTCGCCGTCGACGCGGTCGAGCGGCTGTCCGGTCAACGGGTTCATGCGGCACCTCCCGTCGCGGCGGCAGCCGTCCTGACCGCACGGACGATCGCGCGCTGAGCGAGGGCGACCTTGAAGCGGTTGCCGTCCAGCGGCCGCGCATCCTGCAGCGCGAGCGCGGCCGCCTCGCGCAGCGTCGCGTCGGTCGGCATGCGGCCCGCGAGATGCGCTTCCGCGACGGTCGCACGCAATGGCTTGTGCGCGACGCCGCCGAGCGCGATCCGTGCGTCGGCAACACGCGGGCCGTCCATCCGCAACGCGGCGGCGACCGACACCAGCGCAAACGCGTAGCTCGCGCGATCCCGCACTTTCAGATAGTGCGCGTGGTCCGCGAAGCGCGGCGGCGGCAAGTCCACCGCGGTGATCAGCTCGCCCGCCTCGAGTGTCGTGTCGAGATCGGGCCGATCGCCCGGCAATCGATGAAACGACGCGAACGGAATCTGCCGTGCGCCGCGCGGGCCGCTCACCTGGACGACGGCGTCGAGCGCCGCGAGCGCGACGCTCATGTCCGACGGGTTCACCGCCACGCACTGCGGGCTTGCGCCGAGAATCGCGTGCATCCGGTTATGACCGCCGATCGCCGCGCAGCCGCTGCCCGGCTCGCGCTTGTTGCATTGTGCAAACGCGGGATCGTAGAAATAAGGGCAGCGCGTGCGCTGCATCAGGTTGCCGCCGACGGTCGCCATGTTGCGCAGTTGCGCCGACGCGCCGGCGAGCAGCGCCTGCGACAGCAGCGGATAGTCGGCGCGCACGCGCGGATGATCGGCCGCATCGCTGTTGCGCACGAGCGCACCGATGCGCAGCCCGCCGCCGGGCAGCGCATCGACCGCATCGAGCCCCGCGATGCGCGTGATGTCGACGAGCGCGACGGGCCGCGCGACGCCGCCCTTCATCAGGTCCAGCAGGTTCGTGCCGCCGCCGATGAATGCCGCGCCCGGCCGCTGCGCTGCCCGCACGGCACCGGCGACGTCGGTCGCACGTTCATAGGAGATCGCTTCCATGGCGGTGCCCTCCCGCACCTAGGTGTTGGCCGCATGCGCGGCGCGCACGGCGGCGACGATGTTCGGGTACGCACCGCAGCGACACAGGTTGCCGCTCATGCGTTCGCGGATCTCGTCGTCCGACAGTTGCGCGGGACGGCGCCGCACGTCGTCGGTGGCCGCGCTCGCCGCGCCCGCCGAGAACTCGTCGAGCAGCGCGGTCGCGGAGCAGAGCTGGCCGGACGTGCAGTAGCCGCACTGGAACGCGTCGTATTCGACGAACGCACGTTGCACCGGGCTCAACACGCCACCGCGCGCCAGCCCTTCGACGGTCGTGATCCGCTCGCCTTCGTGCATCACCGCGAGCGTCAGGCACGCGTTGATGCGCCGCCCGTCGACGAGCACCGTGCATGCGCCGCACTGCCCGCGATCGCAGCCCTTCTTCGTGCCGGTGAGCCCTGCGTATTCGCGCAATGCATCGAGCAGCGTGACGCGCGGTTCGAGCTGCAGCGTGTAGGCGCGCCCGTTGATGTCGAGATGAACCGGCTGCGCCGGCACCGTGTCGCGGTGCGGGGCGGCGGATGGCGATGCCGCGCGCGGCGGCTGCGGATGAACGGGCGATGCGGCGCCGACCGTGGCGGCCGCCGCGGCGGATTGCAGGAAGCGGCGCCGCGCGGCACTGGACGGCGTATCGTGCGGCAACGGCAGCGCCGCGGACTGGCCGGGCCCGGGCGGCGTCGGAGTGGCACCGCGCGCGGGCTCGGCAGACGGAAAGGCGGATCGATCGCGGGACATGGCTTCTGCTCGCTCCAGGGTTGATGGATGCCGATGGGGAGATGCCGCCCGTGCCCGAACGACCGCGCGGGACGGCACGCACATCGGCGCAGAAGAGCAATTCCGGTGCCGCGGCCGGGCGCGGGTCGTGCCCCCGCGCGAGGCACGTATCGGTACGGGGCGCGAACGCGTGACCGACCTGCCGCGCCGGCTTTCATGGCGCGCGCATGGCGCCACGCTGACGCGCGGCTGGCCGTGCGCTGGCGAAGCGGCAAAAACGACCGTCGGTCGGCATGGCCCGCGGTACATCACCCCGCAATTGCCGAGCGCATTCGCCGTGCCGCGCACCGCGCACGCATCGCGATGCCCCGGGCCGCCGCGTTGCACGCGCATGCCGATGCGTGCGCGATCTGCATCCGCTGGAAAAATCTGCCGTGCGGGGATGAGGCCGTCCGCGAAAGCATTCGTTCAGCTTCGCGAAAGCCGCTCGCGATCACGCGCCGGTCGCAAACCGGTCGCAAACCGGTCGCAAACGATTCACCGAATCGTCGCATCGCATCGGCATACTCGGAAACGTTTCCCGATCCGCCCGCCAGGAGAGAAGTCATGCGTCGCATTGCCCTCGTCGTCGTTCTGTGTGCCGCCATCTTCGCCGCCGCGTGCAGCGACGACGCGCCGCACGACACGCACGCGGCCGATGCGTCGCAGCAGGCCGGCGCATCGTCCGGCGCCGCGAGCGCATTCAACCGCGACGCCGGCGCGAGCGCCGCCGCGTCCGATGCCGCGCCGCTCGCGCCGCCCGTCGTCCACTACCCGCCCGATGACGACGACGATGCCAAGCCCGCGACGAATGCGGGCGCGTCCGACGTCGCTGCTTCGTCGCCGCATTGATCCCGCCGTTCCCGTCCCCTTCTCCCGATCGCAGAACCGAGGTGAAATAGCATGACGTCATCCAGCCGCCGCCGTTTCCTGCATACCGTCGCACAATCCGCGGGTGTGGCCGTCGCGCTCAACGCGTTCCCCGAATCGATCCGCCGCGCGCTCGCGATTCCGGCCGCGCGCGGCACCGGCACGATCCGCGATGTCCAGCACATCGTCGTGTTCATGCAGGAGAACCGCTCGTTCGACCATTACTTCGGACACCTGCGCGGCGTGCGCGGCTACAACGACCGCTTCCCGATCCCGCTGCCGAACGGCAAGCCGGTGTGGTACCAGCCGTCGAAGGAGGACCCGGCGAAGCCGGTGCTGCCGTTCCGGCTCGACACGAAGACGACCAGCGCGCAGTGCCTCGGCGCGCTCGACCACTCGTGGGCGAAGACCCACGCGGCGATCGACGGCGGGCGCTACGACCAGTGGCCCGCGAACAAGACCGACATGACGATGGGCTATCACGTGCGCGAGGACATCCCGTTCCACTACGCGCTCGCCGATGCGTTCACCGTGTGCGACAACTACTTCTGCTCGCTGCCGGGCCCGACGCATCCGAATCGCGCGTACCTGATGACGGGCACGGTCGACCCGACCGGCAAGTTCGGCGGCCCGCTGCTCGACAACGCCGACTACGTCGACGGCGACCTGCCGCCCGCGTACCAGCTGCTGTCGTGGACGACCTTCCCCGAACGGCTCGAGGCGCGCGGCGTGTCGTGGCAGATCTACCAGCAGGGGCTCACGTGGGCCGACCCGTACAACGGCAACTACGGCACGAACATCCTGCAGAACTTCACGAACTTCATCAACGCGAAGCCGGGCTCGCCGCTGTACCAGCGCGCGCAGACGGTGCGCACGCTCGACAACCTGAAGGACGACGTGATCAACGACCGGCTGCCGCAGGTATCGTGGCTGCTGCCGCCCGCCGCGTTCTCCGAACACCCGAAATACACGCCGGCGTACGGCGCGAACTACACGTCGCAGATCCTCGACGCGCTCACGGCGAACCCGGACGTGTGGGCGAAGACCGTGCTGTTCATCATGTACGACGAAAACGACGGCTTCTTCGATCACGTCGTGCCGCCGCAGCCGCCGACCTCCGCCGCGCAGGGCGTATCGACCGTGACGACCGACGGCGAGCTGCACACGGTCGTGAACCCCGGCCGCGGCGGCAGCTATACGGCCGACGGGCTGCCTTACGGCCTCGGGCCGCGCGTGCCGATGACGGTCGTGTCGCCGTGGTCGAAGGGCGGGTTCGTGTGCTCGCAGGTGTTCGACCACACGTCGGTGATCCGCTTCATCGGCGAGCGCTTCGGCGTCGACGAGCCGAACATCACGCCGTGGCGCCGGACCGTCTGCGGCGACCTCACCGCCGCGTTCGACTTCCGCTCGACCGACGTGTCGTTCCCGTCGCTGCCCGACACGAGCCAGTACCGCACGATCGCCGACCAGCAATGCACGTCGCAACCCGCGCCGACCGTGCCCGCGACGCCGTCGCCGATCGACCCGCAGGAACCCGGCGTGCGGCCCGCCCGCGCGCTGCCGTACGAACTGCACGTGAACGCGAGCCTCCACGGCGGCAACACGCTGCGCATCGAATTCGCGAACCGCGGCAACCAGGGCGCGCACTTCCAGGTGTACGCGACGAACCGCACCGACGGCCCGTGGCGCTATACGATCGGCGCGCGTCGCGTGCTGCATGCGGATTTCGACCTGGCGGAAACGAACGGCGCGTATGCGTTCTCGGTGTACGGGCCGAACGGCTTCGTGCGGATGTTCGCGGGCAACGTGTCGGCCGCGACCGCGCGCCGCCGCAACCACGCGCAGCCCGAAGTGAAGGCCGGCTACGACATCGCGAACGGGAACCTGTACCTGAAGCTGCGCAATCCGGGCACGGGCCACGTCACGCTGACGCTGACCGACAACGCGTACGGTGCGCCCGCGCGCCAGGTGACCCTGCACGGCGGCGGCGAGCAGGTCGAGCAATGGGCGCTCGCGTCGAGCCACCACTGGTATGACGTGACGGTCAGCGACGGCGCGAACGGCACGTTCTCGCGCCGCTTCGCGGGTCACGTCGAGAACGGCCGACCGAGCTACTCGGATCCGGCCGCGGTGCAACCCGTCTCCGCATCGTAAGCACGGCGGCACGACGGTGCGCGGCATCCGCCGCGCGGCGCGTGCCCGCGAGTGTCAGATCGCGTGCGCCAGCGCGCGGTCGACGCGCGCGGCGTCGAAGCCGTCGTCCGCCTCGCGAAAGCGCAGCGGCGCCGCGCAATGCACCAGCGTGTCGATGAAGTACTTCGCGCGCGGCCAGGGCCCGAAGCCGGCCGCGGTGTTGATGTGCCCGGCGTCGCCGAGATTGACGAACGCGCTGCCGAGCCGCTGCGCGAGCGTGCGTGAGTCGGCGAGCGACATCCACGGATCGCTTTCGCTGCCGATCACGATCGACGGCACCGCGAGCCGGCGCGCGTCGAACGCCCCGGCGAACGTGAATTTCCTCGGACTGGCCGGTGCGACGAGCAGCACGCCTGCCACCTCGGCCGCGTGCGGCCATTGCAGGAGCGCATGCGCGGCCGCGAGGCAGCCGAAGCTGTGCGCGGCCAGCACGAACGGGCCACGCTCGCGCTCGAGCAGCGCGCGCACGGACTGGGCCCAGCCCGCGAGGTCGGGCGCATCCCAATCGGCCTGCTCGACCCGCAGCGAACGCGGAAACTGCCGCTCCAGCCAGGTCTGCCAGTGGGCGCCTTCGCTGCCGTGCAGGCCCGGAACGGTCACGAGCCGCGGCGGCCACGCCGATTTGTTGCATGCGCGCATGATTGCCCTCGCTTGGCTTTGCTTGGAGACGAGGTTCGATTGTGGCGCGCCGCGCCCGGCGGCCGAACCAATATTTTGTGCTTTGCTTTTCCGCGGGACGGCCACCGAGGGGACGGCCACCGGGACCCTCCCGGTGCGAGCTGGCCGGCTTGCGGCGGCGCAACGCGCCGCGAAACCGTAGAATGTGGGCTTCCCGCTTGCCATGCATCGGATCGAACCGGGCGCCGCCGCGCCGGTTCCGATCGACAGGAGACGCCCGATGTCCGCTACGCCCGCCGGCGCGCTGCGCCCGTTCCATCTCGCCTTCCCCGTGTCGAGCCTCAGCGGCGCGCGCGCGTTCTACGGCGACCTGCTCGGCTGCCCCGAGGGCCGCAGCTCCGACCACTGGGTCGATTTCGACTTCTTCGGCCACCAGCTCGTCGCGCACCTCGCACCGGACGAAACCGGCGCGAGCGCGGTGAACCCGGTCGACGGCGACGACGTGCCGGTGCGCCATTTCGGCGTCGTGCTGTCGATGGACGAATGGCATGCGCTCGCCGACAAACTCAAGGCCGCCAACACGCGCTTCGTGATCGAGCCGCATATCCGCTTCAAGGGCGAGGTCGGCGAGCAGGCGACGATGTTCTTCCTCGATCCGTGCGGCAACGCGCTCGAATTCAAGGCATTCGCCGACATCGGCCAGCTGTTCGCGAAGTAAGCGCATGAAGATCCTGTTCTACTCGCCGCAGCAGGACGCCGGCGCATGGCGCGACGCGATCGCGCGGGCCTTGCCCGAGGCGGCGTTGCGCGCGTGGCAGCCGGGCGACACGGCCGCCGCCGACTACGCGCTCGTGTGGCGCGCGCCGCGCGAGCTGTTCGCGCCGCGCGACGGCCTGCGCGCGATCTTCAACCTCGGCGCGGGCGTCGACGCGTTGCTCGCGCTCGATCGCGCCCATCCCGGCACGCTGCCGCGCGACGTGCCGCTGGTGCGCCTCGAGGATTCGGGCATGGCGCGGCAGATGATCGAATACGTGACGCACGCGGTGCTGCGCTACCTGCGCCGCTTCGACGAATACGAAGCGCTGCAGCGCGAGCGCCGCTGGCAGGTGCTCGAGCCGCATTCGCGCGCGCGTTTCACCGTCGCCGTGCTCGGCCTCGGCGTGCTCGGCGCGCAGGTCGCGCAGGCGCTCGCGGCGCTCGGCCTGCCGGTGCGCGGCTACAGCCGCAGCGCGAAGCAGCTCGACGGGATCGCGACCTTCGCCGGCGACGGCGCGTTCGACGCGTGCGTCGACGGCGCGAAGGTGCTCGTGAACCTGCTGCCGAGCACGCGCGATACCGACGGGATCCTGTGCGCGCGCACCTTCGCACGGCTCGCGCCCGGCGCGTACGTGGTGAACGTCGCACGCGGCGCGCATCTCGTCGAAGCCGACCTGCTCGACGCGCTCGCGAGCGGCCAGGTCGCCGCCGCGACGCTCGACGTGTTCCAGCACGAGCCGCTGCCGGTCGACCATCCGTTCTGGCACGCGCCGCGCATCACGATCACGCCGCACAGTTCGGCCGAGACGCTGCGCGACGAAGCCGTCGAGCAGATCGCCGGCAAGATCCGCGCGTTCGAGCGCGGCGAGCGCGTCGGCGGCATCGTCGACTACACACGCGGCTACTGAATTCCGCTCCATACCAAACCGGAGACAACCATGACCTTCCCCACCGCCGTCAAGATCGTCGAAGTCGGCCCGCGCGACGGGCTGCAGAACGAAAAGACCTTCGTGCCGACCGACGTGAAGATCGCGCTCGTCGATCGCCTGTCGCGCGCCGGCTTCCGCAATGTCGAGGCCGCGTCGTTCGTGTCGCCGAAATGGGTGCCGCAGATGGCCGACGGCGCCGACGTGATGGCCGGCATCGAGCGGCGCGCGGGCACCGTGTATTCGGTGCTCACGCCGAACCTGAAGGGCTTCGAGAACGCGCTCGCCGCCCGCGCGGACGAAGTGGTGATCTTCGGCGCGGCGAGCGAGGCCTTCTCGCAGCGGAACATCAACTGCAGCATCGCGGAAAGCATCGCGCGCTTCGAGCCGGTCGCGAAGGCCGCGAAGGACGCCGGGCTGCGGCTGCGCGGCAGCGTGTCGTGCACGCTCGGCTGCCCGTACCAGGGCGAGGTGCCGGTCGCGTCGGTCGTCGACGTCGTCGAACGCTTCGCCGCGCTCGGCTGCGACGAGATCGACATCGCCGACACGATCGGCGTCGGCACGCCGAAGCGCACGCGCGAAGTGCTCGCGGCCGTCACGCGCGTGTTCCCGCGCGAACGGCTGTCGGGCCACTTCCACGACACCTACGGCCAGGCGCTCGCGAACATCTACGCGGCGCTGTTCGAAGGGATCGAGATCTTCCACGCATCGGTGGCCGGCCTCGGCGGCTGCCCGTACGCGAAGGGCGCGACCGGCAACGTCGCGACCGAGGACGTGCTGTACCTGCTGCAGGGCCTCGGCATCGACACCGGCATCGATCTCGCGCAGGTGGTCGCCGCCGGCGACTTCATCTCCAACGCGATCGGCCGCACGAACGTGTCGCGCGCCGGTCGCGCGCTGCTCGCGAAGGCGCAAAGCGCGGCCGACGCGCCGAGCTGCGTCTGACCCCGACCTACACGGATTCCCCATGACGACACCCACTTCATTCGACGCCCTCCCCGATTCCGCGCGACGCGTCGCGCTGCTGCTGCGCGAACGCGGGCATGCGAAAGGGATCGTGATGCTCGCCGAAACCGGCAAGACCTCCGCCGAGGCGGCGGCCGGGCTCGGCTGCTCGGTCGCGCAGATCGCGAAGTCGATTCTGTTCCGCCGTGAATCGGACGGCCTGCCGGTGCTCGTCGTCGCGAGCGGCGTCAACCGCGTCGACGAGAAGAAAGTCGCCGCGCAAGTCGGCGCGGTCGGCCGCGCCGATGCGAAATTCGTGCGTGACAACACCGGCTACGCGATCGGCGGCGTCTGCCCGATCGGCCATCTGGTCGATCCGGTCACGCTGATCGACGCCGACCTGCTCGCGCTCGACAGCCTGTGGGCGGCCGCCGGCCATCCGCACGCGGTGTTCAACCTGTCGCCGCAGGAGCTCGTGTCGCTGACGGGTGCGCCCGTCGCCGACGTCGCGCTGCGGAACGACGCATGAGCGACGTGCCGGTCACGGTCGGCACGGTTGCATCGCCGTGCACCGACGTCTGCCGGATCGATCCGCGCACCGACTGGTGCGCGGGCTGCCTGCGCACACGCGACGAGATCAAGGGATGGCGTGCGTCGGACGACGATGCGAGGCGCGAGTTGCTCGCGCGGCTCGATGCGCGGCGGCGCCTGCTCGCCCGGAGCGGCGCATAAAAAAATGCCGTTCGGCCTGTCTTGGCGAACGGCATGAGATCGGAATCCTGTGAACGTGATCAACGTCACAGCCCGCATCATACGAGCGACGCCGCAGCGTCGCATCGGGTGTTTCCCTACAACTTCTTACGGCGTGTCTCGAGCGCAATCCGCGTGCCCGGCTGCAGCGCGGGCAGGCGTTGGCGGCAAGCCGAACGCACGCCTCTTTCTCAGTTGCCGACCGCCGCGCGACGCGCGGGCACGAGACGCCAGCCGAGGTTCACGCCGGCCGCGGCGAGCAGGATCAGCAGCGCGCCGAGCACCTGCGTCCACGCGAGCGTCTGCCCGAACGCGACGCGATCGACGATGATCGCGACGACCGGATAGACGAACGACAGCGCGCCCGTCATCGCGACCGGCAGCTTCTGGATCGCGCCGTACAGCAGCACGTACATCACGCCCGTGTTGACGACGCCGAGCACGACGAGATCGAGCCACTGCGCGGCCGTCGCGGGCAACGTGCCGAACTGCGCGAACGGCGCGAGCAGCACGATGCCGAGGCCGGCCTGCAGCAGCGCGAGCAGATGCGGCGGCGTGCCTTTCAGGTGCTTCGTGACGATCGACGACACCGCGTACAGGAAGGCCGCGCCGAGCGACAGCGCGACGCCTTCGAGATATTCGCCGGGCACCGCGAGCACGGCCGGTTCGACGCGCACCACGCACACGAGCCCGATGAATGCGAGCGCGAGCCACGCGATCGTCGACGCGCTGACCTTTTCGCGGAACACGATCGCGCCGAGCGCGACCAGCATGAACGGCTGGGTGTTGTAGACGGCGGTGGCCATCGAGATCGATGCGCGCGAATAGGCGGCGAACAGCAGCAGCCAGTTCGCGACGATCGCGACGCTGCCGAGTGTCGCGAGCGCGAGCATGCGCGGCGAGAACAGCGCGCGGCGCAGCAAGCCGAGCGCCGCGCAGACGATCGCGAGCGTCGCGGCGCCGAACAGGCAGCGGAAGAACACGACATTGGTGAGCGGTTGCCGCGACGACATCACGAGCCAGCCGATCATGCCGGACATCACCATCGCGACGACCATCTCGGCGGCGCCGCGGCGGATTTCGTTCGAGGCCATCATGGACTCCGTTCGACGAGAGGGGATGACTTCGATTCTAGAAACTTGCCTTCCGTGCATCCACGGCTAAACTGAAGTGAAACCGCCGATTCACCTTCGAAAGCAAAGCGATCATGTCGAAACGCCTTCCTCCACCCGCCGTCGCGTCACTGGACGCGACCGACCGCGCGATCCTCACGGCGCTCGCCGAGGATGCGCGCATCGCCACCAGCGAACTGGCGCGGCAGATCGGGCTGTCCGCGCCCGCGACCGCCGACCGCGTGCGGCGGCTCGAGGCGCAGGGCGTGATCGCGGGCTTCACGGTCGAGCTCGATCCGCGCGCGCTCGGTTACACGCTGCAGGCGATCGTGCGCGTGAAGCCGCTGCCGGGGCAGTTGCATCTCGTCGAGGACGTGCTGCGGCGGATTCCGGAATTCGTCGAATGCGACAAGGTGACCGGCGAGGACTGCTTCATCTGCCGGCTCTACCTGCGCACGATCGAGCACCTCGACGACATCCTGTCAAAGGTGACGGAGCGCGCGGAAACCAGCACGGCGATCGTGAAATCGACGCCGGTGCCGCGCCGCCTGCCGCCGCTCATCGAAGACGACGCCGCGCGCCGCTGACCATCAGGCCCCCGCCAGCGACGCCCGTCGACGCCCCTCGACGCGCGGCACGCGCCGCGCAACCCGCTCGCTTACGCGGCCGCGTCGCGCG
Organism: Burkholderia sp. 22313; assembly: GCF_052045245.1. Classification (NCBI taxonomy): domain Bacteria; kingdom Pseudomonadati; phylum Pseudomonadota; class Betaproteobacteria; order Burkholderiales; family Burkholderiaceae; genus Burkholderia; species Burkholderia sp. 22313. Next base: position 83,307 of record NZ_JBQEON010000028.1, read on the forward strand.
CCTCGAAGAACGCGAGCAGTTCGTCGATCAGCGCGACGGGCGCCTCCTCCGGAATGTAGTGCCCGCAATCGAGCGCGCGGCCGCCGACGTCGCGCGCGACGCGCCGCCATTCCTCGAGCGGATCGAAGCAGCGGCCGACGATCCCGCGCTCGCCCCACAGCACGCGCAGCGGACACGCGACCTTGTTGCCGCGCTCGAGATCCGCGCGATCGTGGTCGAGATCGATCGTCGCCGACGCGCGATAGTCCTCGCACATCGCATGCACGGCGCCCGGCTGCGCGAGCGCGGCGCGATACGCGGCGAGCGCGGCCGGCGCGAACGGGGCAAGCCCGGCGGAGCGGTTGCCCATCACGCGCTCGATGTACGCATCGGTGCGGCCTTCGATCAGCGTTTCGGGCAGCGGCGCCGGCTGGATCAGGAAGAACCAGTGGAAGTACGCGGTGGCGAACGCACGGTCGGTTTGCTCGTACATCGCGAGCGTCGGCGCGATATCGAGCAGCATCATCCGCTCGACGGCCGCCGGATGGTCGAGCGCGAGCCGGTGCGCGACGCGCGCGCCGCGATCGTGCGCGCACACATGGAATTGCTCGAAGCCGAAATGCCGCATCACGGCGACCTGATCGGCGGCCATCGCACGTTTCGAATACGGCGCGTGCAACGCGTCGCTCGGCGGCCTGCCCGATGCGCCGTAGCCGCGCAGGTCGGTCGCGATCACCGTGAAGTGATTCGCGAGCGTCGCGGCGACGCGATGCCAGATCATGTGAGTCTGCGGATGGCCGTGCAGCAGCAGAAGCGGCGGCCCCGCGCCTCCTTTGACACCGAAGATGTCGGTGTCCTGCACCGTCACGCGAAACGGTGCAAACGCGTCGAACGACATGGTTGTTTCTCGTTGGTTTGTTATGGCGGCTATTGTAGGAGCGCCCGGCCGATCGCTGCGCTCGGCAGATGCCCGAATACCTAGAAAGAGAACACTCACTCGATTGTCGCGACGCCGCCCGCTTTGCTAAGCTCGCGTAGAATCGCACGACCGTTCGTATTGATATGAACCTGCTCCGCACCGCTACACTCGAAGCATGGTTCGACCGTCAAGCATGATGCCGGCATCGGCGCGATCGCGCCGCGTCCGGCCGCCCCTCGAGACTGGAGACATCACATGGCATTGCCCGCCGTCCTGCAGAACCTGACGCTGCCCGTCATCGCGTCGCCGATGTTCATCGTCAGCTACCCCGAACTCGTGCTCGCGCAATGCAAGGCGGGTATCGTCGGATCATTCCCCGCGCTCAATGCCCGTCCGGCCGAACTGCTCGACGCGTGGCTCACGCAGATCCAGTCCGAGCTCGCCGACCACCGGGCGAAGCACCCGGACGCGGTCATCGGCCCGATCGCGGTCAACCAGATCGTCCATCAGTCGAACGTACGGCTCGAGCATGACGTGCGCGTGTGCGTCGAGCACAAGGTGCCGATCTTCATCACGAGCCTGCGCGCGCCGGCGCGCGAGATCATCGACGCGGTGCACAGCTACGGCGGCATCGTGCTGCACGACGTGATCAACCTGCGCCACGCGCAGAAGGCGCTCGAAGCCGGGGTCGACGGGCTGATCCTCGTCGCGGCCGGTGCCGGCGGCCATGCGGGCACGACGTCGCCGTTCGCGCTCGTCGGCGAAGTGCGCAAGATGTTCGACGGCCCGATCGTGCTGTCCGGCGCGATCGCGAACGGCGGCTCGATCCTCGCCGCGCAGGCGATGGGCGCCGATTTCGCGTACATGGGCACGCGTTTCATCGCGACGCAGGAAGCGCACGCGGTCGAGGACTACAAGCGCGCGATCGTCAACGCGAAATCGTCGGACATCATCTATACGAACCTCTTCACCGGCGTGCACGGCAACTACATCCGCGAGAGCATCGAGAAAGCCGGCCTCGATCCGGAGGCGCTGCCGGAATCGGACAAGTCGAAGATGAATTTCGGCGGCGACAAGGCGAAGGCGTGGAAGGACATCTGGGGTGCCGGCCAGGGCGTCGGCCTGATGGACGACCTGCCGAGCGTCGGCGCGCTCGTCGAGCGGCTCAAGCGCGAGTACGACGACGCGAAGGCGCGGCTCGGCATCGCCCGCTGACGCACGGCAAGCGACGGCGGGGCGGGCCCGCCGCGCATGACGTCCGACCCGACAAAAAAAAGCGCGAACCGCAACGGCTCGCGCTTTTTTCATGTCCGCACGCACGCGTGCCGACGGGGCGCTCAGGCGCGCTTGACCCGCGTGATCGGCAGCACGCGCAGGCGCGACTCGATCGACGGGCACAGCGACTGCCCTTCGAAACGCGCGGCGAGGAAGTCGACGAACGAACGCACCTTCGCGGACACGTGACGGCGGCTCGCGTACACCGCATAGATCGGCGCCTCGTGCGGCGGCACCGAATCGAGCAGCACCGGCACGAGCCGGCCCGATTCGAGATCGTCGCCGACCACCTCGGTGCCGAGCAGCGCAATGCCCGCGCCCGCGAGCACGGCCGCGCGCAGCCCCTCGAGATGGTTCACGATCAGGTTGCCGTTCAGGTTCACGCGCGACGCGGCGGCCGCTTCGATCACCAGCGAATCGAGCATCGTCGAATTCGAATCGCGGCGCAGATAGTTGTGGTGCGCGAGATCGCCGATCGTCTGGGGGGTGCCGTGCTTCTCGAGATACGCGGGCGACGCGACCAGCATGATGTGCGCGGTCGCGATCTGCCGCGCGACCAGCGACGACGATTTCAGTCCGTTCGGCGCCGCGCGCACCGCGACGTCGTAGCCTTCCTCGATCAGGTCGACCACGCGATCGGACAGCGTCATGTCGACGGTCACGTCCGGGAACCGGCCCGCGTAATCGGTGACGGCCTGCATCACGTGGCGCAAGCCGAACGCGGACAGCGACGTCACGCGCAGGCGGCCCTGCGGCACGACGCTCGCGGCGCCGACCGCCTGTCCGGCTTCGTCGAGTTCCGACAGCGCCTGCACGAGGCGCTCATAGTATTCACGTCCCGCCTCGGTCGGCGCGACACGTCGGGTCGTGCGATGCAGCAGCCGCGCGCCGAGCTGCTGCTCGAGATGCATCACGTGCTTGCTCGCCATCGCGGCCGACATCTGCATGCGCTCCGCCGCGCCGACGAAGCTGCCCACTTCGACGACGTAGCGAAACACATTCATGCTGACGAGGGTATCCATCGAACTAGCTCGCAATTCCTGGGAATCATGCAATTACGAGATAGGGTAACAAAGGCGAGGCAAGAAGAAGGTCAACAAAGGCAAAACGGCGTCGCGGGGTGCGACGCCGTTTCGGGCGGAAAACCGGCAGCCAGGACGCGCGGGCGCGGCTCGCGCGCCCTGCGAACCCGTTCGTCAGAACTTCGCGCGGATGCCTGCGCCGAACGTGTTGCCGCTCGACAGGCCGCTGATGTGGTCGTTCATGTATGCGGCGTAGACGTCGGTGCGCTTGGACAGCGGATAGTCGTAGCCGACGGCCCAGGTCTGGCGCGTCTGGTCGAGGCCGCCCGCGTCGCGTGAATACGCGTACGACGCCATCGCGTTGCCGACGCCGAGCGGCACCGACACGCCGCCCTGCGCGGTGTTCACGTGCCAGCTGCCCGCGACCTGGTCGTTCTTCGTATACATATACTGGCCGAACAGCTTCACGTACTTCAGGTCGTAGGTCGCGCCGACCAGGCCGATGCCCTGGCTCTTCATGCCGGTCACGAGCGAGCTCAGGTCCTGCGGGCCGTTGTTGAAGTTCACGTACTGGTAGACGGCGGTCGCCGCGAACGGGCCGTTCGCGTAGTTGAACTGCGCGCTCCACTTCTTCGAACGGTTGTCGCCGGCCGTGTTGCCGAGCGCGTACATCGCCGCGAAATTCAGGCCCCCGAACGAAGGCGACGTATACGACAGCGCGTTGTTCCAGCCGGAATCGCCGACCGCGCCCTGGTCGCTCGGGTAGGTCGGGAACGTGCCGAGGCCGAGGAACACGTGGTACACCATCGGCGAGAAGGTGTACGAGTCATAGAACGGGTTGAACAGGATCGTCGACAGGAACAGGTGCGTCGTCAGGCGGCCTGCCGTCACCGTGCCGTACGGCGAGCTGACACCGACGTACGCGTTGCGCGCGAAGAACGTATCGCCCTGGAAGCGGCCGAACTGGCCGTTCTGTGCGCGGAAGAAGCTCTCCATCGTGAAGATCGCCTTGTAGCCGCCGCCGAGATCTTCCGCGCCGTGCAGGCCCCAGTACGACGTCGACATCCCGCCGCCCGACACGTTCCATGCGCGATCGCCGCCCGGGAACTTGGTTGCGCCGATCCATTCGTCGACCTGACCGTAGAGCGAGACGCTCGATTGCGCGTGGACGGGTGCGGTTGCCGCCACGCAGGCGGCCGCGGCGATCAGCTTGACGGACGTGCGCGACGCACGGCGAGCGAATGCTTTCATGGGATCTCCAGGTTTTGTCGAATGGTCGATAAGTGGCGCGAGCGTTGTTGTTTGGAGCCGATTGCTTGCGTCGTATGGGGCGCAGCCATCTTTACGGATCATTTGTCCGGTCAAAATTGCGCGGACTTATTGCGGGTATAGCGGCGGCATTAACTTTCGCGGATTCGACCCGTGACCGGGCGCTCGCCAGCGGTCCCGCGCGGCGCTGGCACGCGACGGGACGGCCGCGGGCGGGCGCGGGCCGGGGCGCGAAAGATAGCGCAATGCGGCGGGAAAATCAGCGGAAATGTGCGCGCGACTGTGGCGAATTCGCATCACGGCCGGCGGGGGGACGAACGCGCGGAGCGCTCAACGCGCGCGCGGCGCGCTCAGTTTCGGTAGAACGGGGAGAAAAACGGGGAGTGGCCGGGTTCTTCCTGCGCGCGGGGCGGCGGCAGCGGACGGCCGCCGCGCTCCTCGTTGTAGCGCGCGACATCGGCGCGAATCGAGCCGGCACGCAGCGGCACGTTGCCGCCGCCCGGCGGGCGCGGCATCTGGCGCGAGTCGGCGCTGATCGGGCGATACGGGCTCTGCGCGGCGTAATGGCCATACGACGGCGTCGGCCGCAGCCCCCAGCGGGAGCCGTAGCCGCTCACGCCGCCGGCACGCGCGCCGCCGGGCGGCAGCGCCCGGCGCCAGACCTGGGCGTTGCCGGAAGGCTGGCCGTACGCACGCATGTCGCCGCCGCCGAAACCGTGACCGAAGCCGTGACCGCCGAACGCCTGACCGCCGTGCGGCGGTTGCGCAAGCGCGAGCGGCACCAGCAGCGCGCCGAGCACGCCTGCCACCCATCGTCCGACCTTCCGTTTCACCCGTTCCGTCATCATTCAGTGCCTGTTGCCGCTCGCCCCGGCCGTTTCCGGCCGACGCAAGCCTTTCAGCAGTAATTTATGAGCGGTCCGAAACGGTGTCGAGCCAAAAAGTGTTAGGTCGCCGGCATCGGTGTAACACCATGTTACTGCTAGGTTTTTTCACTTCGGGGCGCAATCGCGGCAGAACATTCTTCTGCCGGTTTGCGCGTCGGCGGGCGTCCGCGAGCGTTCGCCGGTGCATGCAATCGATTCATCAATTGATTCACATAATGAATTTGTGTATTGAATGACCAACCGGGACAATGTCGGCATTCTCGCGCGAGGTGCGCGCCCGCTGTTTCCAAATGAGTTCCCGATGGCCCGTCCCCGTTTCCTTCCCGACAACTTCACGCTCGCGCTCGTCGGCACCGTCGTGCTCGCGAGCCTGCTGCCGTGCCGCGGCCCGGCCGCCCATGCGTTCAACTGGGCGACCAACATCGCCGTCGGCCTGTTGTTCTTCCTGCACGGCGCCAAGCTGTCGCGCGAAGCCGTCGTCGCGGGCGCGACCCACTGGCGGCTGCACGCGGTCGTGCTGCTCAGCACGTTCGCGCTGTTCCCGCTGCTCGGCCTCGCGCTGAAGCCGGTGCTGCAGCCGCTCGTCACGCCGACGCTCTATGCCGGCGTGCTCTTTCTGTGCACGCTGCCGTCGACGGTCCAGTCGTCGATTGCGTTCACGTCGATCGCGAAGGGCAACGTGCCGGCCGCCGTGTGCGCGGCGTCCGCGTCGAGCCTGCTCGGGATCTTCGTGACGCCGGCGCTCGTCGGGCTGATGATCACCTCGCAGTCGGCCGCGGCCGCGTCGCCGTGGAGCACCGTCGGCAGCATCGTGATGCAGCTGCTCGTGCCGTTCATCGCCGGCCAGTTGCTGCGGCCCGCGATCGGCGGCTGGATCGACCGCAATCGCGGCGTGCTGCGCTTCGTCGACCAGGGCTCGATCCTGCTCGTGGTCTACGTCGCGTTCAGCGAGGCCGTGAACCAGGGGCTGTGGCACCAGATTCCGGCGCGCGCGCTCGGCGGCCTGCTGGTCGTCAACATCGTGCTGCTCGTGATCGCGCTGGTGCTGACCACGGTCGTCGGCAAGCGGCTCGGCTTCAACCGGGCCGACCAGATCACCATCATTTTCTGCGGATCGAAGAAGAGCCTCGCGGCCGGCGTGCCGATGGCGAAGGTGATTTTCTCCGCGCAGGCGGTCGGCGCGATCGTGCTGCCGCTGATGCTGTTCCACCAGATTCAGCTGATGGCGTGCGCGGCGCTCGCGCAGCGCTGGGGAGCGCGCGACACGAGCGGCGAGCACGACGGCGAAAACGCGTCGGCCGGCGCGGCGCGCCCGCAAGGTGCGCTGAACGCGGGCAAGCGCTGACGCGGCAGGACGCGGCCTCACCACCACCACCACCCCAACCTCGGCGCGCTGCCCGCACCAACAACGGGCATCGCGTCACGAAATCTTCATTCAATTCCCAGCGTGCGCTGCCGTTAAAGTCGAGCGTCCCGTCGCTTCGGCCGCCCTCGTTCATGCCCGCGCCTCATCCCGATTCATCCGCCGCCCCCACCACGCGCCTGATCGCGGAGCGCGCGCTCGCCGCGGTGTTCCAGCCGATCGTCGACCTCGGGTCGGGCACGGTCGTCGGTTACGAAGGCCTGATCCGCGGCCCGCGCGGCACCGACCTCGAGACGCCGGCCGCGCTGTTCGCGCAGGCCGCCCGCGACGGCGCGACCGTCGCGCTCGAACAGGCAGCCGCACTCGCGTGCCTCGACGCGTTCGTCGCCCTCGGCTGCGACGGCAAGCTGTTCCTCAACTTCAGCGCGGGCACGATCCTGCAGCTCGCGCGCGAACGCGAGCGCGCACGGCAGCTGCTCGGCCGCGCGCAGGTCGACACCGGGCGCATCGTGATCGAGCTGACCGAGCAGACCGCGATGCCGGACGTCGCGCGCCTCGGGCCGGCCGTCGCGTCGTTGCGCGACGCGGGCATCCAGTTCGCGCTCGACGACTACGGCACCGCGAACGCGAGCATGAACCTGTGGTTGCGCCTGCATCCGGACGTCGTGAAGATCGACCGCTTCTTCATCCACGACATCGCACGCGACCCGCTGAAATTCGAGGCGGTCAGGGCGATGCAGCACTTCGCGCACGCGAGCGGCGCGCAACTGATCGCGGAAGGGATCGAGAACGAGTGCGACCTGATCGTCGTGCGCGACATGGGCATCTGCTGCGTGCAGGGCTTCCTGCTCGGCCGGCCGAACGCTCAACCGTCGCGGGTCGTCGAGCCGGCCGCGCGCGACGCGATCCGCACCCCGCACATCGCGGTGTTCCCCGGCGCGACCCGCACCGGGCGGCCGGCCGGCACGATCGCCGCGAAGATGCTCGTCCCCGCGCCCGCGCTGCCGCTCGACGCGACCAGCAACGATGTGCTCGCGCTGTTCAACCGGATGCCGGGCCTGCACGCGGTCGCGCTCGTCGAACGCGGGCGGCCGGTCGCGCTCGTGAACCGGCGCGGCTTCATCGATCGCTTCACGCTGCCCTACCACCGCGAGGTGTTCGGGAAGAAACCGTGCCTGCAGTTCGCGAACGATACGCCGCTGATGATCGACAACGCGACGACCGTCGAGCAGCTCGCGTTGCTGCTCGCGAGCCACGACCAGCGCTATCTCGCGGACGGCTTCGTGATCACCGAGCACGGCCGCTATGTGGGGCTCGGCACCGGCGAGAGCCTCGTGCGCGCGGTGACCGAGATGCGCATCGAGGCCGCGCGCTACGCGAATCCGCTGACGTTCCTGCCCGGCAACATCCCGATCAGCGCGCATATCGACCGGCTGCTCGAGCGCGATGCCGGCTTCCACGCGTGCTACGTCGACCTGAACCAGTTCAAGCCGTTCAACGACCAGTACGGCTACTGGCAGGGCGACGAAGTGCTGAAGTTCGCGGCGACGGTGCTGGCCGGCGTATGCGATCCGCAGCGCGACTTTCTCGGGCATGTCGGCGGCGACGATTTCCTCGTGCTGTTCCAGCGCGACGACTGGCGCACGCGCGCGGCCGACGCGATCGCGCGCTTCAACGACGGCGCGCGGCGCTTCTACACGCAGGCCGACCGGCAGGCCGGCGGCCTGCGCGGCGAGGACCGCCACGGCAACCCCGCGTTCTTCGGCTTCGTGACGATGGCGATCGGCGCGGTCGGGGTGCCGGCCGGCGCGAATGGCGCGATGCGCTACGGCAGCGACGAGATCGCGTCGGTCGCGGCGCTCGCGAAGCGGCGCGCGAAGCAGCAGCCGGACGGACTCGCGGTCGTCGATCTCGACGCGGGCCGCGCGGCGCTGCGCGAGCGCGGCGAGCCGCCGCACGCGGCGGCGGGCTGAACGGCGGCCAGCCGCTTGCCGCCCGCGGGTTGCCGGCCGCAGACGGGCGGCAGCCGGCTGCCCGAACCGCGGGGCGGGTGTCGCACGCCCCGGCTCCCGCTTCCCGGCGGCGGCCTGCCCTGCCTCCGGCCCGGTTGCACCGAACCGCCGACCGCACGTGACGCGCCGCCTCCCGGCCCTCGCCCGATTCCGCATGATCACCTTGCCTTTTCCGCGTTTTGTTTAGTATTTTTAGTAACGGCGTTTTTGCAGATTAGCGCCTAAAACCCCGTTATTTCCGGGTATTCCCCGGTTATCCGGCCCGAATTAGGCACCGCGTTTTACTATACAATCGCCATTACCCTAAACAAACCGGACCCCGAACGATGGGCACCACCATTCGCGACGTGGCGCGAGCGGCAGCGGTCTCGATCGGCACCGTCTCCCGCGCGCTGAAAAACCAGCCGGGCCTGTCCGAGGCCACGCGCGCGCGGATCGTCGAAATCGCGCAGCAGCTCGGCTACGACCCGGCCCAGTTGCGGCCGCGCATCCGCCGGCTCACCTTCCTGCTGCACCGCCAGCACAACCGCTTTCCCGCCAGCCCGTTCTTCTCGCACGTGCTGCACGGCGTCGAGGACGCGTGCCGCGAGCGCGGCATCGTGCCGACGCTGCTCACGGTCGGCCCGAACGACGACGTGCTGCGCCAGATGCGCCCGCACGCACCCGACGCGATCGCGGTGGCCGGCTTCATCGAGCCGGAGACGATCGAGGCGCTCGCCGCGACCGGCCGGCCGCTGGTGCTGATCGACCTGTGGGCGCCGGGCCTGCGCTCGGTCAACATCGACAACGCGACGGGCGCGGCGCTCGCCATGCGCCACCTGCTCGCCACCGGCCGCTCGCGGATCGCGTTCATCGGCGGCCCCGGCGCGCACTACAGCATCGCGCAGCGCGCGATCGGCTACCGGCGCGCGTTCTTCGAGGCCGGACGGCTGTTCGATCCCGCCTATGAAGTGACGATCGACGCCGGGCTCGACCCCGACACCGGCGCCGCGCGCGCGATGCAGCAGCTGCTCGACGCGCCGGGCCCGCGCCCGGACGCCGTGTTCGCGTACAACGACGCCGCCGCGCTGGCCGCGCAGCGCGTGTGCATCGCGCGCGGCGTGCGGATTCCGGACGACATCGCGATCGTCGGCTTCGACGACATCCCGGCCGCCGCGCACGCGAATCCGCCGCTCACGACGCTCGCGGTCGACAAGGAAGCGCTCGGCCGCCGCGGCGTCGAGCTGCTGCTCGCCGACGCACCCGAGCGCACCGAGATCTCCCTGCCCGTCGAGCTGATCGTGCGGGCCAGCAGCCAGCCCGCCGGCTCACCGGCACTCGATACCGCCACGGTCCAAGAATCATGAACATGCCTCCGGTCCACCCCCGCGCGGCCGCGCCGGCCGCCCACGCGCAAACGGCACCGTTCGTCGCGAACTTCCGCGATCCGTCGTTCCTGCTGTCGCACGTCGAGGACACGCTGCGCTTCTACGCGGCGAACGCGTTCGACCCGACGGGCGGCTTCTACCACTACTTCCGCGACGACGGCAGCCTCTACAACCGCACGTCGCGGCATCTGGTGAGCAGTTGCCGGTTCGTCTTCAACTACGCGATGGCGTACCGGCATTTCGGCGATCCGCGCCATCTCGACTACGCACGCCACGGGCTGCGATTCCTGCGCGACGCGCACTGGGACGGCGACCTGCAGGGCTACGACTGGGAACTCGACTGGCGTGACGGCGGCAAGCGCGCGACGCTCGACGGCACGCGCCACTGCTACGGGCTCGCGTTCGTGCTGCTGGCCGCCGCGCACGCGACGATGGCCGGCATCGACGAAGCGCGCGCGCTGATCGCCTCGACCTACGAGCTCGCCGAACACCGCTTCTGGGATGCGGCCGCGGGCCTCTACGCGGACGACGCGACGCCGAACTGGAACGTGTCGACGTACCGCGGCCAGAACGCGAACATGCACATGACGGAAGCGCTGCTCGCGGCCTACGAGGCGACCGGCCACGTCACCTATCTCGATCGCGCGGAAAAGCTCGCGACCCACGTCACGCAGCGCCAGGCCGCGCTGTCGGGCGGGCTCGTGTGGGAGCACTACCATGCGGACTGGTCGGTCGACTGGGACTACAACAAGGAGGACAGCTCGAACATCTTCCGTCCGTGGGGCTTCCAGCCCGGGCACCAGACCGAGTGGGCGAAGCTGCTGCTGATCCTGGAGCGGCACCGCCCGCTCGACTGGCTCGTGCCGCGCGCGGCCGAGCTGTTCGACGCGGCGCTCACGCATGCGTGGGACGCCGATCACGGCGGCCTCTGCTACGGCTTCGGCCCCGACTTCACGATCTGCGACCACAACAAGTATTTCTGGGTGCAGGCGGAAACCTTCGCGGCGGCCGCGATGCTCGGCGCGCGCACCGGCGCCGAGCGCTTCTGGGACTGGTACGACGAGATCTGGCGCTACAGCTGGGCGCATTTCGTCGATCACCGCTACGGCGCGTGGTACCGGATCCTCACCTGCGACAACCGCAAGTACAGCGACGAGAAGAGCCCGGCCGGCAAGACCGACTATCACACGATGGGCGCGTGCTACGACGTGCTCGCGACCCTCGCGCGCGCGGCGCGCAGCGAGCCGACGCAATGAGCGGCGGCACCTTTCCGGCTTTCGTGTCGGCGGGCGACATCCTGACCGACATGGTGCGCGCCGGCGACGCACAGTGGACCTCGGTGCCGGGCGGCGCCGGCTGGAACGTCGCGCGCGCGGTCGCGCGGCTCGGCGTGCCGAGCGCGCTCGCGGGCGCGATCGGCGAGGACTGCTTCTCCGACGTGCTGTGGCGCACGAGCGAGGCCGCCGGGCTCGATCTGCGCTTCCTGCAGCGCGTGCCGCGTGCGCCGCTGCTCGCGATCGTCCACGAGACGCGGCCGCCCGCATACTTCTTCATCGGCGATGCGAGCGCCGATCTCGCCTTCGATCCGGCGCGGCTGCCGGCCGGCTGGGCCGCTCACGTGCAATGGGCGCATTTCGGCTGCATCAGCCTGGTGCGCGAACCCCTCGCCGGGACGCTCGTCGCGCTCGCGGCCGACCTGCACGCGCGCGGCGTGAAGATCAGCTTCGATCCGAACTACCGGAACCTGATGACGGCCGCGTACCGGCCGACGCTCGCGAAGATGGCCGCGCTCGCCGACCTGATCAAGGTGTCCGACGAGGACCTGCGCCACCTGTTCGGCGGCGACGGCCCCGCTGCGGTCGCGGCGGTGCGCGCGTTGAATCCGGATGCGGCCGTGCTCGTCACGCGCGGCGCGCAGGCGGCGACGCTCTACGCGGACGGCGACGTGCTCGAGGCCAGCCCGCCGAAGGTCGAGGTGGTCGACACCGTCGGCGCGGGCGACGCGTCGATCGGCGGCCTGCTGTTCAGCCTGATGGCCGCGCCGCAGCGGTCGTGGCGCGAGCACCTTGCCTTCGCGCTCGCGGCGGGCGCCGCCGCCTGCCGCCACACGGGCGCGCATGCGCCGACGCTCGACGAGGTCGTCGCGCTGCTCGAACGGTGACGGGAGGGTGACCGGATGATGACGGCGCGCTGATCGGTCGCCGATTCGCGACGCTGTACATGCTGCGCCGCAGTGCTACGATGAAGTGTCCTTTTGCGGGAGAGCACGATGGACACGAACACGTTCACGAAAGGCATCTACACGGCCAAGGCCCATACGCAGCACGCGGGCAACGGGCAGTTCCAGGGCTACGTGATCCTCGCCAGGGACGACGGCGACGAGACGGAGAACATGCGCTACGACGTCCACACGACGAGCCCGAGCGAGGAGGAAGCGTTCGACGAGGCGAAGGCGCTCGCGCACCGGATCCTCGGCGAGATCGAACTGTAATGCGCGAACTGTAATGCGCGCACGGCCCCGCGCCAAACCATCCTGCGCGCGCCGCGGCCCACCCGCGACGCGCCGCCGCTTCAGGCTAGAGCAGCCGCGCCGCCATCGACACCAGCATCGTCAGCACCAGCGTCGACATGAACGGGAACGGGTAACGCCGCCCGCCGAGCGTCAGCGTGACGTCGCCCGGCATCCGCCCGATACCGAGCTTGCCGAGCCACGGCCAGCAGCGCGTCAGGATCATCACCGCGACGAACGACGCCATCAGCCAGCGCAGCATCCCGGGCTCCCGTCAGAGCGCGTGCGAGCGGTCGCCGCGCGCGAACGCGTCGAGCGTGCCGTCGATGCCGCGCGAGAACGCGATCACCTTGAACAGCTCGCCCATCTCGGCTTCCGAGATCAGCTTCTGCACCGCGTTCGCGGCCGGCAGGAACCGATGGAGGTCGGACGGATCGATCGCGGCGAGCGCATCGGTGATGCCCGCGTTCAACAGGAAGCGCGCCTGCGACGTGTAGCCGAGCAGATCCGCGCCGGTCGCGACGCCCGCATCGTAGATGCCGGTGAATTCGACGTGCGCGGTGATGTCCTGCAGGCCCGGGTACAGGAACGCGTCGTCGTGCGCGTGGTGGCGGTAGTGGCACATCAGCGTGCCGCGGTCGCGCTGCGGATGGTAGTACTCGTGCGCGGGAAAACCGTAGTCGACCAGCAGCACCGCGCCGCGCCCGAGCATCGTGCACACGGTGCGCGTGAACGCCAGCGCGGCTTCGTGCGTTTCGGTCACGTAGCCGTCGTCGACGTCGAGCGTCGCGAGCACCGGCGGCAGGCCGGCCGCGCCCGCGGGCCGGTCGTCGAACACGAACGCGTGCTGCGCGTCGAGCGCGACGCCGCGCTCCAGCCACGCGCCGCCCGCCTTCGCGAACAGGCGCACCGGCATCGCATCGAGCACCTCGTTGCCGACCACGACGCCGTCGAAGCGCTCGGGCAGCGCGTCGAGCCAGCGCACCTTCACGGCGAGCGCCGGTGCCGCCGCCGCGATCGTGTCGCGCTGCCGTTCGCGCAATTCGCCGGACAGGTCGACGATCAGGTATTCGTCGAGTTCGACGCCAAGCGCATCGAGCGCCGCGAGCAGCCCGGCCGCGAGCTTGCCCGTGCCCGCGCCGAATTCCATCACGCGGCGCGTGCCGCTCGCCGCGAGCGCGTCGGCGACGGGATTCGCGAGCGTCTGCGCGAACAGCGGCGACAGCTCGGGGGCCGTCACGAAATCGCTGCCGTCGTCGGCGCGGCGGCCGAACTTGCGCGCGCCGCCGCTGTAATAGCCGAGGCCGGGCGCATACAGCGCGCGCTCCATGAAGCGGTCGAATGGCAGCCAGCCACCGGCCGCCGCGAGCTCGTCGCGCAATTGAGCGGCGAGGGTTTCGGACTGCGCAAGCGCGTCAGGGCCGGGAGCAGGTAAACTAGCGGGTTCGTGAGCTTTCGGGTTCATCCCGGCATTGTAAATGACCGTTTCAGCCGATACGTCGCCCCCGCGCATCGCGCTCGTCGCAGGCGCGCTGGGCAGCGCGGCCGACGCCGCGTCGCTCGGCCGTGCGCTCGCGACCGCGTTCGCGCGGCGCGGCTGGGACCTCGCGCTGCAGCGCAGCCCCGGCACGCCGCGCGCGGCCGGCGATGCGCTCGTCGCCGAAGTTGCCGCACTGGGCCGCCGCGCGGCCGTGTTCGACGCCGATCTGGCCCTGGAAACCGACGCGGCCGCGCTCGTCGCCGCGTGCGGCGAAGCGCTCGGCCGGCCGGCCTGCGTGGTGTTCGCGAGCGCCTGCGCCGGCACCGACGACGCGCACACGGTGGACGGCGCGTCGCTCGCTGCCGCACTCGCACGCAACGTGACGGCGCCGCTCGCGCTGGCCCGCGCGCTCGCCGATGCGACGCCCGACGCCGCGCGCGACGACGAATCGCTGCGCGCGTGCGCGATCCACGTGCTGGACCAGGCCCTGTTTCACCCGGCGCCGGCGCAGCTGTCGCACGCGCTGATGCAGGCCGCGCTGAACCGCGCGACTTCCGCGCTGGCGCTGGCCCTCGCGCCGAAGGTGCGGGTCGCGGCGCTGGTGCGCGGCCATGCGCCGCACGCGGACGACATCGCGGCGGCGGCCTGCTATCTCGCGAGCGCGCCCGGCGTCACGGGCGCGACGCTGACCGTCGACGGCGGCGAGCACCTGGTGCCGCCCGCCGCCGGCCCGAATGAATGAACTGCGCGGATCGCGCGGCCCGATGGGCCGCCGCCCGCGCCGCTTTGCGTGCGCGCACGCCAATTTGACTGGAACGACCATGTTTTCCGCTCTCCTGCACCCCCGCCTCGCGGACTGCCGCAGGCTCTACCTGCGCGACTACGAGGTGCACATCAACATCGGGGCCTTCGAACACGAGAAGCGCGGCGAGCAGCGCGTCGTCATCAACGTCGACCTGTTCGTGCCGCTCGCCCAGTCGACCCCCGTCGACGACCGGCTGCACGAAGTCGTCGACTACGACCTGATGAAGCAGAGCGTCGCGCAGTGCCTGTCGCGCGGCCACATCCACCTGCAGGAAACGCTGTGCGACGCGATCGCCGCGAACCTGCTGGCGCACGACGCCGTGCGCGCGGTACGAGTCCGTACCGAGAAACCGGACGCCTATCCGGACTGCGACGCCGTCGGCGTCGAAGTCTTTCGCATCAAGGACGAGGAGCGCGCATGAACGCCCCCCACATGAATGACACGGCAGCCGATGGCGCCGCCATCGACGCCACCGTCGCCACCGTCGCCGACACCGGCCGCCGCGCGCTGACGCGCCGCGAGCAGAAGGAAGCGTACGAGAACAACAAGCTGTTCAAGCGGATCGTGCGCCAGGTCGGCCAGGCGATCGGCGACTACAACATGATCGAGCAGGGCGACAAGGTGATGGTGTGCCTGTCGGGCGGCAAGGACAGCTACGCGATGCTCGACGTGCTGCTGCGCCTGCGCGAGCGCGCGCCGATCGACTTCGACATCGTCGCGGTCAACCTCGACCAGAAGCAGCCGGGCTTCCCCGAGCACGTGCTGCCCGAGTACCTGACGCAGGTCGGCGTGCCGTTCCATATCGAGAACCAGGACACCTACAGCATCGTCAAGCGGCTGGTGCCCGAAGGCAAGACCACCTGCTCGCTGTGCTCGCGGCTGCGCCGCGGGATCCTGTACCGCGTGGCCGGCGAGCTCGGCGCGACCAAGATCGCGCTCGGCCACCACCGCGACGACATCCTGCAAACCTTGCTGCTCAACATGTTCTACGGCGGCAAGCTGAAGGGGATGCCGCCGAAGCTGCAGTCGGACGACGGCAAGAACGTCGTGATCCGCCCGCTCGCGTACGTGAAGGAAACCGATCTCGAGAAATTCGCGGCGCTGCGCGAATTCCCGATCATCCCGTGCAACCTGTGCGGCAGCCAGCCGAACCTGAAGCGCGCGGAAATGAAGGCGCTGATCCGCGAATGGGACAAGCGCTTCCCGGGCCGCGTCGACAACATGTTCAGCGCACTCTCGAACGTCGTGCCGTCGCACCTGATGGACACGGCCCAGTTCCCGTTCGCCTCGCTGCGCGCGTCGGGCGTTGCCGATCCGCAGGGCGACATCGCGTTCGACGAGGAGCCGTGCGCGTCCGGCGACGACCCAGCCGCGCCGGGCGCCGCCAGCCCGATCTCGATCGTCCAGTTCGACGACCTGTAAGCAGGGTCCGACCATCGCCGGAACGGGGCCGGGCGCGCCCCGTTCCGGCACTGTCGCCCCGCCGCGACAGGCCCGGAACGCCGGGGGCCGCATGCTAAAATGGACAGCTTCGAACTCCTCCGGCAAGCGCGCCATGAATATCGTGATTTTGGCGGCAGGCACCGGCAAGCGGATGCGTTCCGCGCTGCCGAAAGTGCTCCATCCCCTGGCCGGCAGGCCGCTCCTCTCCCACGTCATCGACACCGCGCGCACGCTGCAGCCGTCGCGGCTCGTCGTCGTCGTCGGTCATGGCGCCGAGCAGGTCCAGGCCGCCGTCGCCGCGCCTGACGTCCAGTTCGCGCTGCAGGCCGACCAGCTCGGCACCGGCCATGCGGTGCGCCAGGCGCTGCCGCTGCTCGATCCCGCGCAGCCGACGCTGGTGCTGTACGGCGACGTGCCGCTCACCCGGGCGTCGACGCTGCACCGTCTCGTCGATGCCGCGCGCGAAGGCCGCTACGGGATTCTGACCGTCACGCTCGACGATCCGACCGGTTACGGCCGCATCGTGCGCGACGCGTCCGGCTTCGTCACGCGCATCGTCGAGCAGAAGGATGCGTCGCCCGAGCAGTTGAAGATCGCCGAGATCAACACCGGCATCATCGTCACGCCCACGGCCCAGCTGTCGATGTGGCTCGGCGCGCTGAAGAACGAGAACGCGCAGGGCGAGTACTACCTGACCGACGTCGTCGAGCTCGCGATCGAGGCCGGCTTCGAGGTCGTCACGTCGCAGCCCGATGAAGCGTGGGAAACGCTCGGCGTGAACAGCAAGGCGCAGCTCGCGGAGCTCGAGCGCATCCATCAGCGCAACGTCGCCGATGCGCTGCTCGTCGACGGCGTCACGCTCGCCGATCCGGCGCGGCTCGACGTGCGCGGCACGCTCCGGTGCGGGCGCGACGTGTCGATCGACGTGAACTGCGTGTTCGAAGGCAGCGTGACGCTCGCCGACAACGTGACGATCGGCGCGAACTGCGTGATCCGCAATGCGTCGATCGGTGCGGGCACGCGCATCGACGCGTTCACGCACATCGACGGCGCCGAGCTCGGCGCGCACACCGTGATCGGCCCGTACGCGCGGCTGCGCCCCGGCGCGCAGCTGGCGGACGAAGCGCACGTCGGCAACTTCGTCGAGGTGAAGAACGCGGTGATCGGCCACGGCTCGAAGGCGAACCACCTGACCTACATCGGCGACGCCGACATCGGCGCACGCGTGAACATCGGCGCGGGCACGATCACCTGCAACTACGACGGCGCGAACAAGTTCCGCACCGTGATCGAGGACGACGTGTTCGTCGGCTCCGACACGCAGCTCGTCGCGCCGGTGCGCGTCGGCCGCGGCGTGACGATCGCGGCCGGCACGACGATCTGGAAGGACGTCGCCGAGGGCGTCCTTGCGTTGAACGAGAAGACGCAGACCGCGAAGAGCGGCTACGTCCGCCCGGTCAAGAAGAAGAGCTGAACCTTTTGCGGGCGCCCGGACGGCGCCCGCGTCGACTTACAGGATTGACCATTCATGTGCGGCATTGTCGGCGCAGTTGCGCAGCGTAATATCGTTCCGGTGCTGATCGAAGGATTGCGGCGCCTCGAATACCGTGGCTACGATTCGTGCGGCGTCGCCGTGCTCGAACCGGGCGCACCGAAGCGCGCACGCAGCGTCGCGCGGGTCGCCGATCTCGACGCGCAGGTGCGGGAATCGCACCTCGAAGGCACGACCGGCGTCGCGCACACGCGCTGGGCGACGCACGGCGCGCCCGTCACGCACAACGCGCACCCGATCTTCTCGTCGAACGCGCTCGCGCTGGTGCACAACGGCATCATCGAGAACTTCGAGACGCTGCGCGACGCGCTGCGCGCGAAGGGCTACGAATTCGTGTCGCAGACCGACACCGAAGTGATCGCGCACCTCGTGCACAGCCTGTATCGCGGCAACCTGTTCGACGCCGTGCGCGAAGCCGTGCAGCAGCTGCACGGCGCGTACGCGATCGCGGTCACGCACAAGGACGAGCCGCACACCGTCGTCGGCGCGCGCCAGGGTTCGCCGCTCGTCGTCGGTCACGGCGACGGCGAGAACTTCCTCGCCTCCGACGCGCTCGCACTCGCCGGCAGCACCGACCGCTTCACGTTCCTCGAGGAAGGCGACGTGTGCGAACTGTCGCTCGCCGGCGTGAAGATCGTCGACCGCCACGGCGCGCTCGCGCAGCGCGAGACCCGCGTCGTCAGCGCATACGGCGGCGCGGTCGAGCTGGGCCCGTATCGCCACTTCATGCAGAAGGAAATCTTCGAGCAGCCGCGCGCGATCGGCGACACGGTGCCGCAAACCGATGCATTCGACGCAACGCTGTTCGGCGCCGCGGCGCCCGCCGCGTTCGCGGACATCGACAGCCTGCTGATCCTCGCGTGCGGCACGAGCTACTACTCGGGCCTCACCGCGAAGTACTGGCTCGAATCGATCGCGAAGATCCCGACCCAGGTCGAGATCGCGAGCGAATACCGCTACCGCGAATCGGTGCCGAACCCGCGCCAGCTCGTGCTGGTGATCTCGCAGTCGGGCGAGACGGCCGACACGCTCGCCGCGCTCAAGCACGCGCAGTCGCTCGGCCATGCGCATACGCTCGCGGTGTGCAACGTCGCGACGAGCGCGATGGTGCGCCTCACCGAGATGCAGTTCCTGACGCACGCGGGCACCGAGATCGGCGTCGCGTCGACCAAGGCGTTCACGACCCAGCTCGTCGCGCTGTTCGTGCTGGCGGCGACGCTCGGCAAGCTGCGCGGGCACGTCGACGCCGCGCAGGAAGCGGAATTCCTCAAGCAGCTGCGCCACCTGCCGGCCGCGCTGAACAGCGTGCTCGCGCTCGAGCCGCAGATCATCGCGTGGTCGGAGGAATTCGCGCGCAAGGAAAACGCGCTGTTCCTCGGCCGCGGGCTGCACTACCCGATCGCGCTCGAAGGCGCGCTGAAGCTGAAGGAAATCTCGTACATCCACGCGGAAGCCTATCCGGCCGGCGAACTGAAGCACGGGCCGCTCGCGCTCGTCACGGAAGCGATGCCGGTCGTCACGGTCGCGCCGAACGACACGCTGCTCGAGAAGCTGAAGTCGAACATGCAGGAAGTGCGCGCGCGCGGCGGCGAGCTGTACGTGTTCGCCGACGCCGACACGCAGATCGTCAACGACGACGGCCTGCACGTGATCCGGATGCCGGAACACTACGGGCAGCTGTCGCCGATCCTGCACGTCGTGCCGCTGCAGCTGCTCGCGTATCACACCGCGTGCGCGCGCGGCACCGACGTCGACAAGCCGCGGAACCTCGCGAAGTCGGTGACGGTGGAGTAAAACCCGTCTCCCGGGAGGGCCGCCACCGGCCCTTCCAGGCTACGTCTCGACGCGGAGCAAGCCATTCAGGCCATTTGGCCAGGTCGAAATATGTACCACGTAGTGGTATATAATCCTGTGCTAACTCGACTGGCTCGACATGTCTGCTTCAGTACGACGCGTATTCAAGACGAAGTGGTTTCACAAGGCAGCGGGAAAGACGGGCATCGCCGATGGCGAACTGTGCCGCGCGGTGCGGGAGCTGGCCCGCGGTCAGGGCATCGATCTCGGCGGCAACGTCTGGAAGAAGCGCCTGAACGGGAATCGCCAGCGAGGCATCGTGCTGGGCAAGGTCGGGCATACGTGGGTGTTCGTGTTTCTGTTCGCGAAATGCGACCGCGACAACATCGACGCTCGCGAGTTGCGCGCCTTCAAAAAGCTCGCCGCGGATGTCGGTCGATGCACCGACGTCGACATCGCGACACTGGTTGCATTGAACGAGTGGGTGGAGATTTGCAATGGCTAAGAGCCGATTCAAGAGCGACGCGACGGAGGCGGTCCACAGCGCCGCGTCGGGCCTCTATCGCGCACAGCTGATCGACAAGAAGACGATGCGCGAATACGACGCGCTCTGCATCGAAGCCGCGCCGAAGTTCGATCCGGAAGCCATCGCCCGCATCCGCAAGTCGGTCAACGTGAGTCAGAGCGTGTTCGCGCTCTACCTGAACACGACGACGTCGACCGTGCGCCAGTGGGAACAGGGAGACAAGCGGCCGAGCGGTATCGCCGCGCGCATGCTGCAGATCGTCGAGAAGCACGGGCTCGAGGTGTTTTCGTGAGCCGCGTTCCCCGAACGCTGATGAGCGGCCGATCCCGGATCGGGCACCGCAACGCGACGCGAGCCGCAAGCAAGATGACGGAGAGACCATGGTAAGACTGTTTGGATGCGCATTGCTGGCGCTGAGCGCTGCGTCGACGGGCTGGGCGGCCGAGCACTACGTCGAAGTCTGGAACCCGCCCGAGGCGCGGCAGCCGGCGGCACGCACACCGGATGCCCGTACGCAGGCTCCGCGCCCGGCTGCCGACGCGCACGCCGGCAGCAAGGCCGCGGAAAAGCATGCGAGCGTGCAGCAGAAGGCCGCGATCAAGCCGCACAAGCGCCGCGTCGCGCAAGCCGTGAAGGCCGCACCGCATCGTCCGCCCGCCGCGACGGTCAACGCGCCGGCCGCACCGCGCCCGATCGCGCAGCCCGCACCGGGCCGGCTCACGGTGATGCAGCCGGCCGCGCCCGACGCGTCGCACGCGCTCAACTTCTCCGACATCCCGCGGCAATACACGCCGGACGGCAACGTGCTGCGCGTCGGCACCGGCAACCGTTCCGCGGAGGTAACGCGATAATGGAAGCGCAGACCTATCACGGCTACCAGATCTGGGGCCATTCGATCCTGCAGCAGGACGAGATCCTGCAGCCCGAACGCTTCGCGGCGAGCGGCACGATCACGCAGAACAACCGGCTCGTCGAAGCGTCGGGCGTGCTCGGCGTGTTCGATACCGAGGACGAAGCGCGCGACGCGGGGCTCGAATGGGCCCGCGCGTGGATCGACAGCCACCGCTGAACGGGCCGCGCGGCTGCGCGCGAACCGGCACCGCAAAAAAAGGGGCGTCCACGACGCCCCTTTCCGCATTCGGCTCCACCTGCTCAGACCACAGGCCGCGGCGGCTGCACGGTCGCCCGGGGCCGGCCGACGAGCCGCGCCAGCACGACGATCGCGACCAGCGTGCCGACGTACGCGGCGATCTGGATTCCCGCCGGCCGCGCCGTATAGCCGATCAGCGTATGCAGCGCCTTGCCGACGATGCTCGATTCCTTGAGCAGCCACGACGTGTCCCAGATCGTGTTGCCCCACGACGGCACGAGGCCCGCCGCGAGCAGGAAGCCGACGCACTGGCTCGCCATCCCCGCCGCGAGCAGCACGATCAGCGCGTTGGTCACGGAGAACAGGCGCTTCAGCGGAATCTGCAGCAGCCCCGCATACATCGCATAGCCGAGCCCGGCGCCGCCGAGCACGCCGAGCAGGCCGCCGGCGATCATCTGCGGTGTCTGTCCCGGATCGCCCGCCGCGATGCCGTACAGGAACAGCACGGCCTCGGAGCCTTCGCGCAATACCGCGACGCCGACCACGATCGCCAGCCCCGTCAGCGGCCGGCTGCCGGTCGCGACGGCCCGCCCGACTTCGCCCATGTGGAGCGCCATCTCGCGACCGTGCCGGCTCATCCAGATGCAGTGCCACGCCAGCATCAGCGTCGCGACGAACATCACGCCCGCGTTGAAGACTTCCTGCCCCATGCCGGACGCCCACTGCGAGATCGCGTCGGCGAACGCGGCAATCAGGCCGGCGCCGATCACGCCGCCGACGAGCCCGCCGCCGACCCACCAGCCGCGCCGCGGCACGCCCTTCGTGGCGGCCATCACGATCGAGACCACCAGCGCGGCCTCGAGCACTTCACGAAAGACGATCAGGGCAGTAGACAGCATGGCGATATCCGCTTACTTGACGGTCAGGTGCGTCTTCGACTGCGCTTCGTGAAACTCGTCGTGGAACTCGTAGGTGCCCGCCTTCAGCGGCCCGACGAGGATCTCGACCGACTTGCCGGCCGGCACGACCTTCTCCGCCTTGAAATCGTCGCTCTCGAATTCAGCGGGCGTCGCATCGAGGTTCTTCACGACGAACTTCACCTGCTTGCCGGCCGGGATCGTCACGCCGGCGGGCGAAAACCTGTGGTCCTTCAGGCTCAGGTTGACGACGTCGTCGGCAGCGAATGCCGAGGTTGCCGATGCGCCCAGCAGGGCCAGCGCGAAGCCGAAAGCGAAACGAGTCATGTGGATGATGAACGGAAATATCGAAGGGGATTGATACTAAGATCGATTCGCATTTTCAACTCGAAGTAACCTTACCCCGGTCATGGAAATCGGGCACTGCCGATGCGACACGTCCCTTGCCGCACAAGGCTCCGCCAGATTTCGCCGATAATGCGTGATCGTCAATCAGGAAAAATTCGGACTGACGTCCGCGCGCGCACCGCCATTCGTCTGACTTCAGGATGACAGGTTGCCATCGCCCACCGGCCGTTGCGCCCGGCGCTTGACCTTCCCACCATGGCAAACTTCATGCTGAACGTGCTCGTCAATCGTCAACTCAGGAGAACACGATGGAATTCGAAGTCCAGGACATGACCTGCGGCGGCTGCGCCAACGCCATCACGCGTGCGGTGACGGCAGCCGACCCGGCCGCGAAGCTCGACATCGACGTGGCCGCGAAGACGGTCAAGGTCGAATCGGCGCAGGGCGCCGAACGCGTGCAGTCGATCATCGAAGCCGCGGGCTTCCACCCCGCACTGCGTTCCGCCTGACGCACGCGGGCGCGACGCCGTCCGGCGCCGCGCCCGCGGGCTGGCCCGTCCGCCCGGCCGCCCGCCCGGTACGTCAGCGCAGCCGGATCAGCGTCGACTTCAGCTCGGTGTACTTCTCGAGCGCGTGCAGCGACTTGTCGCGGCCGTTGCCCGACTGCTTGTAGCCGCCGAACGGGAAGTTCATGTCGCCGCCCTCGTCGTAGCAGTTCACCCACACCGTGCCCGCCCGCAGCCGGCGCGACACGTCGTGCGCGGTCGTCAGGTTCGACGTCCACACGGCCGCCGCGAGCCCGTACTCGGTATCGTTCGCCATCCGTACCGCCTCGTCGACGTCGTCGAACACGATGACCGACAGCACGGGGCCGAAGATCTCCTCGCGCGCGATCTTCGCGTCGGGTTTCACCTCGAACACGGTCGGCTCGACATAGAAGCCGCCCGTCTCCTCCTTCACCCGCGCACCGCCCGTCACGAGCGTGCCTTCCTTGCGCCCCGCGTCGATATAGCCCAGCACGCGCTCGAGCTGAATGCCGTCGACGATCGCCCCCATCGATACCGACGGGTCGAGCGGATTGCCCGGCACGTACGCGCGCGCGGCCGCGACCAGCTTCTCGATGAACGCGTCCTTGATGTCGCGCTGCACGAGCAGGCGCGAGCCGGCCGTGCACATCTCGCCCATGTTGTAGAAGATCGCGCCGGCCGCGGCCTGCGCGGCGCGCTCGAGGTCCGGACAATCGGACAGCACGATGTTCGGCGACTTGCCGCCGAGTTCGAGCCACGCGCGCTTCAGGTTCGACTGCGCCGCGTACTGCATGATCAGCTTGCCGACCGCGGTCGAGCCGGTGAACGCGATGCAGTCGACGTCGCGATGCAGCGCGAGCAACTTGCCCGGCTCGCCCGCGCCCGGCACGACGTTGAACACGCCGGCCGGGATGCCGGCCTCGAACGCGAGCTGCGCGACGCGGATCGCGGTCAGCGGCGATTTCTCCGACGGCTTCAGCACGACGCTGTTGCCGGCCGCCAGCGCCGGGCCGAACTTCCATGCGGCCATCAGGATCGGGAAGTTCCACGGCACGACGGCCGCCACCACGCCGACCGGCTCGCGCGTGACGAGCCCGACGAGATGATGGTCGGCCGGCGCGACTTCGCCGCCGACCTTGTCGATCGCTTCGGCGAACCATTCGACGCAATACGCGGCGCCCGGCACGTCGACCGTCGTCGTGTCGCCGATCGGCTTGCCCGCGTCGAGCGTCTCGAGCAGCGACAGTTCGTCGAGATGCTCGCGCATCAGCGCGGTCCAGCGCAGCAACACGGCCTTGCGCGCACGCGGGTTCAGCCCGGCCCACACGCCGGCGTCGAAGGCACGGCGCGCGGCCGCAACGGCGGCGTTCACGTCGGCTTCGCCGCAGTCGGCCACCTTCGCGAGCACGCGGCCGTCGATCGGGCTCACGCAGTCGAACGTCTTGCCGCCGTGCGCGTCGCGCGACGCGCCGTCGATGAATGCGCGCCCTTCGATCGCGAGCGACGCCGCCTTGTCCTGCCAGTCGGTCAAAGTCAACTTGTTCATCAGGATGCCTCAATGGTGGTGGCATTCGCGCTGCGGCACGCCGCGCAACGGCAACACGGCCGGCGGCGAATGCGGTGATGCGCGCTCAGAAGGTGGCCGGCGAATTGGCCGACACGACCTCGCAGAGCTGTTCCGCGCTGGGATTGCGAAAACGGTGCGGCAAACGGCTTTCGAAGTAGTAGCCGTCTCCGGGGTCGAGCAGCCAGGTCGCGCCGTCGACGGTGAGCTCGAGCCGGCCCGACACGACCACGCCGCCCTCATGCCCCGCGTGCACGAGCATCTCGGGCCCCGTATCGGCGAGCGGCTGGTAGACCTCGCGCATGATGCACATGTTGCGGTCCTTCACGCCGGCGCCGACGAGGTGGAACGCGAGTGCGTCGTTGCCGAGGTTCGGCATCTCGTCGCGGCGCGACACGACCGAGCGCGATTCCACCAGCTCGAACGTGAAGAACTCCGCGAGACTCATCGGGATGCATTCGAGCAGTTTCTTCAGCGAGCCGACCGACGGGCTCACGCGGCCCTGCTCGATCAGCGAGATCGTGCCGTTGGTCACGCCGGCCCGCTTCGCGAGTTCGCGCTGCGACAGGCCATGCTTGTTGCGCACGAAACGCAGGCGCTCGGCGACTTCGGTGGACATCGATTCGGTTTCGGACACGATAGGTAGTGCGGTGAAAAAGTGAAACGACGTGTTGGGCGAGCTCGGCAGCCGTTGAATATTCTAATCACTTTATGCCGCGTATCAGCGGGGAAAACCCTGAAAGGCGTTCGAAATAATGAACACCCGATACATCATTCCATTTACGAATTTTTTGTTCGGAGTGCCTCGGGAAAGCCCTGACACGAGACCGTCAAAAAACATTTGACGCCGTTATTGGCTCGTATATGCTGGCTCTCAGGTCGGCGTCATTGACCATTCATCGACACCAAAAAACGTTATCGCAACGCAAAAATTGATGCCGATCGATGTAAATGACGCAGGCCCGGCACCTCGATTATTTTAAACGCCTCGTGCGACGAAACGATCAGGTGTTCAATACTTTCAACAAACCAGTCGAGTGTAATCGTGAGAGTCCGTGGCCCTCTGGTGAGGTGGGATCGAGGCGATGCGCGAAGTTTGCGCAGCGCTGCTCCCGCTTCCGATGGCAGTTGCGGCTGGCATAGTCCTCGCCTGCTGCATCTGTCGATCTACACCATCCTGTCCCGTCGTTCCGTTCGGCGTCACAACGCCGTTTCCGCACGCGCATTCGTGGCCGTCGATACCGACGAAGTCGCGTCGCTGCTGCCATAGCGCCTCTCCCCCTTTTCTCGTCGTTCGTTTCAGCTGCCTGTTCGCCAGCCGCGTCGTCTGCGCGGTGACGGAACGCGTTCGCGCATTCGTTGCGGCGTCGCGCAGCGCAGCGAACCGAACGACGGCCTGACCGTCGCGCACCGCGCGGGGCAGCCACGCGCCCCCGTCGTGCCCATTCACCAGCGGCCTTGCGCTTCGCGCCAGGCTGCGGGGCCCGGTCGTGCCCGCGTTTTGCACGCTGCTGCGCAACGCACGCCAAGCCCTACGGACAACTGATTGACGTCATGGAAAGGAAACCCCTCGTCGGCCTCACCGCCGACTTCACGCAGATCGGCGCACATGCGTCGCATACGGTTGGCGACAAGTACGTCGCGGCGATCGTCGACGGCGCGCACGCGTTCGCGATGGTGCTGCCCGCGCTCGGCGATCGACAGTCGGTCGACGACGTGCTCGATACGGTCGACGGCCTGCTGTTTACCGGCAGCTACTCGAACGTCGAACCGCACCGGTACGGCGGCGAGCCGAGCGCGCCCGGCACGAAGCACGATCCCGCACGCGACGCGACGACGCTGCCGCTGCTGCGCGCGGCGATCGCCGCGGGCGTGCCGGTGCTGGCCGTGTGCCGCGGCTTCCAGGAGCTGAACGTCGCATGCGGCGGCACGCTGCATCAACGCGTGCACGACGTGCCGGGCCTCGCCGATCATCGCGAGGACGACGACGCGCCGATGGACACGCAATACGGCCCCGCGCACCTCGTGCATCTGACACCCGGCGGCGTGCTGCACACGCTCGCCGGCGGCCGCGACGACGTGCACGTGAACTCGCTGCACAAGCAGGGCATCGCGCAGCTCGGCGCCGGCCTCGCCGTCGAAGCCGTCGCGCCCGACGGCCTGATCGAGGCCGTCAGCGTCGTCGATGCGCCGGCTTTCGCGCTCGCCGTGCAATGGCACCCGGAATGGCGGCAGGCGCACGACCCGCTGTCGAGCGCGATCTTCCGCGCCTTCGGCGACGCCTGCCGCGCACGCCGCCATGCCCGCGCGCGCGCCACGGCCGCCGCCGCGCTCGCCTGAGCGCCGACCCACATAACGAGAACAGACATGCAAGACATCGAAGACTTTCTGAAGCAGCACCGGATCACCGAGATCGAAGCGATCATTCCCGACATGGCCGGGATCGCGCGCGGCAAGATCACGCCGCGCAACAAGTTCACGTCCGGCGAATCGATGCGGCTGCCGCAAGCCGTGATGGTGCAGACCGTCACCGGCGAATATCCGGAAGACGGCTCGCTCACCGGCGTGACCGATCCCGACATGGTGTGCGTGCCCGACACGTCGACCATCCGCCTGATTCCGTGGGCCGTCGACCCGACCGCGCAGGTGATCCACGACTGCGTGCACTTCGACGGCTCGCCGGTCGAGATCTCGCCGCGCTACGTGCTGCGCCGCGTGCTCGACCTGTACAAGGCAAAGGGCTGGAAGCCGGTCGTCGCGCCGGAGCTCGAGTTCTACCTGGTCGACATGAACAAGGACCCGGACCTGCCGCTGCGTCCGCCGGTCGGCCGCACGGGCCGCCCCGAAACGGGCCGCCAGTCGTATTCGATCGAGGCGGTCAACGAGTTCGATCCGCTGTTCGAGGACATCTACGAGTACTGCGACGCGCAGAACCTCGACATCGACACGCTGATCCATGAAGTCGGCGCCGCGCAGATGGAAATCAACTTCATGCACGGCGACGCGCTGTCGCTGGCCGACCAGGTGTTCCTGTTCAAGCGCACGGTGCGCGAGGC
>NZ_JBQEON010000029.1:0-109728 GCF_052045245.1 Burkholderia sp. 22313
GCAATACGGCCCGCGCGAATCGATGGAATACGACGTCGTGATCGTCGGCGGCGGCCCCGCCGGGCTGTCGGCCGCGATCCGGCTCAAGCAGCTGGCTGCCGAGAAAGGCACCGAGATCGGCGTGTGCGTGCTCGAGAAGGGTTCCGAGATCGGCGCGCACATCCTGTCGGGCGCGGTGATGGATCCGCGCGCGATCAACGAACTGTTCCCCGACTGGAAGGAACGCGGCGCACCGCTCGACGTCGAGGTGACCGAAGACCGCTTCCTGTTCCTGTCCGAGAAGAGCGCGGTCACGACGCCCAACTGGGCGCTGCCCGCCAACTTCCAGAATCACGGCAACTACGTGATTTCGTTGGGCAATGTCACGCGCTGGCTTGGCCAGCAGGCTGAGGCGCTCGGTGTGGAAATATTCCCGGGCTTCCCGGCCGCGGAGATTCTCTACAACGACGACGGCTCGGTCAAAGGCGTCGCCACCGGCAACATGGGCGTGGGCAAGGACGGCGAGCCGACCGAGAACTTCCAGCTCGGCATGGAGCTGCACGCGAAGTACACGCTGTTCGCCGAAGGCTGCCGCGGCCACCTGGGCCGCCAGTTGATCTCGAAGTTCAAGCTCGACGCGAACGCGGATCCGCAGGCGTACGGGATCGGCATCAAGGAACTGTGGGAAATCGATCCGGCCAAGCACAAGCCGGGCCTCGTGATCCACACGGCCGGCTGGCCGCTGAAGTCCGATACGTACGGCGGCTCGTTCCTGTATCACATGGACAACAATCAGGTGGTGGTCGGCTTCGTGGTGGGCCTGGGCTATACGAACCCGTACCTGTCGCCGTTCGAGGAATTCCAGCGCTACAAGACGCACCCGTCGATCCGCGCGTTCCTGGAAGGTGGCAAGCGCGTGTCGTACGGCGCGCGCGCGATCACCGCGGGCGGCCTGCTGTCGCTGCCGAAGACGGTGTTCCCGGGCGGCGCGCTGATCGGCGACGATGCGGGCTTCCTGAACGCATCGCGGATCAAGGGCAGCCACGCGGCGATCAAGACCGGCATGCTGGCGGCCGACGCCGCGTTCGACGCGGTGCAGGCCGGCCGTCAGAGCGATGAACTCAATGCCTACCCGGACGCGTTCAAGCAATCGTGGCTGTACACGGAGCTGTACCGCGCACGTAACTTCAAGCAGTGGATGGCCAAGGGTCTGTACCTGGGCACGCTGATGGTCGGGCTCGAGCAGAAGGTGATGGGCGGCAATGTGCCGTGGACGCTGCACCACAAGCATGCGGACCACGAGACGCTGAAGCCGGCGTCGCAATGCACGCCGATCGAGTATCCGAAGCCGGACGGCAAGCTGACGTTCGACCGGCTGTCGTCGGTGTTCATCTCGAACACGAACCATGAGGAGAACCAGCCGGCGCACCTGACGCTGAAGGATGCGAACGTGCCGGTGAACGTGAACCTGCGGACCTACGCGGGCCCCGAGGGGCGCTTCTGCCCGGCGGCGGTGTATGAGTTCGTGAAGAACGACGACGGCAGCGATCGCCTCGTGATCAACGCGCAGAACTGCGTGCACTGCAAGACCTGCGACATCAAGGACCCGACGCAAAACATCGTGTGGGTCACGCCGGAAGGCGGCGGCGGGCCGAATTACCCGAACATGTAACCTGCGGAAAACGCCGCCTCGCGCGGCGTTTTTTTTCGTCCGTTCGACGCTCGATGCCGCCCTGCTCGTGATCCGGCGTGCGACTCACGCACGGCACGCCGGCCCCGCCTCGTCAGCGCGCCGCGATCCGCCGACGGAAGTGCTCGGTACCGGACACGATCTTGTCGAGCACCGCGTCGAGCGCCCAGAACCGCTCGCGTACGTCGTAGTCGATCGCGCGGCAGCGAATCGACGCGAACGTGCCGATCCGCTGGTGATAGATCTTCGCAAGCGCGGGGTAGCCCAGGACTTCCGACACCGCCGAGACCACCAGGAAGGTCGACAACTCGTCAGCGAGCGCCGGATCCGAGTCGCCCTGCGTGCGCAACCATCGATACAGATCCGGATGGAAGTTGGTGAACACGCCGTTGAAGCCGGCGGAGCCCGCCTTCATCGCCTCCCACGCGATCGCGGCGTTCGCATTCAGGATCTTCAGCGGCGATCCCGCGGCGAGCGCAACGCGCCGCTTCACCGTCTCCAGGTCGCAACTCACGTCCTTGAGCATCACGAAGCGGCCGGTGTCGATGCACGCCCGAAGTTCGTCATCGGACAGCAATCGGCGGTAAGGTGCCGGACATTCGTACAAGCCGAGCGGCAGATCCGACGGCAGTCGCGCGAGCAGCTTGTGAAGATGGTCGAGCAACGCGGCGCTGCCTTTGCGCTGCGGGTCGAGGCGGTTGGTCACGAGCACGACGCCCTGCGCCCCCGATTCCGCCGCCGCGCGCAGCTCGGCGACCTGCGCATCGAGATCGTCGCTGATGTGGCCGGACGCGACGACGGGCACGCGCCCGGCCACGCGTTCGACCACGAAACGCGCGAGCTCCGCCCGTTCGGCCAGACTCAGGAATTGCATCTCGCTCGATTGCGCGACCGCGAACAGCGCATCCGAGCCGTGCGCCAGATACCATTCGATGAGCCGTTCGAGGCCCGCGTAATCGATCGCGCCGGCGTCGTCGAACGGCGTCAGCATCACCGGTACGATCCCCTCGACGGTCGCGCTCGACTGCTGATGGTGTTGCATCTGTTTCTCCTTCCTTCAGTAAATGCGTGATGCCGGCACGGCGCTCAGGCCGGCAGCACGCCGGACGCGGCACTCGCGGCCTGCTCGGGAATCGGCTTGCGAACCAGCAGCAGGTAGGCCATCGCACCGGCAAATGCGATTGCCGCCGCCGTCAGCAGCGCCGGCACGAACGACCACTTCTGCGCGATGACACCCGTCAGGATCGGCGCGAGCGCCCCGCCGATGAAACCGCCGAAATTCTGGATCGCGCCGAGCGATGCGATCCGGCTCGGCGGCGCGGCCGCCGTCGCGAGCGCCCACGAACACGCCGATGCCGCATTGGCGAGAAAGATCACGACCGAAATGCACGCGAGCGCGACCGTGTTGCTCTGCACGAGCGCGGCCGGAATCGTGAACGCGACCATTCCGAGCATCGCGACGACGACCGCGTTGCGTCGACTCACGACCGGCGAGCGGCTGCGGCGCGTGACCAGATCCGACAGCCAGCCGGCGACCAGCGAGCCGACGAACCCGCACAGGAACGGCACCGACGCCGCAAATCCGGTGCGAATGAGGCTCATGTGACGCTCCATCGTCAGGTACCCCGGCAACCAGGTCAGGTAGACCCAGTTCAGATACACGGAACCGAAGAATCCGATCAGCATGCCCCAGGTCGTCCCGTGCGAGAACAGGCTGCGCCAGTCGGCGAAGGTCAGCTTCGGCGCCGCGACGGCAGTCTGCGCGTCGGCATCGAGATACGCGCGTTCCGTCGCAGTCAATTGCGCACGCGCCGGGTCGCGGTACAAGGCAAACCAGACGACGGCGACGACGAGGCCGAGCGCCCCCGTCGCGACAAATGCCCAGCGCCAGTCGAACGAGGCAACGAGCACCGCCAGCAGCAACGGCGCGAGCGCGGTGCCGAGCGGCGATGCCGCGTTGAAGATGCCGGTCGGCGTACCGCGCGCGCGCAGCGGAAACCAGTTGCTCACCACCCGCGCCGCCGACGGGAACTGAGGCGCCTCACCGATGCCGAGCACGATACGCGCGACGATGAACCAGCCGAAGGTGGCGACGATCCCGCCCGCCGCCTGCGCGAGCGACCAGACGATCAGCCCGACGCCCAGCAACCGGCGCGGTCCGATGCGATCGACGAGTCCGCCGACCGGGAACTGGCACAGCGCGTAGCTCCACGAAAACGCCGACAACAGCAAGCCCATCTCGGAGAGCGACAGACCGAGGTCGTTGCGGATGGCCGAACTCGCGACGGCCAGCGTGCCGCGGTCGAGATAGTTGACGATCCCGCTCACCATCAGCAGCGCGAGCGCGATACGTTGTCCGCGCCGAATGCGTGGGGGCGCGGTCGGAACAGCCTGATTCTCGTTCATTGCGATTGTCTCCGTTGTCCTGAATGGTTGCCGGGCTCCGGCCCGTTCCGTCGTCGCGGAATCTATACGGCCGCACGCTCCACTTCTTCGCGTGTCGGAATCGAGGTCTGTGCGCCGTGACGCGTCACGCTGACCGCGGCCGCGCGCTGGCCGAACGCGATTGCGTCGTCCATCGACGCACCGCTCGCCCGGGCCGCCGCGAACCCGCCGACGAAGGTGTCGCCGGCTGCGGTCGTATCGACGGCGACCACCGCCATCGCCCGATGGCGGCCGTGCCCGGCCGCCCCACGCCAGCAGACACCGCGCGCACCGAGCGTGACCAGCACGTTGCCGACGCCCTTCGCGCACAGCGCATCGGCGGCCTGCACCGCCGATGCGTCGTCGCCGACGGCGATGCCGGTCAGCGCCTCCGCTTCCGTCTCGTTGACGACGAGGTAGTCGATTCGGGCCAGCAACGCGTCGAACAGCGGCCGGGCAGGCGCCGGATTGAGCAGCACGGGCGTCCGATGCGCGATGGCACTCCCGATGGCGCGCGCAACGGTCTCGATCGGCACCTCGAGCTGGCACACCATCAGCGCCGCGCCGGCGATCACGTCGCGCGACGCGTCGATCAATGCGGCATCGAGGCATGCGTTCGCACCGGGCACGACGACGATGCTGTTCGCCCCGTGTGCGTCGACCGTGATCGTGGCGACGCCGGTTGCCTCGCCGTCAATCCGGTGCAGGTGCGTCACGTCGATGCGCTCCGCCGCAAGCGCGTCGTGCAGGCGTGCCCCGAACGCGTCGTTGCCGACGCAGCCGATCATCGCGACCGACGCACCGAGGCGCGCGGCGGCCACCGCCTGGTTCGCCCCCTTGCCGCCGTGGACGGTCTGGAACGACGTGCCGAGCAGCGTTTCTCCCGGGACGGGCAGACGCGGCGCGCGTGTGACGAGATCGACGTTGACGCTGCCGACGACGGCGATTCGGGGTGGCTTTGCGTGATTCATCATCGAATGTAACCGCTTACATTTGCGACCGACAAAATGGCCGGAAAGGCCGACGTCGACGAAAACTTCACAATGCAGCTGCAATCTGTGTCTGACATAATACGGATTGGCATCAAGATAGCGCTTACATTCTCACAGGCGAGAATCGAAATGCAAGCGGAACCACGCCGAATCGAGGGTAAACGATGGCGCTTTTGAACATGGGCGGCGTCCGCGCGACAGCCGCAGCCGGGGATCGCCGATGAGCACGCCTTCCTCCAGCGGCGGCGCGGCGCGCGCACGCCGCGGCAGCGGCCGGTCGGTGCTCGGCGATGTCGCGAAGCTTGCCGGCGTGTCGACCGCGACCGTCTCGCGCGTGTACAACGACCCCGGCAAGGTATCGGCCGACGTGCAGCAGCGCGTGCGCGACGCCGCGCGCGCGCTGAACTGGATTCCGAACGCCGCCGGCCGTGCACTCGCCTCCACGCGCACCCACATCACGGGGGCGATCATCCCGACGCTCGACGATCAAGTGTTCGCGTCCCAGGTAGCGGGGATGCAGGCGGTCATGGCCGAACACGGCATCACCCTCTTCCTCGGCTGCTCGAACTACGATCCGGCGCAAGCGCTGGCGCAGGTGCGCGCGATGCTGTCGCGCGGCGTGGAAGCCGTGTCGCTGGTCGGTGAAGCGTATCCGCCGGAAGTATTCGAACTGCTCGACCAGCATCGCGTGCCGTATGTCGTGACCTACGCGTATCGCGACGACAGCCCGCACTGCTGCATCGGCTTCGACAACCGCGCGGCATTCGCGCGGCTGACCACGCACCTGCTCGACCTCGGCCATCGCGATTTCGCGGTCATCATGCAGCCTTGCGCGGACAACGACCGCGTGCAGGCCCGCCTGCGCGGCATTCACGACACGCTTGCCGCGCGCGGTCTCGCGGTTCGCCCGGTCCACCAGCACGAGGGCGCGGCCACGATCGCGTTCGGGCGAGCGAGCCTGCGCGCGATCGCCGACAGCGGCGCCCCGCGCCCGACGGCCGTGATGTGCGGCAACGACGCCCTCGCGCTCGGCGCATTGCTCGAGGCGCAGGCCCTGGGCCTCGAGGTGCCGTCGCAACTGTCGATCACCGGATTCGACGACGTCGCACTGGCTCGCGAAATCCGGCCGTCACTGACGACGATGTGGGTCGACACCGCCGCGATCGGGCGCAAGGCCGCCCACGCGTTGCTCGGCGCGCTCGAGAACGGCGAAGCCGGGCCCGGTTGCGCGGTACTGCCCGAACTGCGGGTGCGTGAATCGGCTGCGCCGCCGCTGCCCGCAGCCCAATGAAACGGGGCGCCCCAGGCGCCCCGTTTCGCATCGCATCGGTCGAGCCGGCAAGTGCCGGCCCGCTCGCATCAGGTCGCGCTGCCGGCGATCTTCGGCGTCGAAGTCTCGACGTCGCCGCATTGCGCGCGATGGCGCAGCGCATGGTCGATCAGCACCAGCGCGAGCATCGACTCGGCGATCGGCGTCGCGCGGATGCCGACGCACGGGTCGTGGCGACCGAAGGTTTCGACGGTCGCCTCTTCGCCGGCCCGCGTGATCGAACGGCGCGGCGTGCGGATGCTCGACGTCGGCTTGATCGCCATCGACACGGTGATGTCCTGCCCGGTCGAAATCCCGCCGAGCACGCCGCCCGCATGATTGCCGACGAAGCCGGCCGGCGTCAGTTCGTCGCCGTGCACCGAGCCGCGCTGCGCGACGCTGTCGAAGCCCGCGCCGATCTCGACGCCCTTCACCGCGTTGATGCTCATCATCGCCTTCGCGATGTCCGCGTCGAGCCGGTCGAACACCGGCTCGCCCCAGCCGACCGGCACGCCCGACGCGACGACGTCGATGCGCGCGCCGATCGAATCGCCGTCCTTGCGCAACGCGTCCATGTAGGCTTCCAGCTGCGGAACGATCGCCGCGTTCGGCGCGAAGAACGGGTTTTCGCGCACGTGCGACCAGTCGACGAACGGCACGTCGATTTCGCCGAGGCCGCTCATGTAACCGCGCACCTCGACACCGAAGCGCTCGCGCAGCCACTTCTTCGCGACCGCGCCCGCCCCGACGATCGGCGCGGTCAGGCGAGCCGACGAGCGGCCGCCGCCACGATAGTCGCGGATGCCGTACTTCTGCCAGTAGGTATAGTCGGCATGGCCGGGACGGAACGTCTCGACGATGTTGCCGTAATCCTTGCTGCGTTGATCGGTGTTGCGGATCAGCAGCGCGATCGGTGTGCCGGTCGTCATGCCTTCGAACACGCCGGACAGGATCTCGACCTCGTCGGCCTCCTGGCGCTGCGTCACGTGCCGCGACGTGCCGGGCTTGCGGCGATCGAGCTCGACCTGGATGTCGGCTTCGGTCAGCCCCATCCCCGGCGGGCAGCCGTCGATCACGCAGCCGATCGCGGGGCCGTGCGATTCGCCGAAGGTCGTGACAGTGAAAAGCGTGCCAAGGGTATTGCCGGACATGATGGAACCGCCCAAAGAGAAATGGACAAACCGATGCGCTGCCAGGCCACAGGCAGGCCGATCGTTTGCCGGTCGAGAAAATGAGGTAAACCGCTATTATGCCAGCCGTCCCGGGCCCGCGGGCCGCGTGAACCGTTCGGACCACACGGACCGGCGACGGATCCGGCTCGGCGCGGCGCCTCGCGACCCGCGCCGTCGCGCTCGCGGCCGGCCGATGCGCGGTCGTCATCGCGGCCCGGCGTGGCGATCGTCAACCCGCGCCGGGGCCGCCCCCGTTTACTTCCGCGCGCCGCGCAGTTCCGTCACCGCGGCCTGCAGCACGTCGGGCGTTGCGACCGAGGCCGCGATCGGCTCGCCGACCGCGAGCGTCAGCCGGCTCATCACGCCGCGCTTGATGGGCCGCGGCATCCGCGCATCGGCATGACGGGAGAAATAGCTGCCCCACAGCCCGCGCAGCGCCATCGGGATCACGGGGGCCGGCGTGCGGCCGAGGATCTCCGTGATGCCGTGGTGGAACGTGTTGATGTCGCCCGTCTTGGTCAGCTTGCCCTCGGGGAAGATGCATACCAGCTCGCCGTCCTTCAGCGCGGCCTCGCACGCGTCGTAGGCGCGCGCGAGCATCTCGGGATCCTCATGGCGCGGCGCGATCGGGATCGCCTTCGCATGCCGGAACACCCAGCTCGCGAAGCGCGTCTTGAAGATCCGGTGATCCATCACGAACCGGATCGGCCGGGGGCTCGCGGCGGCCAGCACGAGCGCATCGACGTAGCTCACGTGGTTGCACACGAGCACGGCCGCGCCCTCTTCCGGAATTCGCTCCGCATGCACGAGTCGAATCCGGTAGAACGTGTGCACCAGCACCCACGCGACGAAGCGCAGCAGGAATTCGGGGACGAGCAGATAGATATACGTCGCGACGACGACATTCAGCAGCGCGGTGACGAGGAACAGGCCCGGGATGCCGACGCCGGCCTTGGTCAGTCCCATCGCCATCAGCGCCGACAGGATCATGAACAGCGCGTTCAGGATGTTGTTCGCGGCGATGATCCGCGCACGGTGGGTCGGCGCGCTGCGGCTCTGGATCAGCGCATACAGCGGCACGCTGTAGAAGCCGCCGAACATCGCGAGCAGGAACAGGTCGGCCAGGATCCGCCAGTGCCGCGCACTGGCCAGGAACTCCCCGACCGACAGCAGATGGCCGGGCGACGGCAGCGAACGGCTCGCGAAATACAGCTCGATCGCGAACACGCTGATGCCGATCGAGCCGAGCGGCACAAGACCGATCTCGACGCGCCGCTGCGACAGGCGCTCGCACAGCAGCGAGCCGAGGCCGATCCCGACCGAGAATGTCGCGAGCAGGACGGTGACGACGTCGGGGCTGGCGGACAGCACGTCCTTCGCGAAATTGAAGAACGACGTGAGGAACGTCGCGCCAACGAACCACAGCCACGAGATGCCGAGCAGGCTCAGGAACACGGTGCGGTTCTGCCGCGCGAGCCCGAGGTTGCGCCAGGTCTCGCTGAACGGGTTCCAGTTGATCACGAGATCGGGCTGCGGCGCCGGCGTCGACGGCACGCGCTGCGCGACGAGCCGCCCGGCGAGCGCGACGACGACGACGCTGACGGCCAGCACGCGCTCGCCGCTGCCCTCGATGCCCGCGGCCGCGCCGCCGATGATCGTCCCGATCAGGATCGCGATGAACGTGCCCATCTCGACGAGGCCGTTGCCGCCGACCAGTTCATGATCGTCGAGATGCTGCGGCAGGTACGAATACTTGACGGGGCCGAACAGCGTCGAGTGCATGCCCATCATGAACGTGCACAGATACAGCAGCGTCGCGCCGTGCGTGACGAAACCGGCCGCGCCGACCAGCATCAGCGCGATCTCGAAGGTCTTCACGAAACGCGTGAGCGTCGCCTTGTCGTATTTGTCGGCGATCTGGCCGGAGGTAGCCGAGAACAGCACGAACGGCAGGATGAAGATCGCGGAAATCAGGAACGCGGCCGTCTTCGCATCGACGCCGGAGAAGCGCGCGGTGTGATAGGTGACGAGCGACGTGAAACCGATCTTGAACACGTTGTCGTTCAGCGCGCCCAGGAACTGGGTCGTGAAGAACGGCGCAAAACGACGCTGGCGCAGCAGGTCGAACTGCGACGCGTGGGCGCGCCGTTCGCCGCGCGACGCGGAAGAGACTTGCGTGTGATCGCTCATGCGGAATACGCGCGCGTCGTCTGGGCGACGCTGCGCGGGCCTTGGGTTGTTGTTGAAAAAAAGGCGGCGCAGGCCGAGCCTGCGCCGCCGTGCGCCGAGTGGCAGCGCCCGCGCGTCATCGCAACGGGCGCGACACGTTTCACGGCTTGTGCGTTTCGGTTTCGGCTTCCGGCCAGTCGCGGATATATGCCTTCAGCATCCGGTTCTCGAAGCTCTGCGCCTCGACGACCGTCTTCGCGACGTCGTAGAACGAGATGACGCCCATCAGCACCTTCTTGTCCAGCACCGGCATGTAGCGCGCGTGGCGCTCGAGCATCATCCGGCGCACTTCGTTGACGTCGGTTTCGGGCGTGCACGTGAGCGGCTCGTCCATCACCTTGCGCACCTGCACGTCGCCGATCGCGCCGCCGTTCACGTGCAGGCGCAGGATGATCTCGCGGAACGTCAGCATCCCGACGAGATCGCCGTACTCCATCACGACGAGCGAACCGATATCGTGCTCGGCCATCGTATCGACCGCTTCGCGCAGCGGCTTATCGGGCGTCACTGTAAACAGCGTGTTGCCCTTCACTTTCAGAATATCGCTGACGCGCATCGTAGTCCCCTCATGCTTGAATGCAAATCCGCTTTCGATCCTATCGGAAAGCCCGTCAAAAGGAAAGCGCGGGCCCGCGCGGCGCGGCCGCCCCCGCTTGCGGACGCGGGCCGCCCGCCGCACAATGACCGTATGGACGGCGGCCCGAGGAGACGGCCATGGCGCATACGCATACGGAGCAATTCGCCAGCTTCGCTGATTTCTATCCGTACTACCTGAACGAACACCAGAACCTCACGTCGCGGCGCCTGCATTTCATCGGCTCGCTCGGCGTGATCGGCTGCGTCGCGATGGCGATCGCGACGGGCTACTGGCTGTGGCTGCCGGCTGCCATC
The DNA here is from genome assembly GCF_052045245.1 of Burkholderia sp. 22313. Lineage (NCBI taxonomy): Bacteria > Pseudomonadati > Pseudomonadota > Betaproteobacteria > Burkholderiales > Burkholderiaceae > Burkholderia > Burkholderia sp. 22313. The sequence goes on from NZ_JBQEON010000029.1 coordinate 10,687, forward strand.
GTGTGCGGCTACGGCTTCGCGTGGGTCGGACACTTCTTCTTCGAGAAGAACCGCCCCGCCACGTTCCGGCACCCGATCTACAGCCTGATGGGCGACTGGGTGATGTTCAAGGACATCTGCACCGGCAAGATTCCGCTGTAACGCCCGCCCGGCCGCGCGTCACGCCGTCTTCGGCGGCCGCGCGTGCGGATCGGGCGCCCCGCCCGTCGCGGGCCCGTGCCCGGGTAACGCCGGCTGCGCGCCCGCCAGCCGGTGTGCGGCGATCAGCGACGCCAGCGATACGTCGAAGCGGTCGTTCGACAGCACGTCGAGCAGTGCCGCGCCGTCGACGTGGCTACGGCGCCGCTGCAGCTGGTAGGTCAGCTCCGTGCGGTCGATCACCAGCACGTCGAACAACTGCGCCAGCGTCAGGTGCTCCGGGTTCGCCAGCAGGATGTAGCGCGGCGCCGGTTCGCCGCTATCGAGCCGCGCGATCCATTCCCGCTCCTCCAGCGTCAGCAGCAGCCGCTGCGCGGTTTCCATGTCGCAGCGCAGCATGGTCGCGAGCCGCATCGCCGTATAGCCGGCCTTGCCGACCGCACGCGCCTCGGCCAGCCGCGCGAGCAATTCGAGCGCGTCGAGCAGGTCGCTGCCCGGATAGTGGATGCGATGGAACTGGCCGACGCGGATCGCCGGCAGCGCGGATGCGACCATCGCGCCGAGCAGCGCGATGAACCAGCTCAGGTACACCCACAGCAGGAACACCGGGAGCGCCGCGAACGCGCCATACACGGCCGTATAGGTCGGAATGCGCCGCACGTAATAGCCGAAGCCGCGCTTTGCGAGCTCGAACGCGATGGCCGCGAACAGCCCGCCGATCACCGCGTCGCGCCAGGCGACCGTGCAGTTCGGCAGATACACGTATAGCAGCGTGAACGCGAGCACGGTCAGCGGCAGCGACGCGAGCGCGAGCAGCCACTCGATGATCGACGTCGACGGCGCGGCGCCGGTGAACGCGAGCGACTGCGTAAACAGATACGACGAGATCGACAGGCTCACGCCGAACAGCAGCGGGCCGAGCGTGATCAGCGCCCAGTACGCGAGCACGCGCTGCGCGAACGGCCGCGGCTTGCGCACCCGCCAGATCAGGTTGAACGCGGACTCGATCGTCATCATCGTCATCACCGACGTGACGACGAGCACGATCAGGCCGGCCGTCGTCAGCCCCTTGGCCTTCGACGCGAACTGGTTCAGGTACTTGAAGATCTGGACGTTGAACTGCGCGGGCATCAGGTGGTCCGCGAGGAACCCCTGCAGCGAGATCTGGAACGACGCGAACATCGGGAACGCGGTGAACAGCGCGAACGCGACCGTCACGAGTGGCACGAGGGCCAGCATCGTCGTGAACGTGAGGCTGCCCGCCACTTGCGGGATGCGATCCTCGGCGCTGCGCCGGGCCGCGAATTGCGCGAGGCGCTTGAGGGTGTCGAGATCGACGCTCAACTTCGGCAAACGGCTTCTCCTTCTTGATGCCGCGCGCCCGATGGCGCGCCGCCGCCGCGCTGCGCGACGGCTCCAGCCCCTATAATAGCCGCTCGATCCAGCAGGGGCCGACTGCACCGGGCATGCGCGCGGCCGCATGCGGCTCCGCCGCCCATGAAAGACATTCTCGTCCTCTATTACAGCCGCCACGGCGCCACGCGCGATCTCGCGCTCGCGATCGCGAACGGCATCGACAGCGTGCCGGGCACGCAGGCGCGCATCCGCACCGTGCCGCCCGTCTCGACGGTCTGCGAAGCCACCGCCCCCGACATCCCCGCCGACGGCCCGCCCTACGCGGAACTGCGCGATCTCGAGGAATGCGCGGGCCTCGCGCTCGGCTCGCCGACCCGCTTCGGCAACATGGCCGCGGCACTCAAGTATTTCCTCGACGGCACGACCCCGCAATGGCTGTCGGGCGCACTGACCGGCAAGCCGGCCAGCGTGTTCACGTCGACCGGCAGCCTGCACGGCGGCCAGGAATCGACGCTGCTGTCGATGATGCTGCCGCTGCTGCATCACGGGATGATGATCGTCGGGATCCCGTATACGGAAGCCGCCCTCAGCACGACGCGCACCGGCGGCACGCCGTACGGCGCGTCGCACGTGTCGCAGCACGATCGCAGCGCGCCCGCGGGGCTGTCGGCGGACGAAAAGGCGCTCGCGGCCGCGCTCGGCGTGCGGCTCGCCCGCGCCGCCGCGGCACTGGCCGACGCCCAGGTCGCCGGGGCCGCATGAACGCCCCCGCCCGCCCCGCCGTCGCGGCCCGGCCGCGCCTTGCGCTGGCCGCCGTCGCGTGCCTGATCGCGCTGATCGCGCTGTCGCTCGCATGGGAACTGTGGCTCGCGCCGCTGCGCCCGGGCGGCTCGGCGCTGATGCTCAAGGCCGTGCCGCTGGCGCTCGCGCTGCCCGGCGTATGGCGGCGTAACATCTATACGATGCAGTGGGCGAGCATGCTGATCCTCGTCTATTTGGCCGAAGGCATCGTGCGCGGCATGTCCGACCGCGGGCTGTCCGCGACGCTCGGCTGGTGCGAGACCGCGCTCGCCGTCGGCTTCTTCGTGGCCGCGCTTGCGTACGTCGCGCCGTTCAAGCGCGCGGCGAAGCAGCGGCGCGCTGCGTCCTGACCCTTACGCGACCGAACCTGATGATTTCTTCCGAAGCCTTCGTATCCGCCTGCCGCGACGCCATCGGCGCCGCCCATGTGCTGACCGATCCGCACGACACCGAACCGTTCCTGACCGACTGGCGCCGCCGCTACAAAGGCAGCGCGTGCGCGGTGCTGAAGCCGGCCGATACGGCCGAAGTCGCCGCGCTCGTCCGGCTCGCGAACACGCACGGCGTCGCGCTCGTGCCGCAAGGCGGCAACACGGGCCTCGCCGGCGGCGCGACGCCCGACGGGAGCGGCGGCCAGGCCGTGCTGAGCCTCGCGCGCCTGAACCGCGTGCGCGCGCTCGATCCGCACAACAACACGATCACCGTCGAAGCCGGCGTGATCCTGGCCGACGTGCAGACGCGCGCCCGCGAAGGCGGCCGGCTGTTCGCGCTGAGCCTCGCGGCCGAAGGCAGCTGCACGATCGGCGGCAACCTGTCGACCAACGCGGGTGGCACCGCGGTGCTGCGCTATGGCAACGCGCGCGAGCTGTGCCTCGGGCTCGAGGTCGTGACGCCGCAGGGCGAAATCTGGGACGGCCTGCGCGGACTGCGCAAGGACAACACCGGCTACGATCTGCGCGACCTGTTCATCGGCGCGGAAGGCACGCTCGGGATCATCACGGCCGCCGTGATGAAGCTGCATCCGCTGCCGGCCGCGCAGGTCACCGCGCTGGCCGCGCTCGAGTCGCCGCACGCGGCGCTCGACTTTCTCGCGCTCGCGCAGCGCGCGGCCGGCCCGCTGCTGACCGGCTTCGAGCTGATGTCGGACTTCTGCATGCAGCTCGTCGGCAAGCACTATCCTCAATTGCGCTACCCGTTCGACCGCACGCACGCGCAGACGGTGCTGCTCGAGCTGTCGGACAACGAAAGCGAAACGCATGCGCGCGCGCTGTTCGAGAAGCTGATGGAAGAGGCGTTCGAGGCCGGGCTCGTGGTCGACGCGGTGGTCGCGGAAAATCTCGCGCAGTCCCGCGCATTCTGGGACCTGCGGGAACACATCCCGCTCGCGCAGGCCGACGAGGGGCTGAACATCAAGCACGATATCGCGGTGCCGATCTCGTCGATCGCGCGCTTCATCGACGAAACCGACGCGGCGATCCAGCAAGCCGCGCCGGGCGCGCGGATGGTCACGTTCGGCCATCTCGGCGACGGCAACCTGCACTACAACGTGCAGACGCCCGAAGGCGGCGACGCGAAGGCGTTCCTCGCGGCGTTCCAGGAGCCGGTGAACCGGATCGTCTACGACAACGTACACCGTCACCACGGCACGATCAGCGCCGAACACGGGATCGGCCAGTTGAAGATCGACGATGCGCAGCGCTACAAGTCGCCGGTCGAAACGGCGCTGATGCGCACGCTGAAGACCGCGCTCGACCCGCGCGGCCTGATGAATCCCGGCAAGGTCCTGCGCTGACGCCACCCACCGGAGCGATGTCCATGAGAGTTCGTGTCCTGTCCGACCTGCATCTCGAAAGCAACCAGCCCGACACGATCGCGCATGCCGACGCGGATCTCGTCGTGCTGGCCGGCGACATCCACAACCATGCGGAAGGCCTGCGCTGGGCCGCCGAGACGTTCGACCCCGGCGTGCCGGTGGTCTACGTGCCGGGCAACCACGAGTACTACGACGGGGAATTCGGCGCGCTCGAGACGGCGATGCGCGACGCCGCGCACACGATCGACCACGTGCATTACCTGAACAACGGCGTGTACGTCGATCCGGCGCAGCGCTTTCGCGTGCTGGGCACGACGCTGTGGACCGATTTCTCGCTGTTCGGCGCCGACGATGCGAGCGTCGCACGATCCATCGACGCCGGCTTGCGCGTGATGCTCGATTTCAAGGGATTGATCCAGGTGACGTGGCCGCATGAAGCCTTGCTGCATGCGGGCGGCACGCCGGAGCGGGATTTCACGCCCGCCGATGCGATCGCGCTGCACCGGCAAGGCCGCGCGTGGCTGGAAGCGCGGCTCGCCACGCCGTTCGCGGGCCGCACGATCGTCGTCACCCATCATGCGCCGCACCTGCGCTCGCTGGCGGAGCGCTACGCGGAAGACCTTGCGTCGGCGGGATTCGTCACGGACATGGCGGAACTCGTGCGGCCGCCCGTGGACCTGTGGATCCACGGCCACACGCATACGTCATTCGACTACGTGACCGATAGCGGCACGCACGTGGTGTGCAACCCGCGCGGCTACATCCACCGGCGCACCGGCGAACTGGAAAATCCTGCGTTTGCGTGGGACAAAGTGGTCGAACTCGGCTGAGCGCCGGGCCGACAGCCATCGAGCCGCGCGATGCGGCCCGCGCCGATCTGAAATGCCGCCCGATCAGCGATCGGCGCGGCGCGAACCGTTCGACGACGGGCGCACCCGGACCGGCACCGGCTTCATCCGTGCCTTCATCGCGCGCAGCAGATCGCGCGTCGCCGCGGCGGCGGCGGCCGCACCGAGCAGAACTCCAAGGCCGATCATCAGTTGCGTATCCATTGCGACTCCGGGTGTAGGCAGATCCATCTCTCTATGTTTCTACAGTATCAAACTGTCTGCCGTTCGATGGTAAAAAAATGTTGCGTGAACGACAAATCTCGTCAGATCGCACGCGGCCGCGCTGTCATGTCGCAGCCGTGAACTGCGCGAGCGCGGCTTCGTCAGCTTCCAGCGTGGCCGGCAACTCGTCGCGCAGGAAATCGACCCAGGTGCGGATTTTCGCGTCGAGGTATTGGCGCGACGGATACAGCGCGTAGATGTTCATCGGATGCGACCGGTATTCGGGCATCACACGCACGATGTGGCCGCTGCGCAGCCCGCCGATCGCCGAATAGAGCGGCAATCCGGCGATCCCCATCCCTTCCCGCACGGCCACCGCGAGCGCTTCGGCGACGTTCACGCGAAACGGCGGCGCCGTGATCGGGATCACCTCGTCACCGCGCGGCCCCGACAGCGACCATTCGTCGAAATGAAAACCGGGCGCGACCATTCCGAGACAGACGTGCTGCCCGAGATCCGCCGGCGACTGCGGCGCGCCGTGGGCCTCGACATAGGCGGGTGACGCGCACACGACGCTGTAGCTCCCGCCGAGCCGCTGCGACACGAGCCCCGAGTCGGGCAGGTCGCGGCCGACGACGATCGCGACGTCGTACCCCTCGTCGAGCAGGTCGGGCATCCGCTGCGCGAGCGTCAGCTCGACGTGGACGTCCGGATAGCGTTGCCGGTAGCGCGCGATGGCCGGCACCAGGTAGTGCTGCCCGAGGCTCGTGAAGCAATGAACCTTCAGCTTGCCCGACGGGCGCGCGTGCGCGTCGCCCGCTTCGGCTTCGGCCTGGTCGACGTACGCAAGGATCTGCTCGCAGCGCTGCAGGTAGCGCTCGCCCGCTTCGGTCAGTGCGATCCGGCGTGTCGTCCGGTTGAGGAGGCGCGTGCGCAGATGCGCTTCGAGATCCGACACGGCGCGCGACGCATAGGCGGTCGTCGAATTCATCTGCTGGGCGGCCGCGGTAAAGCTCCCCGCGTCGACCACGCGGACGAAGACCCGCATGTTTTGTAACGTATCCATCCCATTACCCGTTTGAATCCGGACGGATTGTTGCACAGAGGCGGCGCAATATTATCTCAGGATTCGTAAAAATGACTTGCACCGTTGTCCGTTTATTCAGGAATCACTGAAAAATATAATCGTATCCGACTCATCTATATCCGAAAGGGAGAAAATCGTGCAGTCTCCGGCAACAAAAGGGACGCTGGCACTGGCGGTTCTTGCAGTCTCATTAATAATGGCCGGGTGCGCGAGCATGGGCGACAACACAACCCAGTCCACCCGCATCGAGGCGAACACGCTCGACGCCGGTGCCGCGATCCGGGCAGCCGACCGCGATGCCGGCTGGCCCGCGTCCGACTGGTGGCGTGCCTACCGCGATCCGCAGCTCGACGCGTGGATCGCCGCCGCGCAAGCCGGCAATCCGACCCTCGCGGCCGCCGAAGCGCGCGTGCGCGAAGCGCAGGCGATGGCGCGCGTGGCCCGTTCGGCGGAGCTGCCGCAAATCAACGGCAACCTGTCGCTGATGCGCCAGCACTGGCCCGACAACGTGTACTACGGTCCGGGGCCGCTGGCCGACACCGACACGTGGAACAACACCGGCACGCTCGGCCTGTCGTACCACCTCGACCTGTGGGGCAAGGACAAGAACGCGACCGAGCGCGCGCTCGACACCGCGCATGCAACCGCGGCCGACGCCCGGGCGGCAAAGCTCGAGCTCGAGGTCAACGTCGTGCGCGCGTATGTCGGCATGTCGATGAACTACGCGCTGCTCGACCTCGCGCACGAAACGTTCGAACGCCAGCGCTCGCTGGCCGATCTCGCGCGCAAGCGGCTGCAGGCCGGCCTCGGCACGCAGCTCGAAGTCAGCCAGGCCGAATCGACGCTGCCCGACTACGAACGCCAGATCGACAGCTATGAAGAAGCGATCCAGCTCGCGCGCCACCAGCTCGCCGCGCTCGCGGGCAAGGGCCCAGGTGCCGGCGACGCGATCACGCGGCCGAGCCTGTCGCTCGATACGCCGGCCGGCCTGCCGTCCGCGATGCCGGCCGACCTGCTCGGCCGCCGCCCGGACGTCGTCGCGGCCCGCTGGACGGTCGACGCGCAGGCCCGCGGCATCGATGTCGCGAAAGCCGCGTTCTATCCGAACATCGACCTGCTTGCGACGGTCGGCGGCTTCGGCGTGACCGCGCCGTTCGCCGGCTTCCTGCGCGCGATGAACGGCGGCTGGACGGCCGGCCCCGCGCTGTCGCTGCCGATCTTCGAAGGCGGTCGCCTGCGCGCGCAACTCGGCGCGGCCAACGCCGGCTACGACCAGGCGGTCGAACGCTACAACCAGACGGTCGTCGGCGCGCTCAAGGACATCGCCGACCAGGTGGTGCGGATCCGCTCGCTCGATACGCAGAAGAAGGACGCCGCGCGTTCGGTGGCCGCCAACGACCGCAGCTACCAGCTGTCGCGCGAAGGCTTCCGCCGCGGGCTGACCGATTACGTGAACGTGCTGGTCGCGCAACAGCAGCTGCTGCGCGCACAGGAAACGGCCGCCCGGATCGACGCGGAACGCCTCGCCGCGCACGCGCAGCTGATGGCCGCGCTCGGCGGTGGCGTCGAGACGGGACAGGACGTGCCGAACGACAAATCCGCCGCCGGCGCAGCCGCGCCGGCCGCCGCCTCGGGTGCGAAGCCCGTCGCAGCCAGCGCCCGGCCCGCGCAGGTCGCGACGGCCGGGGCCGGGGCCGACGCCACGCCGGCCGCACGGTAACGCGGAGCGACCGCCATGTCAGCCTCCTCCCCCGCTTCCACGCACGCCGGCGGCCCGCTCGCGGCCTGGTACGCCGCGTTCGGCGACTGGGCCCGCAGCGACGGCGCCGCGTGGCTCTATCTGTTCAAGGCGCTGCTCGCCGCGTTCATCGCGACCGGCGTGTCGATGCGGCTCGACCTGCCGGCGCCGAAGACGGCGATGACCACGGTGTTCATCGTGATGCAGCCGCAAAGCGGCGCCGTGCTCGCGAAGAGCTTCTACCGGGTCGCCGGCACGATCTTCGGGCTGATCGCGACGCTCACGTTCGTCGGCCTGTTCCCGCAGCAGCCGCAGCTGTTCCTGCTGGCGGTCGCGCTGTGGGTCGCGCTGTGCACGGCCGGCGCCGCGCGCAACCGCAACTTCCGCAGCTACGGCTTCCTGCTCGCCGGCTACACGACCGCGCTGATCGGGCTGCCGGCGTCGCAACACCCGGACGGCGCGTTCATGAGCGCGATGACGCGGGTCGCCGAAATCATGGTCGGCATCGTGTCGGCGGGCGTGGTCAGCGCGCTGGTGTTTCCGCAGACCACCGGCGAGCAGATGCGCACGACGGTGCGCAAGCGCTTCGGCAGCTTCGTCGACTACGTCGCGGCGGCGCTGTCGGGCCAGCTCGATCGCGCGCACATCGAAACCATCCATACGCGCTTCGTCGCGGACGTGGTCGGCTTCGAAGCGGCGCGCAGCATGGCGGTGTTCGAGGATCCGGACACGCGCATGCGCAGCGGCCGTCTGGCACGCCTGAACAGCGAGTTCATGAGCGTATCGAGCCGCTTCCACGCGCTGCACCAGTTGATGAACCGGCTGCGGGCGGCCGGCGCGCAGGCCGCGATCGACGCGATCGAGCCGTATTTCCGCGAGATCGCGCCGCTCCTGACGCGCAACGGCGAACCGGTGCGCTCGTCGGCCGACGCCGCGCTCGCGGCCGAACAGCTGCTCGCCTGGCGCAACGAACTGCCGCGCCGCGTCCGCGCGACACGTGCGTCCCTGGAGACGCAACCGGACTTTCCGCTGCTCGACTTCGACACGGCCGCCGAGCTGCTGTACCGCTTCATCACCGACCTGCACGAATACGCGGCGACCTATGCGTCGCTGTCGACCGCGACGCACGAGCGCGAACGCTGGATCGAGCGCTACGAGCCGCGCACCAACGTGACGGCGATGGTGATCGCGGCGATTCGCACCGCGACCGTGATCCTCGTGCTCGGCGGGTTCTGGATCGAAACCGCGTGGCCGAGCGGCGTGACGATGACGCTGACGGCGGCGGCCACCTGCGCGCTTGCATCGTCGACGCCGCGCCCGACCGCGATGTCCGCGCAGATGGGCATGGGTACCGCACTGGCCGTCTGCACGGGTTTCCTGCTGACGTTCGGCATCTACCCGCACATCGACGGCTTCCCGCTGCTGTGCGTGGCGCTCGCGCCGCTGCTCGCGATCGGCATCTACATGACGCTGAAGCCGAAGCTCGCGGGCTACGGGATGGGCTACCTGATCTTCTTCTGCTTCCTCGCCGGCCCGGACAGCGTCACGCACTACGACCCGACGAGCTTCATGAACGATGCGCTCGCGCTGGTGCTGTCGATGCTGGTCTCGGCAATCGCGTTCGCGGTGCTGTTCCCGCCGACCGCGCCGTGGCTGAAGAAGCGGCTGTTCGCCGACCTGCGCCATCAGGTGGTCGCGGCGTGTCACGCCCGGCTTGCCGGATTGCGCACGCGCTTCGAGAGCGGCGCGCGTGACCTGATGTACCAGGCGCACACGCTGTCGGCCGACCAGCCCGACGTGCAGCGCGACGCGCTGCGCTGGATGTTCGCGGTGCTGGAAACGGGCAATGCGGCACTCGACCTGCGCACCGAGCTGGCGACGCTGCCGTCCGACCCGCGCTATGCGCCGGCGACGCCGTGGCGGCGTGCGATCGAGACGATGCGCACCGCGTTGTCCGCGCTGTTTGCCCGGCCGAGCGCCGAGCGCTTCGATGCGACGCTGGCCGCGGTCAACGCCGCGATCGACGCGACCCGGCAAACGCTCGATGCGTTCACGCCGTCGCGCGACGAGCGCCACCGGCTGCAGCGCATCCTGAGCCATCTGCATTTCGTACGCACGGCGCTGCTCGATCCGCAATCGCCGCTCGAGCCGCTCAACCGCAACCGCCCCGTGCGTCCCCAACAAGGAGCCTCGTCATGATGCCGCGTGAAATCGCCATTCTCGATGCCTACATGCCCACGGTGGTCCTGATGTTCGTCCTGGGCGCGCTGGCGACCTGGGCCGTCGACCGCCTGCTCGCCTATACGGGCCTCTACCGTCTCGTCTGGCACCCGTCGCTGTTTCGCGCGTGCCTTCTCGTCTGCATTTGCGGCGGACTGAGTCTTGCCGTTTACCGTTGATTCCGAACCATCATGATTCTCAGAAAACTCTTCGGCTTCGTCGCGACCGCCGTCATCCTTCTCGTCGCGATCCTGATCGGGCGCTCGCTGTGGGTGCACTACATGGACGATCCGTGGACGCGCGACGGGCGCGTGCGCGCCGAGATCGTCAACGTCGCGCCGGACGTGTCGGGCGCGATCGTCGAGCTGCCCGTGCATGACAACCAGCTCGTGAAAAAGGGCGACCTGATCATGCAGATCGACCCGTCGCACTACCAGATCGCGGTCGAGCAGGCGCAAGCGGCCGTCGCCGCCCGCCGCGCGGAACTGCAGATGCGCCGCGACGACGCGGCCCGCCGTGCCGACCTCGACGCGCTCGTCGTGTCGAAGGAAAACCGCGAGAACGCGGCGCACAGCGCGTCGAGCGCCGATGCGCAGTACCAGCAGGCGATCGCCGCGCTCGACGCCGCGAAGCTCAATCTCGAACGCACGCGCGTGGTCGCGCCGGTCGACGGCTACATCACGAACCTGCAGACGTTCAAGGGCAACTACGCGGTGGCCGGCCAGGCCAAGCTCGCGATCGTCGACAGCCATTCGTTCTGGGTCTACGGCTACTTCGAGGAAACCAAGCTGCCGCGCGTGAAGGTCGGCGCGCCGGCCGAAATGCGGCTGATGAGCGGCGGCGTGATGAAGGGCCACGTCGAGAGCATCTCGCGCGGCATCTACGATCGCGACAACCCGCAAAGCCGCGACCTCGTCGCCGATGTGAACCCGACCTTCAACTGGGTGCGTCTCGCGCAGCGCGTGCCGGTGCGGATCCGCATCGACGAAGTGCCGGCCGACGTGGTGCTGTCGGCGGGCACGACCTGCACGGTCATCGTCGATCCGGACAAGCAGAAGAAGTCGTAAGCGCCGGCCTGCCGGCCGGACGCTCACGCCGCGATGTGGAAGCGTCCGACCAGCAACTTGAGCGCCTGCGCCTGCTCGTCGAGCGCATTCGCCGCGGCGGCCGCCTGTTCGACGAGCGCCGCATTCTGCTGGGTGCCGGCATCCATCTGCGTGACGGCGCGGCCGATCTCGTCGATCCCCGCGCTCTGCTCGTCCGACGCCGCGGAGATCTCGCCGATGATGTCGGTCACGCGCTTCACTGCCCGCACCACGTCGCCCATCGTCCGGCCCGCATCGTGCGCGAGCGCCGCGCCGTTCGCGACGCGCTCGACCGACGCGCCGATCAGCTCGCGAATCTCCTTTGCCGCGGTGGCCGAGCGCTGCGCGAGCAGCCGCACCTCTGCCGCGACCACCGAGAAACCCCGCCCCTGTTCACCCGCCCGGGCGGCCTCGACCGCCGCGTTCAGCGCGAGAATATTGGTCTGAAACGCGATCCCCTCGATCGTGCCGATGATGTCGCGAATGTTCTTCGCGCTGTCGTCGATCTCGCTCATCGTCGCGACCACGCGGCCGACCACGTCCCCGCCCGCCTCCGCGACGGCCGACGCATTGGCCGCCAGCGCGCTCGCCTGACGCGCGTTTTCGGCGTTCTGCCGCACGGTCGACGTGAGCTCCTCCATGCTGGCCGCGGTGCGTTCGAGCGCGACGGCCTGCTGCTCGGTGCGGCGCGACAGGTCCAGGTTCCCCGTTGAAATCTCGCCGGACGCGGCCGCGATCGCCTCCGCGCTGACGGCGATCTCGCCGACCGTCGCCGCGAGCCCGGTCTGCATGTCGGACAGCGCGCGCACCATGCTGCCGCGGTCGTGCCGGGCGAGCGGAATCGGCCGCGTCAGGTCGCCGCGCGCGATGTCGGCGGCAATCGCCTTCGCATCGGCCGGCTCGCCGCCGAGCTGCGACGCGAGGCGGCGCACGACCCGTTCGGCGATCGCGATCGCCAGCACGATCAGCGCGGCCGTCATCGCCGCGATCATCCCGAACGACGACGAGAAGATCGTTGCGGACGCATCGAGCGTCGCCTTCGACTTCGCGCCGCGCGTCTTCACGAGCATCGCGACGAGCTTCTCGAGCTTGCCGGTCTCGACCAGCAGCGACACGTCCTGCGTGCCGACCTGCCAGTTCATCTGCGACAGGTCGAGCGGCTGCGCCTGCACCAGCGCGACGAAATCGCGCAGATGGCCGCTCCACGTGCCGACCGCCATCGAGAATGCGCGCAGCCGCGCGGAATCGTCCGCATCGGCCGGATCCGCGTAGCGCTGCAGCGTCGCGAGCGCCTGGCCGATCGACGCGAGCCCCGCGCCGACCTCGGCGCCCAGATCGTCGCGCTCCTTCGCGGTGGTCGCGGTCAGCAGCATCTTCTGCGCGCGGCTCGCGCGCAACACCTCGGCCCGCACCTCCTCGGCCGCCCGGCTCGCGACGTGGCCCTGCTCGTAGACCGACGCGATCGACGCGTTCAGCCGGCTGATCTGCCACAGCGAAAACACGCCGATCGCGAGCGTGCCGGCCAGCAGGATCGCAAACGCGGCGCGCAAGGTCGCCTTGACGCTCCACGGCCGGCGTTCGCGCCAGACTGCGCGCGGACGTCGCGCGGCGGGCTTGGCGGCTGCGCCGGTTGCGGTAGTGGCCGCACCCGGCTGCGGATGCAATGATGCTGCTTTCATCGATATATCCCCGTATTGATCACGCCGCCGGAAAGGTCGGTTCCGGCAGTCCCCGCGATGGCTGGCCAGGCCGCGCGTCCCGTGCCCGCCCGGCTCGTGGCCAGTGGCGGGCGGGGCGCACCTCTGTTGTCGTTGCGTCGTTCTACGGCCGCCATCGGCCGACCTTGAGTCGGGACTAACACCGAGCCGGCCCCGCGCGCCCCTCTCGACAGGCGGATGCGCCGCCTGCGTTATACCCGGCCAAAAAAGGGAGGAATGGCCGAATCGTCATATCAATGTCCGAATCGCGATAAAACTTGGCCTGACATTCTTGATACGCCACATTACACTTCTTTGACGCAACAACGATTCAAACGCGCCGATCCCCCTCAGAGCGCGTCCTGCCACCTCAACTCGCTCAGCTCACATGGAAACCAGCCTCGATCCGGGCGCCGGCACCGCCGCCGCGGCCCAGCCGTCTGCTCCACCCGCCCCGCGCACCGTCTACCCGGTGCTCGGCGCGATCAGCTTCTCGCACATGCTCAACGACATGATCCAGTCGTTGATCCTCGCGATCTATCCGATGCTCAAGAGCCAGTTCGCGCTGTCGTTCGCGCAGATCGGGCTGATCACGCTGACCTACCAGATCACCGCATCGCTGCTGCAGCCGCTCGTCGGCCTGTATACCGACAAGCGGCCGAAGCCCTATTCGCTGCCGGTCGGGATGGGCTTCACGCTCGCGGGGCTGCTGCTGATGTCGGCCGCCCGGAACTTCCCGACGCTGCTGGCGGCGGCGGCACTGGTCGGGTGCGGTTCGTCGGTGTTCCATCCGGAATCGTCGCGCGTCGCGCGGATGGCATCGGGCGGCCGTCACGGGCTCGCGCAGTCGCTGTTCCAGGTCGGCGGCAACGCCGGCTCGGCGCTCGGGCCGCTGCTCGCCGCGCTGGTCATCATCCCGCACGGCCAGCACAGCATCGCGTGGTTCTCGGCCGCCGCGCTCGTCGCGATGGTCGTGCTCACGCAGATCGGCCACTGGTACAAGCAGCATCCGTCGATGAAGAAGAAGGCCGCGGCGGCCGGCCATCCGACGCTGTCGCAGGGCCGCGTGCTCGCCGCGATCGGCGTGCTGGTGCTGCTGGTGTTCTCGAAATACTTCTACCTCGCGAGCATCAACAGCTATTTCACGTTCTATCTGATCGACAAGTTCCACCTGTCGGTGCAGGCCGCGCAGATCCACCTGTTCGTGTTCCTCGCGGCCGTGGCCGCCGGCACGCTGATCGGCGGGCCGGTCGGCGACCGGATCGGCCGCAAGTACGTGATCTGGGTATCGATTCTCGGCGTCGCGCCGTTCACGCTGCTGTTGCCGTACGCGAACCTGTTCTGGACCAGCGTGCTGAGCGTGATCATCGGCATCGTGCTGGCCTCGGCGTTCGCCGCGATCCTCGTCTATGCGACGGAGCTGATGCCCGGCAAGGTCGGGATGGTCGCGGGGCTGTTCTTCGGCTTCGCGTTCGGCCTGGGCGGCGTGGGCGCCGCCGTGCTCGGCCAGCTCGCGGACGCGACGAGCATCACGTTCGTGTACAAGGTGTGCTCGTTCCTGCCGCTGATCGGCGTGCTGACGGTGTTCCTGCCGAACCTCGAAAGCAACCGGCGCAAGCAGGCGTGACGAACCGGCCGCGGCGGGCGCGCCGCGGCCGGTCGATCGAAAAACGTTATGAAGCGTTTCGCCAAACGGCTATCGGTGCCGGGACTCTCGCGTTCCACGATCAAGCATTCGAGCGCCCAGCCAGACCAACGCCAATGCGATCACAGTCGTTCAACCACCCCATGCGTCCACCGCTCTGGCGATCCACGATGTATAAACACCGGCCGGCAACGGTCCGTCGTCGGGAACGGTTGTCGAGTTCGGATCATTGACATATCGACCGTTGCCGCCAAATGCGGAGACCGCCCCGAAACCCGCGCAATGCAGGACGGACGAGCGTTGACGGTTCAACGAGAAAACACATTCGGCAGGTATTCGGACCCTCTCTGGATCGCTATTTTTTATACAACCGCGTGCGACGTGCGGTCGTCCTGACTGCCTCAACTTCCCCGGCAGCCGTGCGAGCTTAATCCATCGTGGTTTCGTCGTCATTGCTGCGCCCAGGCGCAGCGAGCGTCACTATACGCCTGCCGCGTCACGCTTCGTCGCATGCAGCGTCAGGAAACGCTTGAGGATGCCGGACGAATAGCTGCTCGCGATGGCCGACAGGAAGTGCGAGAACGACTGCGTCGCGTGGTCGTCGGCCGTGTCGGAGATGGTGCGCACGAGCGCGAACGGCACGTCGTGTTCGGCGCACACCTGCGCGATCGCCGCGCCTTCCATCTCGACCGCGAGCGCGTCCGGCAGTGCGTCGCGCAGCGCGACGACCTCGGGTTCGCTCGACACGAAGCGGTCGCCGCTGATGATCAGCCCGCCGTGCAGCGCCGCGCCGGCCAGCCCGAAGCGCTCGGCGAACTGCGCGCCCTCCTCCGCGACGAACAGCGTGCACGCGGCCTTCAGGCGGGCCGTGAGTGCCGCATCGGTCGCGAAGCGCGTGATGCCGAGCAGCGGCACCTCGTAGCGCGGAAACAGCGGCGACGCATCGAGATCGTGCTGCAGCAGCGTATCCGCGACGACGACGTCGCCCACGCGCACCGTGCGCGACACGCCGCCGGCCACGCCGGTGAACACGACACCGGACACGCCGAACACGTGGATCAGCGCGCTGACCGTCGCGGCGGCCGCGACCTTGCCGACCCGCGCGAGCGTGACGACGCAGGCCGCGCCGTGCACGGTGCCGACGTGGTAATCGCGGCGGCCGAGCGTGACCGTGTTCATCGCGCCCTCGGCGCGCATCGCGGCGATCAGGTCGCCGAGTTCCTCGGGCAGCGCGGCCAGAATGCCGAGCGGACGCGTCGCAACCGTTTCAACCCTGTCGATGCCCATCATTCCACCGCCTGCAGTTTCGCGACCGCCAGCGCGAGCCACTTCTCGCCGTGCCGCTTGAATTTCACCTGCGCCTTCGCATCGGCGCCGCTGCCTTCGAGCGCGGTGACCGTGCCCTCGCCGAACTTGGTATGGAACACCGGCTGGCCGACGCGGAAACCGGTGTCGGCCGCGCGCTGCTTGTTCGCGAACGCCGGCAGCGGCGCGGTGACCGCCGCATCGACGACCTGCTCGCGACTGCCGCCGCCCGGCCGCGCGAACCAGTCGCGCCCCCAGCCGGCATTGTCCGAGCGGCCGCCCCAGCGCGACCCCGCCTCGACCTTCGGCGTCAGCCACTTCAGCACGTGCTCCGGCAATTCGTCGAAGAAGCGCGAGCGCACGTTGTAGCGCGTCTGGCCGTGCAGCATCCGGCTCTGCGCGAACGACAGGTAGAGCCGCTCCTTCGCACGCGTGATCGCGACGTACATCAGCCGGCGCTCTTCCTCGAGGCCGTCGGACTCGAGCACGCTGTTCTCGTGCGGGAACAGCCCTTCCTCGAGGCCGGTGATGAACACGGCCGAGAATTCCAGGCCCTTCGCCGCATGCACCGTCATCAGTTGCACCGCGTCCTGGCCGGCCTGCGCCTGGTTGTCGCCGGCCTCCAGCGACGCGTGCGACAGGAAGCCCGCGAGCGGCGTCATCGTGTCGGGGTTCTGGGCCGGGTCGGCGGGCGAGACCGCATCGAGCACGTCGACCGCCGGATCGTCCGTCGCGGCGCCGAGCGCGGGCGCCGCGATCGCGCCGGCGCGCAGCGGGATTGAACGGGCCGGCGTATCGAGCCCGTAGCCTTCCTCGGCAATGAACGCGGTGGCCGCGTTCACGAGTTCCTGCAAGTTCTCGAGACGATCCTGGCCTTCGCGCTCGCCCTGGTAGAAATCGGCGAGACCGCTGGCGCGCACGATGTGCTCGACGGTGTCGGGCAAGTTCATCTGCTGCGTATCGGCACGCATCTTCGCGACCAGGTTCGCGAACCCGCCGAGGCTCGTGCCGGCCTTGCCCGTCACGTACGGAATCGCGGCGGCCATCGAGCAGCCGTACAGGCGCGCGGCGTCGGCCAGCTGCTCGATCGAGCGCGCGCCGATCCCGCGGGTCGGGAAGTTCACGACGCGCACGAACGCGGTGTCGTCGTTCGGGTTGTCGATCAGGCGCAGGTAGGCGAGTGCGTGCTTCACTTCCTGGCGCTCGAAGAAGCGCAGGCCGCCGTACACGCGATACGGGATGCCCGACGACATCAGCGTGTGCTCGATCGAGCGCGACTGCGCGTTGCTGCGGTACAGGACGGCCACTTCGCTGCGTGCCATCCCGGTGTTGATCAGCGAACGGATCTCCTCGACGATCCAGCCGGCTTCCTGCGAATCGGTGCTCGCCTCGTACACGCGCACGGGCTCGCCGTGGCCGGCGTCGGTGCGCAGGTTCTTGCCGAGGCGGTGCGCGTTGTTCGAGATCAGCTGGTTCGCGGCATCGAGGATGTTGCCGTGCGACCGGTAGTTCTGCTCGAGCTTGATCAGGTTGCGCACGCGGAATTCGTCTTCGAAGTCGCGCATGTTGCCGACGTTCGCGCCGCGGAACGCGTAGATCGACTGGTCGTCGTCGCCGACCGCGAAGATCGCGTTCTGGCCGCCCGCGAGCATCTTGAGCCACGCGTACTGCAGCTTGTTGGTGTCCTGGAACTCGTCGACGAGGATGTGCTTGAAGCGCGCCTGGTAATGCGCGCGCAGCGGCGCGTTGTACGCGAGCAGTTCGTAGCAGCGCAGCAGCAGCTCGGGGAAATCGACGACGCCCTCGCGCTGGCACTGCTGGTCGTACGCCTGGTACAGCTCGACGAACTTGCGGTTGAAGCTGTCGGTCGCGTCGACCTTGTCCGGGCGCAGCCCTTGCTCCTTCGCGTTGTTGATGAAGTACTGGACGTTCTTCGGCGGGTACTTCTCGTCGTCGACGTTCGCCGCCTTCATCAGCCGCTTGATCGCGGACAGCTGGTCGGCCGTATCGAGGATCTGGAAGGTCTGCGGCAGGCCGGCGTCGCGCCAGTGCGTGCGCAGCATCCGGTTGCACAGGCCGTGGAACGTGCCGATCCACATCCCGCGCGTGTCGATCGGCATCATCGCCGACAGGCGCGCCATCATCTCGCGCGCGGCCTTGTTGGTGAAGGTCACGGCAAGCACGGTGGGCGGCGACGCGTAGCCCTGCTGGATCAGCCACGCGATGCGGGTGATCAGCACGCGGGTCTTGCCGCTGCCCGCCCCTGCGAGGATCAGCGCCGGTTCGTTCGGCAACGTGACGGCGGCGAGTTGTTCGGGGTTCAGATTGGCGAGCAGGTCGGGCATGGAGCGGCAGCGAACGGGCGAGAAAAATGCGGACCCGACATTATAAGTCGGCCGCGCGATGCCGTTCCCGATCCGTTCGACTGCACGTCGCAGGCGTGTTGCCGGCGAGCGGCGCCCGTGTCGCGACGGGCCCGCACCGGCAAGGCGATGGCTGGTCGATGTGCATCCATTTATAATTGTCGGATTCGGCATCCAATTCACGCATTTTTCGGCAGATTTCCAACATGAGCGACAACACGCTTGCGAAGAGTTTCGAGCCCCACACCATCGAGTCCCAATGGGGGCCGGAGTGGGAAAAACGCGGCTATGCGGCTCCGGCCTTCGACCCGGCCCGCCCCGATTTCTCGATCCAGTTGCCGCCGCCGAACGTGACGGGCACGCTGCACATGGGCCACGCGTTCAACCAGACGATCATGGACGGCCTCACCCGCTACCACCGGATGCTCGGCGAGAACACGCTGTGGGTGCCCGGCACCGACCACGCGGGGATCGCGACCCAGATCGTCGTCGAGCGCCAGCTCGACGCGCAGGGCGTGTCGCGCCACGACCTCGGCCGCGAGAAATTCGTCGAGCGCGTGTGGGAATGGAAGGAAAAATCGGGGTCGACGATCACCGGCCAGGTCCGCCGTCTCGGCGCGTCGCCCGACTGGTCGCGCGAATACTTCACGATGGACGACAAGATGTCGGCCGCCGTGCGCGACGTGTTCGTCACGCTCCATGAACAGGGCCTGATCTATCGCGGCAAGCGTCTCGTCAACTGGGATCCGGTGCTGCTGACCGCCGTGTCGGACCTCGAAGTCGTGAGCGAAGAGGAAAACGGCCACCTGTGGCACATCCGCTACCCGCTCGTCGACGGTTCGGGCTCGCTCACCGTCGCCACGACGCGTCCGGAAACGATGCTCGGCGACGTCGCGCTGATGGTGCACCCGGAAGACGAGCGCTACGCGCACCTGATCGGCAAGCTCGTCACGCTGCCGCTGACGGGCCGTGAAATTCCGGTGATCGCCGACGACTACGTCGACCGCGAGTTCGGCACGGGCGTCGTGAAGGTCACGCCCGCGCACGACTTCAACGACTACCAGGTCGGCCAGCGCCACAAGCTCGCGCCGATCGAGATCCTGACGCTCGACGCGAAGATCAACGACAACGGCCCCGAGCAGTATCGCGGCCTCGATCGCTTCGACGCGCGCAAGGCGATCGTCGCCGACCTCGACGCAGAGGGGTTCCTCGACTCGGTGAAGCCGCACAAGCTGATGGTGCCGCGCGGCGACCGCACGGGCGTCGTGATCGAGCCGATGCTGACCGACCAGTGGTTCGTCGCGATGACGAAGCCGGCGCCGGAAGGCACATTCAATCCCGGCAAGTCGATCACGGAAACGTCGCTCGACGTCGTACGCAACGGCCAGATCAAGTTCATCCCGGAAAACTGGACGACCACCTATTACCAGTGGCTCGAGAACATCCAGGACTGGTGCATCTCGCGCCAGCTGTGGTGGGGCCACCAGATTCCCGCGTGGTACGGCGAGAACGGCGAGGTGTTCGTCGCGCGCAACGAGGAAGATGCGCGCGCGAAGGCGGCAGCGCAGGGTTACACGGGTGCGCTCAAGCGCGACGAAGACGTGCTCGACACGTGGTTCTCGTCGGCGCTCGTGCCGTTCTCGTCGCTCGGCTGGCCGAACCAAACACCTGAACTGAAGCACTTCCTGCCGTCGTCCGTGCTCGTCACGGGCTTCGACATCATCTTCTTCTGGGTCGCCCGGATGGTGATGATGACCACGCATTTCACGGGCCAGGTGCCGTTCCACACCGTGTACGTGCACGGCCTCGTGCGTGACGCGGAAGGCCAGAAGATGTCGAAGAGCAAGGGCAACACGCTCGACCCGATCGACATCGTCGACGGCATCGACCTCGACACGCTCGTCGCGAAACGCACGACGGGCCTGATGAACCCGAAGCAGGCCGCGACGATCGAGAAGAAGACGCGCAAGGAATTCCCGGACGGCATCGCCGCGTTCGGCACCGACGCGCTGCGCTTCACGATGGCGTCGATGGCGACGCTCGGCCGCAACGTGAACTTCGACCTCGCGCGCTGCGAAGGCTATCGCAACTTCTGCAACAAGCTGTGGAACGCCACGCGCTTCGTGCTGATGAACTGCGAAGGCCACGACTGCGGCAGCGACAAGCCGGAAGTCTGCGGCGCGGGCGATTGCGGCCCGGGCGGCTACCTCGACTTCTCGGCGGCCGACCGCTGGATCGTGTCGCTCCTGCAGCGCACCGAGGCCGACATCGCGAAGGGCTTCGCCGATTACCGCTTCGACAACATCGCCAGCAGCATCTACAAGTTCGTGTGGGACGAGTACTGCGACTGGTATCTCGAACTCGCGAAGGTGCAGATCCAGAACGGCACGCCGGAACAGCAGCGCGCGACGCGCCGCACGCTGCTGCGCGTGCTGGAAACGGTGCTGCGCCTCGCGCATCCGATCATCCCGTTCATCACCGAAGCGCTCTGGCAGAAGGTCGCGCCGCTCGCCGGCCGCTATCCGCAAGGCCAGGCCGAGGGCGAAGCGTCGCTGATGACGCAGGCGTATCCGCTCGCGAACCTGCAGAAGATCGACGAAGCGTCCGAACAATGGGCGGCCGACCTGAAGGCGATCGTCGACGCGTGCCGCAACCTGCGCGGCGAGATGAACCTGTCGCCGGCGACCAAGGTGCCGCTGCTGGCGGCCGGCGACGCCGAGCGCCTGCGCTCGTTCGCGCCGTACGTGCAGGCCCTCGCCCGCCTGTCCGAAGTGCAGATTCTCGCGGACGAAGCGACGCTCGACAAGGAAGCGCACGGCGCCCCGATCGCGATCGTGGGCCCGAACAAGCTGGTGTTGAAGGTGGAAATCGACGTCGCGGCCGAACGCGAGCGCCTGTCGAAGGAAATCGCGCGCCTGACCGGCGAGATCGCGAAGTGCAATGCGAAGCTGGGCAACGAGGCGTTCGTCGCGAAAGCGCCGCCGGCCGTGGTCGAGCAGGAGCAGAAGCGCGTCGCGGAATTCCAGAGCACGCTCGAAAAACTGCGTGCGCAGCTCGATCGGTTGCCTGCGTAACAAACGGTAAGGTCGTTTGCGTTCACTATAATCGGAACGTGAACATAGACTGTCTGACAAGTCGATTACAGGAATAAAGGTTCGATCATGTTGAAAGTTACCAAGGCGGTATTCCCCGTCGCCGGTCTCGGCACGCGGTTCCTGCCGGCAACGAAGGCGAGCCCGAAGGAAATGCTGCCGGTCGTCGACAAGCCGCTGATCCAGTACGCGGTCGAGGAAGCGATCGCCGCGGGCATCACCGAGATGATCTTCGTGACCGGGCGCAGCAAGCGCGCGATCGAGGACCACTTCGACAAGTCGTACGAGGTCGAGGCCGAACTCGAGGCGCGCGGCAAGGAGAAGCTGCTCGAGCTCGTGCGCAGCATCAAGCCGAGCCATGTCGACTGCTTCTACGTGCGCCAGCCGGAAGCGCTCGGCCTCGGCCATGCGGTGCTGTGCGCGGAAAAGCTGGTGGCCGACAACCCGTTCGCGGTGATCCTCGCGGACGACCTGCTCGACGGCAACCCGCCCGTGATGAAGCAGATGGTCGACGTGTTCGACCACTATCACAGCTCGGTGATCGGCGTGGAAGAGATCCCGCCATCGGAGACGAAGTCGTACGGGATCGTCGACGGCAAGGAGTGGGAAGAATCGATCGTCAAGATGTCGGCGATCGTCGAGAAGCCGGCGCCGGAAGTCGCGCCGTCGAACCTCGGCGTGGTCGGCCGCTACATCCTGAAGCCGCGGATCTTCGAACACCTGCGTGCGCTGAAGCCAGGCGCGGGCGGCGAACTGCAGCTCACCGACGCGATCCAGGCGCTGCTCGCCGACGAGCAGGTGCTGGCCTACAAGTACCAGGGCACGCGTTACGACTGCGGCAGCAAGCTCGGCTACCTGAAGGCGACGGTCGAGTTCGCACTGCGCCACCCGGAAGTCGGCACCGAGTTCGACGCGTACCTGCGCGCGCGCGGCAACCCGCAACCGATCGCCTGAACGCGGCACGGGCCGGCCTCGCCTCGTCGGCGGGCCTGCCCTCACCTCACGGCCGGCGCGTCAGCGCGTCGTGGCCGGCTTCACCGAGACGACGCCCGGCATTGCGCCCGCGTCGTCTTTTTTCGTCTTCACGAGCCAGCCGCCACCCGGTTCGAACGGCAGCTTCGCCAGCGCGCTCTTCACGAGCGTCGGTGCGGCCTGCCGGGTGCCCGCGTCGCGATCGCGCAGCGAGGCCGATACGCGATAGACGTCAGCCCCCGACTTCGCGTCGACGAAACGCAGCGTCAGCACGTGGCGGTATACCTTGCCCGCGAACGGCAGCGCGAACGGCGCCGGCCCGTCGACCGTCACGCACGCGCTGCTCGCGGCGCCGCACTGGTCGGCCGTCGTTGCAACCGACGCCGGCTGCGTCGCATAGGCGATCGACAACCGGTAGTCCGCGGCCTTGCCCGGCTGCGCGGCGAAACCGCGGTGCGCGAGTTCGTCGCGCACGAGCGTCTCGATCTGGCGGTATTCGGCATCGTCGGCCTGAGCGGCCGTGCGCACGAAATCGTAGCCGTGCGTGCCGGACGCGAACACATTCGGCTGCCCGAGCGTGCTCACGCCGGTCGTGACACCGGCGCAACCCGTCAACAGCGAGACGGCCAGCGCGGTCGCTGCCCATTCCTTTCTCATGACTTCCCCCAAATGCCTGCCGTCGTGCCCGGCCCTGTCAGGCGAACGGCTCGTCGATCGCGGGCAGCGACACCGTCACCGCGGTGCCGACCCCCACTTCGCTGTCGACCGTCACGCTGCCGCCGTGGCGCGTGACGACCGTCTTCACGAATGCCATGCCGAGCCCGGAACCCGAGATCTCGGGCCGCTCGCCGGCATGGAACCGCTTGAAACGCTCGAACAGATGCCGCTGATCTTCCGGCGCGATACCGTACCCCTGGTCGCGAATCGTACAGAACATCCGCTTCGATGCATGCTCGACCGTCAGCGTACACGCGATCACCGTGTCGGACGGACTGTATTTGACCGCGTTGTTCAGCAGGTTGACGAACGCACGCGTGATCAGCGAGCGATCGGCGCGCGTCCAGCACATGTCGGTACCGACGTCGGTATCGATGCGGATGCGCTTCGCCTGCGCCTGCGGCCACACTTCGTCGCTCGCGTCGATCAGCACGTCGACGAGACCGGTCGGTTCGAGCTGGTAGGCCTGCGACTCCGCGCGCGCCAGCTGCACGAACTCGTCGGCCAGCGACAGCGCACGGTGCGCATAGCGCTCGATCCGCGCGAGCAGCCCGCGCATCGCATCGGTTTCGACGCGATCGCGCTCGATCTCGACGAGCGCGAGGATCGACGATTGCGGCGAGCGCATGTCGTGCGACAGCAGGTGCAGCGCCTCCTCGCGCTGCCGCTCGGCCGCATGCAGCTCGGTCACGTCGACGAGGCCGGCAATCCAGCCGGTCACGCGACCCTGCGCGTTGGTACACGGGGCGTAGCGTAACAGATGGTCGAGCCCGTCGCGGTCGCGCACCTCGATGCCGCGCGCCATCGCGTCGTGCTCGGCCTCGAGCGTCGGGTCAAGCGCGGCCGGCCAGTGTTCGCGGATCGTGACGTCGTGTTCGGCGTTGCCGTCGACGGTCTTCATGAAGGTCAGCTCGCCGAGCGCCGCCTGCAGTTGACGCCCCTCCGGCAGCGGCAGCGCGAGCCGCGACCCGTAGCGCTTGGCCGCATGGTTCGCGATCAGCACGGTGCCGGCCAGGTCGGTGACGAAGATCGGCTCCGGCATGCTGTCGAGGCTGTCCCACACGAAGCGCTTCATGTCCTGCACGCGCTGCGCGGCCTGCGCCATCAGCGCCATCTGCCGCTCGAGCACGTCGCCACCGACGCTGCGCGTGCGCGGCGCCTCGGGCAGCAGGTGCGGCTCGTCGGCGAGCCGCTGCAGCTCGCGGCGCAGGTACGACATCGTCATTTCCAGGCGCCGCCAGTTCCAGATCGGGTACACGGCGATCAGCCCGAAGATCGCGGGCGCGGGCGACAGCCACACGCGCGCCTCGAACAGCAGCGCCAGGCTCGCGACGGCGGCCAGCGCGGCGAGACTCAGCGTCAGCAGCAGCGCGCGCCATGGCGACAGCATCAGGAAGCCGCCCAGCAGCACGGCGAGCGGCAGCAGCGACGCGGCGAACAGCCCCGCGCGCGACGCGGGCAGGATCGCGCTGCCGGTCGTCAGCATGTCGAGCACGTTCGCGTGGATGTACACGCCGGCGAGCGGGCCGAAATCCCCCGACACCGGTGTCGCGAAACGGTCGTAGAGGCCCGACGCCGTCACGCCGACGACGACGATCTTGCCGCGCAGCGCGTCGGGCTTCACGCGCCCTTCGAGCACGTCGTCGAACGACAGCGTCGGATACGCGGGCGTATTGCGGCTGAACGGAATCAGGTAGCGGCCCTCGCCCGCCGCATCGCGCGACAGGTCGTGCGCTCGCGCGCCGGGCGCGCCGCCGACCGGATGCAACCGGCCGGCCTGGATCGCGCGGTAGACGGGCACCATCAGCTGCGGCCAGCGCACGCGCCCGTCGCTTTCGAACAGCGCGACGCTGCGCACGATGCCGTCGGGATCGACTTCGAGATTGATGTGGCCGAGCCCCATCGCACGCGCCGAGAGCTCGGCCACCGGCGGATCGACGGCACGCGTGCCGTCCGCCTGCTCGGGGCTCAGCAAGACGGGCAGGAAGGTCGGCACATGGGCCATCGCGTCGGCGAACGCGCGATCGTCGGACGATGGCTCGGTAAACAGCACGTCGTAGACGACGGCGGCCGGCTGCGCGCGCGCGAGCGTGTCGAGCAGCCGCGCATGCACGGTGCGCGGCCACGGCCAGCGGCCGAGTGCGGACACGCTCTGGTTGTCGATATCGACGACGACGACGTCGGGCGACAGCGGCAGGCTGCGCAGCATCAGCAGCCGGTCGTAGATCAGCCCGTCGACGCTCGACGACAGCCGGCCGAGCGCGCACACGAGAATCACCGCGACCCCGAGGCAGCCGATCGCGATCCACTCGATCAGGAAGCGGCGGCCGAGGCGCCGCCGCGGAGAAATGGCATCCGGTTTCATGCGCCGCGGGTCAGCGCGACAGCGTGAACGCGCTGACCGGACTCGTCTTCTGATAGAACTTGCCGCCTTCGAATTCCTCGACCGTCACCGCCCAGTAGTAGTCGCCGGGCGGCAGGTGCGCGACGGCGATCTTGCGCGCCTGCAGGCCCACCTGGTCGACGACCGGCGCGCTCAGGTCCTTCGAGCGCGACAGCACGAACCGGTAGCGCGCATCCTTGCCCGAGCCGTTCGGCGACCAGCGGAACTCGTAGCCATCCGCGCCGGGCGACGCAGTTGCGTCGAGCCCCATCTGGCGCCGCTCGAACGCATAGGTGCGCGGCAGCCCTTCGAGGCCGCTGGCATCGATCGCGGCGACCCGCACGAAGTACGTGCCGTTCGGCACGTCGCGGAACACCGCGCGCGGCGCGTCGGTACGCGTTTCGCGGAACAGGTCGAGCATGCCCGCGTCGTGCGCGAGTTCCAGGCGGTACGCGTGCGCATCGGCCAGCGGCGCGATGTCGAACGCGACGTCGGGCTCGTCCTGCACCTTGTCGGGGTGCGCGAGCGCCGGTGCAGGCAGCAGCTGGACCGGCGCGCCGACCGCGCCGGACGACGTCGCGACACTGCCGAAGCTCGCATGCACGAGCGTCGGATCGGCCGGCCGCCGCTTGCCCGCGACGCCGACGGTGCCGTCAAGCACTTCGACGCGCGTCGCCGCGTTGCCGGCGGCGTCGTAGTTCACGCGGAACCGCGTGCCGCGCACGCCGGCCACGACCGACGGCGAACGGATCTGGAAGCGGTCGTCGCGTTTCTTCAGATGCGTGACTTCGCTGTCGACCGAGCCGCGCGAGAGTTCGAACTCGCGATCGAGCGTGCCGGTCAGCACGGTGCGGCGCAATGTCTTCAGGTCGAGCTGGCTGTCGGGCGGCAGGCTCATGTGCGTGCCGTCGGCAAGCTCGAGCGTGACGAAGCCGTTCGCGCCGGTGCGCACGCGGTCGCCCTCGTTGAGCGTCGCATCGTTCGCAAGCGGCGTGTAGGCCTCGGCGCTCGCGCGCTCGGCCGTGCCCTGCACGGCGACGACGCGGGCGGTCAGCTTTTCCTTGCGCAGCCGCGCGACCGGCAGCTTCAGCGCGATGCCGGGCTGCAGGTGCTTCGGCGCGGGCACGCCATTGATCTGCTGCAGCAGTTGCCAGTCGTCCGGGCCCTGCAGATAGCGCGCGGCGACGTCGTACAGCGTGTCGCCGGCCTGCGTGCGGTAGACGATCGTCTTGCCCGCGGCCGCCGGCGGCTGCGCGGCGGCCTGCTGGGCCGCGCCAGCGAACGCAAACGCGCCCGCGCACGCCGCGCGCAGCGCGGCCGTGCGCAAGCTCGCGGTGCGCTGCGTGATTCCCGTGGTCACTCCGGTTCTCCCTGGCCGACCCGCTCGAGCCGGTAGCCGTAGCCGTAGATCGGCGCGAGCCGATAGCCGTTTTCCGGCCGCAGGCCGAGCTTCGTGCGCAGCATCGAGATGTGCGTGTCCATCGTGCGCGACGGAATGTCGGTCGCCTGCTTCCACACGAGATCGAGAATGTGCGCGCGCGACAGCGGCCGGTCGAGATGCTGGAACAGCAGCAGTGCGAGCTCGAATTCCTTCTGCGTGAGGCTCACGGCCTTGTCGCCGACATACGCCTGCTTCAGGTTCACGTCGAAACGGAACTGGTCGAACTCGCGAACGGCCGCCTCGGCATTGACCGGATACGCACGGCGCAGCAGCGAACCGATGCGTGCCCGCAGGATCGGGCCCGACACGGGCTTGACCACGTAATCGTCGGCGCCGGCGTTGAGGATCTGCGTGATCCCCGCCTCGTCGTCGCGGCTCGTCATGAAGATGATCGGCAGGCTGTGCTCGGTCTGGTTCGCACGCACCCACTTGAGCACTTCCTCGCCGGACATGTCCGGCACATTCCAGTCGAGCACGAGCAGATCGAACGTCTCGCGTTGCAGACGCTTCTTCAGGGCCTTGCCTTCCTTGAACGAATAGCACGTATGGCCGGCGGCCGTCAGCGTTTGACTGACGAAATCCGTCTGGGCCGGATCGTCATCCAGTACAGCAATTCTCATAGCACCCCGCAAAACGAAATCGATTCGTCCAGTTCAGCTCCCCGCGCTCACCCCGCCACGCGCCATGCGCGCGACGCCAACACCAGCCGGCGAGCCGTCGTTTGCCGCCCGCGCAACCTGCGCGATGCGGCACCCCGGCCAATATCTCAAAAACGGGGCACGGACGAACCGGCGATTTCATCATAGTAGTATGAAATTCGCCAAGAAATTGCGCGGACTACGGTCCTTTATTCGAATAATCCTTCCCGTCGCGCGTTCGCGCCTAGTCGGCGTCTGCCATTCCGGCCACCGGCTCGCCCCAGTCGTCGGCCGGCACGCGCCCGCGCCGCACGGCGGGCGACTGCTCCGGCTGCTCCAGCATGCGCCGCAGCTGGCCGCGCACGCGCTCCCACGCCGGCGCCGCATAATCGGGCTGGCTCGCCGCCCACGCCTGGGCGAACTCGAACACGCGCTCGACCGTTGCTCCGCAATACGTGAAGCCCGCGCCGTCGTGCCGCGCGGCGTCGCGCAGCCGCTCGCCGAGCGATTCGGCCAGCCACGGCATCTCGGCCGCCGCCGAATCCGCATACGCCTCCAGCGCGGCACGCGCGTGGCGATCCTGCTGCGGGTCGAGCTCGATCCGGCTCAACCCCGCCGCGCGTGCGGGCGCACTGCATTCCGCCGCGGCCGGACTTCGAATGGTCCCTGGTCTGAAGGACATGTCCTTTCCCCGTTTGTACGACGGCAGCGTCAGGCATGGCCCCCGTGCCCGCCTCGTATGACGTACCGTGGCCGGCGCATCCATCCGAGACGGACGACCGGCCGGTCAGTATACGCAGCCGGTCGTGCAACGAGGTTTAAGAATTGTCAGGGGCGGCAGAGTACTGAGGAGCGGCGGGGCCGCAACGGGCGCCGTGCCCGCGCGGGTGCCGCAAGCGGCGCGTGATGCGGGCCGTCAGCGGCGGCGCATCAGGAACACGAATGTCTTGTCCTGGGTCGTCACGTCGACGATCTCGTTGCCCGTCTGCTTCGCGAACGCGGCGAAATCGCGCTGCGAGCCCGGATCGGTCGCGAGCACCTTGAGGATCTGCCCGCTCTCCATATCGGCGAGCGCTTTCTTGGCGCGCAGGATCGGCAACGGGCAATTGAGCCCGCGCGCGTCCACTTCCTTGTGAATCTGCATCGGCTGTCGACCTTCGAATGACGCGCCACACGGGCGCGGGAGGAAGCGGCGATTTTACCGCAGCGCGGCCGCGGCTGCCCGTGCGGCCGGGGCCCTGTCCTGCCGACGCGGCATGGCCGCGCCCGCTCCGTCAGACGGTTGTCACGCGCCCGGGAAGCCGCCCGCGAGCCGCTCGCGCAGGTGCCGCACGAGCGCGCGCACCGCGCTCGGCACGACCGGGCTGTACGGCCGGATCGCGAAGATGTGGTCGCCGAACGCGCCCGACGGCCGCCAGCCGTCGAGCAGCGCGACGAGCCGCCCGGCGTCGAGATCGCGCTGCGCACTGAAATCCGGCAGCAGCGCGATGCCGAGCCCGCCGAGCGCGGCCTCGCGCATCGCCTCGCTGTTGTTCGCCGCGAAGCTGCCGCGCACCGGCACGCTCACGCGTTCGCGCCGCCGGCCGTCCGGCTCGAAGCTCCAGGCGGCCGGCTCGTGCTCGCGCAGGTAGCACAGGCAGCTGTGGTCGACGAGTTCGTTCGGATGGCGCGGCGCGCCGCGCGCGTCGAGGTACTCGCGGCTCGCGACCAGCAACGAACGCGTGTCGCACAGCTTCCACGCGACGTGGGTTTGCGGCGCGGTCGTCGTATGACGGATCGCGAGGTCGAAGCCCTCCTGCGTCAGCGAATGCAGCCGGTCGGACAGGTCGAGCTCGATATGCACGCCCGGATGCTGCCGCAGGAAATCCGGCAGGTGCGGCACGACCTGCTGGCGCCCGAGCGCGACGGGCACGGTCACGCGCAGCAGCCCGCGCGGTTCGCCGGCCAGGTCCTTCACGCGCGAGAAATGCTGGCCGATCGACTCGAACGCGTCGCGCGTGCTGTCGACCAGCGTCTGCCCGGCGTCGGTGAGCCGCACGCTGCGGGTGGTGCGCCGGACGAGCGGCACGCCGGCCGCCTTCTCGAGATCGGCGATGCGCTGGCTCATCGCGGCCTTGCTGATGCCGAGCCGTTGCGCGGCGGCCGTGAAACTGCCGGCCGCGGCCAGCACCGTCAGCGAATGGATATGCGGCCAAAGCGCCTGGACATTTTGCTGATTCATCCGGTGATTATTCAGAATTCTGAACAGTGAATCAAGCTGCGCGGCCTTCTCCCGCCCCGCCGCTTTGCCTAGACTAGGTTCCGTCCACCCCCATCCCCCAGGAGACACGATGAATACGGTTCCCGCCTACACCTCCGACGCCGACGTCGGCCACTATGTCGACGGCGCGCCGGTTGCCGGCCGCAGCGGCCGCTTCCAGGACGTGCTCAACCCGGCGCTCGGCCGCGCGGTGCGCCGCGTCGCGCTCGCCGACGGCGACGAAGTGCAGCGGGCCGTCGCCTCCGCCCATGCCGCGTTCCCGGCCTGGGCCGCCACGCCGCCGATCCGCCGCGCCCGCGTGCTGCACCGCTTCCTGCAGCTGATGAACGAGCACCGCGACACGCTCGCGGCGATGATCACTGCCGAGCACGGCAAGGTGTTCTCCGACGCGCAGGGCGAAGTCGCGCGCGGCATCGACATCATCGAATTCGCGTGCGGCGTGC
The DNA here is from genome assembly GCF_052045245.1 of Burkholderia sp. 22313. Taxonomy (NCBI): domain Bacteria; kingdom Pseudomonadati; phylum Pseudomonadota; class Betaproteobacteria; order Burkholderiales; family Burkholderiaceae; genus Burkholderia; species Burkholderia sp. 22313. The sequence goes on from NZ_JBQEON010000029.1 coordinate 40,933, forward strand.
CGCAACTGCTGAAGGGCGACTTCACCGACCAGGTCAGCACCGGCATCGACAACTGGACGATGCGCCAGCCGCTCGGCGTCGTCGCGGGCATCACGCCGTTCAACTTCCCGTGCATGGTGCCGTGCTGGATGTTCCCGGTCGCGCTCGCGACGGGCAACACGTTCGTGCTGAAGCCGAGCGAGCGCGACCCGTCGGCGGCACTGTTCATCGCCGACCTGCTCACGCAGGCCGGGCTGCCGGCCGGCGTGTTCAACGTCGTGCAGGGCGACAAGGGCGCGGTCGACGCGCTGCTCGACCACCCGGACGTGCAGGCCGTCAGCTTCGTCGGCTCGACGCCGATCGCGGCCTACGTGCAGCAGCGCGCGGTGCAGTCGGGCAAGCGCGTGCAGGCGCTCGGCGGCGCGAAGAACCACCTCGTCGTGATGCCCGACGCGAACCTCGACCAGGCGGTCGACGCGCTGATCGGCGCCGCGTATGGCTCGGCCGGCGAGCGCTGCATGGCGATCAGCATCGCGGTGCTGGTCGGCGACGTGGCCGACAAGATCGTGCCGGCGGTCGCCGAACGCGCGCGCAAGCTGGTGATCGGCGACGGGATGTCGCCGGAAGTCGAGATGGGCCCGATCGTCACCGGCGAAGCGCTCAAGCGCATCGAAGGCTATATCGAGCAAGGCGTCGGCGAAGGCGCGCAACTGGTGGTCGACGGCCGCGGGCTGCGCGTGCCGGGCCGCGAGGCAGGCTTCTTCACCGGCGGCACGCTGTTCGATCACGTGCGCCCCGACATGCGCATCTACAAGGAAGAGATCTTCGGGCCGGTGCTCGGCTGCGTGCGCGTGAAGGACTTCGGCGAAGCGGTCGACCTGATCAACGCGCACGAGTTCGGCAACGGCGTCGCGTGCTTCACGAGCGATGGCGGCATCGCGCGCGAATTCGCGCGGCGCATCCAGGTCGGCATGGTCGGCATCAACGTGCCGATTCCGGTGCCGATGGCCTGGCACGGCTTCGGCGGCTGGAAGAAGAGCCTGTTCGGCGACATGCACGCATACGGCGAGGAAGGCGTGCGCTTCTATACGCGCCAGAAGTCGGTGATGCAGCGCTGGTCGTCGAGCATCGGCAAGGGCGCCGAGTTCGCGATGCCGACCGCGAAGTAAGCGTGGTCGACGCACTGCCGGCCGCTTCGCGCCGCAGGCGGCGGGCACATGAAAGGCCGGCGTCAGCCGGCCTTCGTGCCGTGTGCGCCGTCGGCGGTCGGCAGGTACGACAGCTCGAGCCGGTACGCGAGCGCGACGAACAGGCTCTGCGCAAGGCCCATCGTCGCGGTCAGCGCGCGGAACCCGAAGGTCGCGCTGTCCTGCACCATCAGCGTCACCTCGGCCTCCCGCGCGAGCGGGCTCATCCGGCTGTCGGTGATCGCGATCAGGCGCGCGCCGCGCTGCACGGCCTGCTGCGCAACCTGCACCGTCTCGTCCGCATACGGCATGAACGAGATCACGATCATCACGTCGCCCTCGCGCACCGACCGGATCTGCCCGAGATGCATGCTGCCGAGCGCGCTGAACAGCCCGATGCGCTTGTCGGTGTGCTGCAGCGCATAGTCGAGATACACGGCGATCGGAAACGCGCGGCGCGAACCGGCGATCCAGATCGCCTGCGTGTCGGCGAGCAGATCGACGGCCTGCGCGAGCGCCTGCGGGTCGAGCGTCTGCCGCAGCTGCTGCATGCCGGCAATGCTGCCCTTGATGAATTCGTCGGCGATCTGCTCGGGCTGCAGGCTCGACGAACCCGATTCGATCACGTCGCGCAGCCGCAGGTTGTACGCGCGGCCCGGCGCGATCTGCTGCGCCAGCCCCTCGCGGAACAGCCGCTGCATCTCGGAGAAACCGGAGAAGCCGAAGTGCTTCGCGAACCGCACGACGGCCGACGGCTGGACGCCGCACGCCTCCGCGAGCGACTGGATCCCCTCCAGCCCAAGCTGGTCCCGATGCGTTTCGACGTGACGCGCGATCACCTTCAGGCGATTACTGAGGCCGTCGTACTCCTGCGTCAGATGCTGCAGGAACTGCTCGACGGTGGCGGGAGGTTTCTCGGATGAGCTCATCGGATAGCGCGAAGTTGACGGCCCCGATGCGCGCTCGGCTTGCGGACGCGCCCGGGGCTCACCTGTAGACATGCATGAAGGGCGAATTTAATCACGTTTGCGGCATGGCTCGTGCCGCACGCTCGCTCCCACGCGCTCGATCATCACCTGCACACGCTCCACGGCGATACGGGAAACGATTTTCCAACGTGCTTGCCGCGTCGTAAAGATTAGGGCGTTTACCGACGCCGATACCGACGCCGATGCGGGCGCCAACGCCGGCGGCCGCTGGCCGATGCCGTGCGTCGCCCCTCCCCCGCTCAACGATAGTCGACCCACACGCCGCCCGCATCGGCGGACCGCACGCAGTTCTCGACCCACCGCACGCCCTCGACGCCCGCGTGGACGTCCGGAAAATGGATGCCCTTCAACGCTTGCGCGTCGCCGCGATCGGCCGCGTCCATCGCGAGCGCGAAGCGCGCATACAGGTTCGACCACGCGTCGAACAGCCCTTCCGGATGCCCGGCGCCGATGCGATCCTCGCGCAGCGCGTGCGGATGCAGATACCCCATCCCGCGATCGAGCACCTGCGCCGGCTGCCCCTGGATCTCGTAGCGCAACTGGTTCGGATGCTCGTCCCACCATTCGACGCTCGCCCTCGAGCCGATCACGCGCACCTTCTGCCCGTGCATCGAGCCCGCGTTCACCGCGCTCGACCACACGTAGCCGATCGCACCCGTGTCGTATTCCATGATCGTGAACGCGTTGTCCTCCAGCGGCGCGCGGCTCTTCACGAAGCTTTGCCGCGAGCACATCAGCCGGCGAATCTTCAACTCGGGCGCCATCACTTCCGAGATGTACAGCGGATGCGTGCCGATGTCGCCGAGCACATAGCTCGGGCCGGCGAACTTCGGATCGACGCGCCAGCGTGCCGCCGCGCTCGCGGCCTCGACGCCCACGCTGTGGAAGCCGTGCGCGAACTGCATCTGCACGATGCGGATCTCGCCGAGATCGCCGCGCGCGATCATCTCGCGCGCCTGTTCAATCATCTGGTGTCCGGAATAACCGTACGCGACGCCGACGACGCGGTTCTGCTCGACCGACAGCCGCTGCAGCGCCTCGGCCTCCTCGGTCGTGAAGCACAGCGGCTTCTCGCAGACCACGTGGAGCCCCGCGTTCAGCGCCGCGCGGCAGATCTCGAAGTGCGTGTTGTTCGGCGTCGCGATCGACACCGCGCGGATGCCGTCCGCGCGCTTCGCCTCGGCATCGAACATCGTCCGGTAGTCCGGATAGCAGCGCCCGCCATCGACGCCGAGCTTCATGCCGAACTGCCGGCCGCGCTCGGCATCGATGTCGAATGCGCCGGCGACCAGCTGGAAGCTGCCGTCCCGCAGCGCTGCCGACCGGTGGCTATAGCCGATCTGGCTGCCGAGCCCGCCGCCGACCATGCCCCAGGGAATCGAATGCCCGAGCAGAATCTGTCCGTCGATCATGATTGTCGTGTTCCTGTCCGTTTTCAGGTGTTCAGCGTGTGTTCAGGGGTACGCGTCGGCCGTTCACGCGAATCCGGCCGACGCGAGAAACGCGCGGCTCGCCGCGACGTCGCGCAGGCTCGTACCGGCATTGCGCGGATCGCGCTCCTGCTCGATCGTGATATAGCCGGCATAGCCGATGTCGTCGAGCGTGCGGCGAATCGCGCGGTAGTCGAGCACGCCGCTGCCGATCGGGCACATCACGCCGCGCGCGCAGGCCGCGAAGAATGCGATGTGCTCGCCCATCACCGCGTCGTACACGGCAGCGTCGATGTCCTTGAAATGCACGTAGTCGAGCCGCGCCGCGTGGCGGCGCAGCCACGTCTCGGGATCCATCCCCGAGTAGTACAGGTGGCCGGTATCGAGACAGAGGCCGGCCGTTTCGGCCGCGATGTCGGCAACGATCCGGTCGATCTCGTCCGCGAACTCGATATAGCCGCCCGCATGCGGATGGATCACCACGCGCACGCCGAATTCGTCGCGCGCGATCGTCGCGATCTGGCGGATGTGGTCGATCATCCGCGCCCAGCTTTCGTCGGACAGGCGCGGCGCGCGCTCGGCGTGGCCGGCCGCGTAATCGCGTTCCTCGTGCCCCCAGTCCATCACGACCAGGTACGGCGCCGCGTAGCGCTGGCCGTGCTGCGTCGGCAGCTTCGGCAGGCGCGTGATCAGTGCGCAGATCTCGCGCGTCTGGCGCAGCAGGTTCGGCAGGTTCTCCGGCGACACCAGGTCGTCGAAGATCGTGCCGGCGGTGATGCTCAGCCGCTGCCGCGCGAGTTCCGCGCTCACCACGTCGAGGTCGAGCGGGATATAGCCGTACGGCCCGAGCTCGATGCCCGAGTAGCCGGCCTGCGCCGCTTCGGCGAGCACGTGCCGCCACGGCGGCAGGTGCGGGTTGTTCACGTCGTCGACGCCCCAGCAACAGGGCGCGCAGCCGATCTTCATCGTCATGTCGGTCGTCCGAAAGGAAAGCGGCACGCGGCCGTGAGCGTGGCCACGCGGCCCAGGTGTCGGCCGGTCAGCCGCGATAGAACGCCGGGCGTTCGGCCATCGCGATCGGCTCGACCGCCCCGCTCTTTTGCGCGCGCACGCAGGCGTCGGCCGCGACCGCCGCCGCGTAGCCGTCCCACGCCGACGGGCCGGTCAGCGCACCCTGGCGCACACCGTCGATGAACGCCTGCAGCTCGACGTCGTAGGACGCGATGAAGCGCTCCTTCCAGTCGGTCATGATCTCGACCGATTGCCGCGCCGCATGCTTCAGCCCGACGGCCGGCGGATCGGGCAGCTTCGCGATGCCCTGCTCGCCGACCACCTCGCACTGGATGTCATAGCCGTACTGGCAGTTCACGAAGATCTCGACGTCGATACGCACGCCGCTCGCGGTTTCGAGCAGCACGATCTGCGGATCGGCAAGATGGGCGCTCGCGTGGCGCGTCTTCTTCGGGTACACGACCTGCGCGCTCGCATAGTCCTCGCCGAGCAGCCAGCGCAGCACGTCGAGCTCGTGGATCAGCGTGTCGGTGATCGCCATGTCGGTGGTGTAGCGCTCGCCGACCGACTGGTTGCGGTGCGCGCAATGCAGCATCAGCGGCGCGCCGATCGCGCCGCTGTCGATCACGCGCTTCAGCGCGCGATAGCCTTCGTCGTACGGCCGCATGAAGCCGACCTGCACGAGCCGCTTGCCGTGCGCGACTTCGGCTTCGACGATCCGCATGCAGCCCTCGGCCGTGACGGCGAGCGGCTTCTCGCAGAACACCGGCTTGCCGTGCGCGATCGCGTCGAGCACGAACGCTTCGTGCGTCGGCCCCCATGACGTGACGAGCACGGCCTGCACGTCGGCGGCCGCGACGACTTCGTGGCCGTCGCCGTAGATTTCCGCGTCGAGCCCGTATTTCGTCACCGCGTCGCGCGCCTGCTGCGGATCGATGTCGTTGACGGCCACCACGCGCGCGCCGGAGAGCGTGCGCGTGAGCCTGCGGATATGGTCCTGGCCGATCGCGCCGCAGCCGATCACGCCGATTTGCAAGGTCATCCGGATATCTCCAGTCTTTCGTTCATCAACGGCGCGGCCCGTGCCGCGCCGATCGGTCATGGGTCAGCGCGTTGGCGCCCGCTCGAAATGGCGATCGACGTAGCGCTGGATCGTGTCGCGCATGTAGCGCGACGACGCCTCCGCGCGGTCCTCCCACGCGAACACGCACGACGACATCACACCGTCGAAACCGGCCTCGCCGAGCGCGCGGAAAAACCTGTCCCAGTCGATTTCGCCCTGCCCGATGTCGAGATGCTGGTGCACGCGAATCTGGTTCGAGCCGGGCGGGTTCACGATGTAGCGCAGCTGGCTGCTCTTGCGGTGGTCGAAGGTGTCGGCCACGCGCACGTGCGCGAGGATCGGCGCGGCCTGCGCGATCATCGCGGCCAGGTCGTCGCCGTAGTAGAACGTGTGCGGCGCGATGTACGACAGCTTCAGCGACGGCGAGCCGATATTGGTGACGATGTCGATCGCCGGCTGCAGCTGCTCGATCCAGTCTTCCGGATGCGGCTCGACCGACAGCACGATGCGTTCGCGCTCGAGGATCGGCAACAGCTCGTCCATCGAACGGAACCATGCGGCCTCGCACAGCGCCTGAGGGTTCGCGCCCGGACGCTCGCCGACCGAGCGCTCCGGCGACGCACCGCGCCCGAACTCGGATACCATCAGCGGGCACTCCATCTCGACCGCGACCTCGATCGCCTTCTTCCAGCAGCGCATCGCCCATTGCCGCTCGTCCTCGAACGGGCTGGCCCAGCGGTACATCGGCTGCAGCGACGCGAGGCCGACGCCACTGGCGCGCAGCGCGTGCCGGAACGCGGCCATGCGCTCGCGCGTCGCGCGCGGCATCACCCACCAGTCGAGAAAATCGCTGCGCGGCGACAACTCGATCTGGTCGTAGCCGAGCTCGGCGACCGCGTGCGGCAGCCGGTCGAGCGGCAGGTGGCGAATCATGTAGGGATCCAGAGCGATCTTCATGTTGTTCCCGGTCGATGAATCAGCGGCGCGACTTCTTGTTGCGGTACTGGTCGGCGATCACGGCCGCGACGATGATCGCGCCCTTGACCATCTCCTGGTAGTACGCGTCGATCCGGATGAACGTGAAGCCCGACGTCATCACGCCGAGGATCAGCACGCCGATCACGGTGCCCGTCACGCGCCCGAGGCCGCCCGACAGCGACGTGCCGCCGATCACGACGGCCGCGATCGCATCGAGTTCGTACATCACGCCCATGCCCGACTGGCCGGAAATCGCACGCGCGGCCGTCACGGTGCCGGCGATGCCGCTCAACAGGCCCGCGATCGCGTAGACGAACACCAGGTGGCGCGTCACGTTGATGCCCGACACGACGGCCGCATGGCGGTTCGCGCCGATCGCATAGGTGTACTTGCCGAAGCGCGTGTAGCGCAGCACCACGTGGAAGATCGCGGCGACGACCAGGAAGATGATCACCGGGTTCGCACCCGCGCCGATTGCCGCGAACGGATCGGTCAGCATCGACACCGGCATCCCGTTGGTGAACCACTTCGCGAAGCCGCGCGCGGCAACCATCGTGCCGAGCGTCGCGATGAACGGCGGGATGCCCGTCAGCGCGATCAGCGAACCGTTCAGCAGGCCGACCAGCAACCCGACGCACACGCCCGCCAGCACCGGCCAGATCACCGGCAGGTCGGTCAGGTGCGGGAACACCGCGCGCGGAAAATCGGATACCTGCGCGAGGCTGGCCGACACGACCGCCGCCGCGGCGACGACCGACCCGGACGACAGGTCGATCCCGCTCGTGATGATCACGAGGTTCACGCCGACCGCGATGATGCCGATCACGGCCATCTGCAGCACGATGATCTCGAGCCGCTCCGCGTTGAACAGGAAGCTCTGGCCGACCACGAGCCAGCCGATCACCTCGAAGAACAGGCTGATGCCCACCAGCACCAGGAAGATGCTCAGTTCGGGCGGCCACTTCGCGTGCCGCGTCTTGATCGTCAGGGACTGCGCGTCCGCGACCGGATTCAGGTTGCCCATTGCTTTGTCTCCATGCTTGTTGCGGCTCAGCGCGAGGCCAGGTCCATGATGCGGACCTGGTCGGCGTCCTTGCGTTCGACGATGCCGGTCATCCGGCCTTCGTGCATCACCATCACGCGGTCGCTCATGCCGAGCACCTCCGGCATCTCCGACGAGATCATCATCACCGCGACGCCCTTGCCGGCGAGCGCGCTGACGAGCCGGTGAATCTCGGCCTTCGCGCCGACGTCGATCCCGCGCGTCGGTTCGTCGAGGATCAGGATGCGCGGCTGCGTCAGCAGCCACCGGCCGATCAGCACCTTCTGCTGGTTGCCGCCCGACAGGTTCTGGATTTCCTCGTGCAGCCCGGGCGTCTTCACGCGCAGCATCCGGCTCATTTCCTCGCAGTCGCGCTTGAGCTGCGTCTGCCGCACGAAATTGAACTTCACGTAGCGGTTGCTGAGCACCGCCGCTTCCATGTTCGCGAGCAGGTCGAGATTCAGGAAGCAGCCGGTGTCCTTGCGATCCTCGGTGAGGAACGCCATCCCGTGCTTCATCGCCTGCGCGGGCGTGGCGATGCGCACCGGCTTGCCGTCGATGCGGATCTCGCCGGACGTCGCCGGCACGACACCGAACAACGCCTCCGCGACGTTCGAGCGCCCGGAGCCGACGAGGCCCGCGACGCCGAGGATCTCGCCCGCGCGCAGCTCGAAGCTGACGTCGCGGAACACGCCGTCGACGCCGAGATTCTTCACGGCCAGCACGACGTCGCCGATCGGTACCGCCTCCTTCGGGAACATCTGCGTGATCTCGCGGCCGACCATCATCCGGATGATGTCGTCGCGCGTGACGTCGGTCGACGCATGCGTGCCGATGTACTTGCCGTCGCGAAACACCGAGAACTCGTCGGCGATCTCGAACAGCTCGTTCATCTTGTGCGTGATGTAGACGATGCCCTTTCCCTGCTCGCGCAGCTGGCGAATGATCCGGAACAGGTGCGTGACTTCCTTCTCGGTCAGCGCGGAGGTCGGCTCGTCCATGATCAGCACGTCGGAGTCGAACGACACGGCCTTCGCGATCTCGACCATCTGGCGGCTCGCGACCGTCAGCGTGCGCACGTCGGCTTCCGGATCGATGTCGATCGACAGCCGCTCGAACAGCGCGGCGGTGCGCCGGCGCAGTTCGGCGTGATCGATCAGGCCGAAGCGGTTCTTCGGTTCGCGGCGGATCCAGATGTTCTCCGCGACCGTCATGTACGGCATCAGGTTGAGCTCCTGGTGGATCATCGCGATCCCGCGATCGAGCGCGTCGAGCGGACCGTTCAGCACGACCGGCTCGCCGTTGATCAGGATCTCGCCCTGATCGGGCGTGTAGACGCCGGCGATGATCTTCATCAGCGTCGACTTGCCGGCGCCGTTCTCGCCCATCAGCGCATGCACGGTGCCGCGGCGCACGCGGAACTGCACGCCGTCGAGCGCGACGACGCCGGGAAACGACTTGCCGACGCCGCGCACCTCGAGCAGGCAATCGGCAACGGGCGCGGCAAACGACGCGGCCGGCGCGCTTTCGCTGGCCATCGAGCGCGCGATCCTGGCTGTAAACATGGACGTTCCTCGAAAGTCGCACGCGAACCCGGACGGGCCGGGCTCGCGCGGTTCAGCGCAAACGCGGTCAGTGCTTCGCGTACTGGCTCATGTTCTCCGGCGTGACGAGCTCGAACGGCACGTTCACGTAGCGGTCGACGGGCTGCTTCTTCGCGAGCTTCAGCGCCGCGGCCACCGCCTGCGCGCCCTGCCCGGCCGCGTTCTGGTACACGGACACCTTCAGCTCGCCGCTCTTCATCGCCGCGAGCCCGTCCGGCGTCGCGTCGATGCCCGCGACGACCGTCTTCGGCGTCAACTTGCGCGCGGCCTTCAGCGCGTTGATCGCGCCGATCGCCATTTCGTCGTTGTTCGACACGATCGCGTCGAACTTCGTCCCGGAGCTCAGCCAGTTCATCGTGATGTCCTGGCCCTGCGTGCGGCTCCACTTGCCTTCGCGCTTGTCGACGATCTTCATGCCGGAACAGTCCTTGGTCGCGATCACGTCCTCGATGTCCTGGGTACGCGCACGCGCCGACTCGTTGGACAGCTCGCCCATCAGCACGAGGATGTCGCCCTTGCCGCCGAGCAGCTTGCACACCTGGCGCGCCTGCAGCGTGCCCGACTGCTTCTCGTCGGACGCGACCACCGCGACGCCGGCCGGCAGCTTGTCGAAATCGACCGGCTTGCGGTTCACGTAGACGAGCGGAATCTTCGCGGCGGCCACCATCCTGGTGATCTTCGGCGTCGCGTCGGTATCGACCGCATTCACGATGATCGCGTCGACCTTCTGCGCGATCATGTTCTGGACCTGGCTCAACTGCTTGCCGACGTCGTTGCCGCCGTCCTCGATCTGCACGGTCGCGCCGTCCTTCTTCGCCGCATCACTGATGCTGTTGCGCAGGATCGTCAGGAACGTGTCGTCGAACGATGCCATCGTCACGCCGATCTTCTCGGCATGCGCGAGCGGCATGGCGAGGATTGCGGCGGCCGCGGCGGCCATCAGCTTGGTCTTCATGATCACTCTGTCTCCTCATCTCCGGGGGCGGAAAGCGGCGCGTTGCGCGCCGCCGGGCCGAGTCCGATATGGACTGAAGCATCCGGATGAAACTGTAGATCACTTCCTCGAGAATTTGGAAATTTATTTCTACGTGATTTCACCTAGGGAACTGGATTTCCAAAAAGTCTAGACTCCGTTCCGTAGCCCGATTCCTTGCGGCAGGCATTCTCGTGTCGTGCCGCCCCCGTGACGGACAACCGTCGCGACATCGGTCCCCAAACCGCCGGCAGCGCCCATCGCCGGCCGCGAGCGTGATACATGATATGAGCCCGTTGAATTTTCCGACTGACCGCCCCATCGATCTCGCCTGCCTCGGCCGTGTCGCCGTGGATCTTTACGCGCAGCAGTACGGCAGCCGCCTGGAGGATGCGCGCAGCTTCCAGATGTATCTCGGCGGCTCGTCGGGCAACGTCGCGTTCGGCGTCGCCCGGCTCGGGCTGAAGACCGCGATGATCTCGCGCGTCGGCGACGAGCAGATGGGCCGCTTCGTGCGCGAGACGCTCGAGCGCGAAGGCTGCGACACGAGCCAGCTGCAGACCGACCCCGAGCGCCTGACCGCGCTGGTGCTGCTCGGGCTCAAGGATCGCGACGCGTTCCCGCTGCTGTTCGTGCGCGAGAACTGCGCGGACATGGCCGTGCGCGCCGACGAGATCCGCGAGGACTTCATCGCCGGCTGCCGCGCGCTCGCGATCACCGGCACGCACCTTTCGACGCCGGCCGCCCGCGAAGCCTCGCTGACCGCGCTCGGCTACGCGCGCCGCCACGGCGTCGTGCGGATCCTCGACATCGACTACCGGCCGGTGCTGTGGGGGCTGACCGCGCGCGGCGCGGGCGAGAACCGCTACGTGCCGGACGCGCAGGTCACGCGGCAGTTGCAGCAGGTGCTCGGCGAATTCGACCTGCTGGTCGGCACCGAAGAGGAATTCCTGATCGCGGGCGGCGTGCCGCACGACCTGATCGCGTCGCTCGAGGCCGTGCGCCGTGCGAGCAACGCGGCGCTGGTGGTCAAGCGCGGCGCGCTCGGCTGCTGCGTGATCGACGGCGACATCCCCGCGCGCATCGACGATGCGCCGACCTTCCACGGCGAACGCGTGGAAGTGCTGAACGTGCTCGGCGCGGGCGACGCGTTCCTGGCGGGCCTGCTGTCCGGGCTGCTGCGCGGGCGCGACTGGGCGGAAGCGACACGCATCGCGAATGCGTGCGGCGCGATCGTCGTGTCGCGCCACGCGTGTTCGGCCGCGATGCCGACGCCGGCCGAACTCGCGCACTGGTTCGGCGGCAGCCGCAACCCGCAGGTGGACGCCGATCGCACGCTCGCGCACCTGCATCGCGTGACTGTGCCGCGCCGCGCATGGGACGACCTGTGCGTGATGGCGTTCGACCATCGCAGCCAGTTCTACGAACTCGCGATGCAGGCCGGCGCAGACGAAGCGCGGATCAAGACGCTGAAGCGCCTGCTCGTGCGCGCGGCCGAACAGGTCGAGCGCGAGCGCCATCTCGACGGGCACGTCGGCGTGCTGATCGACGGCGGTGCGTACGGTCGCGACGCGCTCGCGTCGGCCACCGGCCGCGGCTGGTGGGTCGGCCGCCCGGTCGAACTGCCCGGCTCGCGGCCACTGTGCTTCGACGACACGCGCTCGGTCGGCTCGTCGCTCGCGCACTGGCCGACCGAACAGGTCGTGAAGTGCCTCGTCCACTACCACCCCGACGACGACGTCGACCTGCGCGTCGCGCAGGAGCAGCGCGTGCTGGAGCTGTGGGAAGCCACGCGCGCGAGCGGCAACGAACTGCTGCTGGAAATCATCCCGCCGCGCGCGGTCACGCCGGCCGGCACCGAGGACGACGCGGTGCTGCGCACGGTCGCGCGCTTCTACAACCTCGGCGTGCTGCCCGAGTGGTGGAAGCTCGCGCCGATGAGCGCCGACGGCTGGGCGCGGCTCGAGACGCTGGTGGCCGAACGCGATCCGCACTGCCGCGGCGCGGTGATCCTCGGGCTGAACCAGCCGCTGCAGTATCTCGTCGACAGCTTCCGCTCGGCGACCAATCCGATCGTCAAGGGCTTCATGGTGGGGCGCACGCTGTGGGCGGATGCGTCGCTGCACTGGCTCGCCGGCCGGATCGACGACCAGGCGCTGATCGACGAAGTGGCCGGCAATTTCGTGCAGCTGGTCGACGCGTGGCTCGGCCGCCGGGCCGCGGCGCGCGCCGCCGCTGCCGCCTGAGGCCTGGGGCTGCCGCCTGATGCCGATGCCCGTGACGACCACCCGACTCTTCCTGAACGACAGACGATGACCACCACCGTGAGACTGACCGTCAGCCAGGCGCTCGTGCGCTATCTGGCCGCCCTGCGCGCCGAAGTCGTCCAGCCGGACGGCCGCACCGAGATCCTGCCCTATTGCGGCGGCGTATTCGCGATCTTCGGCCACGGCAACGTGGCCGGGCTCGGCGAGGCGCTGCACGCCGAGCGAAACCGGCTGCCGACCTTCCGCGCGCACAACGAGCAAGGGATGGCGAATGCGGCCGTCGCGTTCGCGAAAGCGAATTTCCGCCAGCGGATGATGGCCGCGACGTCGAGCATCGGCCCCGGCGCGACCAACATGCTCACCTCCGCCGCGCTCGCGCACGTCGGCCGGCTGCCGCTGTTGCTGCTGCCCGGCGACGTGTTCGTGTCGCGGCTGCCCGACCCGGTGCTGCAGCAGGTCGAGGATTTCGAACAGGGCGACGTCAGCGCGAACGACTGCTTCCGGCCGGTCACGCGCTACTTCGATCGCATCACGTCGCCCGAGCAACTGCTGGTCGCGCTGCCGCGCGCGATCCAGGTGATGACCGATCCCGCGCAGTGCGGGCCCGTCTGCCTCGCGTTGCCGCAGGACGTGCAGACCTTCGCGTACGACTGGCCCGAGGATTTCTTCGCGCCGCCGGTGATCCGGATGCGCCGGCCGCCGGCCGACGCGCTCGAGCTCGCCGATGCGCTCGACGTGCTGAAAGCCGCGAAGAAGCCGCTGATCGTCGCCGGCGGCGGCGTGCTGTACAGCCAGGCGTGGGACGCGCTGCGCGCGTTCGCCGACACGCACGGCGTGCCGGTCGCCGAATCGCAGGCCGGCAAGGGCAGCCTCGCGTGGGACCATCCGCTGAACCTCGGGTCGATCGGCGTGACGGGCTCGCCCGCCGCCAATCGCGCGGCCGCGCAGGCCGACGTGGTGTTCGCGGTCGGCACGCGGCTGCAGGACTTCACGACCGGCTCGCATGCGCTGTTCGGCAACGCGACGCTGCTGAGCCTGAACGTGCAGTCGTTCGATGCGGGCAAGAAACGCGGCCGGCAATTGATCGCGGATGCGCGCACGGGCCTCGGCCAGTTGTCGGCCGCGCTCGCGGGCTGGCACGCCGATGCGGCGTGGAGCGCCGCGAACCGCGACCGGGCCGCCGCATGGAACGCGCGCGTGACCGAGCTGACCACTCGCATCCCGAAGGACACGCTGCCCTACGACGCGGAAGTGATCGGTGCGGTGCGCGATTCCGCGGCCGACGCGGGACGCGACAGCGCGCGCGACGATCTCGTCGTGTGCGCGGCCGGCACGCTGCCGGCCGAGCTCCACAAGCTGTGGCGCAGCGGCGTGCCGGGCAACTATCACATGGACTATGCGTACTCGTGCATGGGCTACGAGGTCGCGGGCGGCCTCGGCGCGAAGCTCGCGCGGCCCGGGCGCGAAGTGATCGTGATCGTCGGCGACGGCTCGTACATGATGCTCAACGCGGAACTCGCGACGTCCGTGATGCTCGGCCGCAAGCTCATCGTCGTGATCCTCGACAACCGCGGCTACGGCTGCATCGAGCGGCTGCAGCTGAATTGCGGCGGCGCGAGCTTCAACAACATGCTCGACGACTGCGTGCCCGAAGGCGGCGAGCGCTCGACGATCGACTTCGCGATGCATGCGCGCGCGATGGGCGCCGAAGCCGTGTACGTGCGCGACGTCGCCGAGTTGCGCAGCGAGATGAAGCGTGCGCGTGCGGCCAGGACGAGCCAGGTGCTCGTGATCGACACGACCCACGAACGCACGACCGCGGACGGCGGCGCGTGGTGGGAAGTCGCGGTGCCGCAGGTGTCCGCGCGCGCCGGTGTCGAGCGCGCGCACCAGACGTATCTCGACGAGAAAACCCGGCAGCGGCGCTAATGCCCTTTCGCCTTCGATCAACCGTCCCGCGATAACAACATTCGAACCAAGGAAGCACAAGCCATGAGCTGGAACGTTCGCATCGGTATCAATCCCCTGTCGTGGATGAACGACGACCTGCCGTCGCTCGGCGGCGAGACGCCGCTCGAGACGGCGCTGAAGGAAGGCGCCGAGATCGGCTATGCGGGCTTCGAGCTCGGCAACAAGTTTCCGAAGACGGGCCCGGAACTGAAAGCGAAGCTCGCCGAGTTCGGGCTCGTGTGCGTGTCGGGCTGGTATTCCGGATTCCTTGCGGAAGTCGAACCGGGCATGACCGACGCCGACTCGGTCGCCGCCGAAATCGAGCGCTGCCGTGCGCACCTGACGAAGCTGCAGTTCAACGACGTGAAGGTCGTCGTGTACGGCGAATGCGCGGGTACGGTCCAGGGCAACATCGACACACCGGTCGCGAAGCGGCCGCGCTTCGTCGACGACGAAACGTGGCGGCGCTACGCGGCGCGCCTCGACGCCTTCGGCGCGCATCTGCTCGACACGTACGGGATCAAGCTCGCCTACCATCACCACATGGGCGCCTACGTCGAATCGCCGGACGACGTCGACCGGCTGATGGCGCTGACCGATCCCGCGAAGGTGTTCCTGCTGTTCGATACCGGCCACGCGTATTTCGGCGGCGCGGCCGATCCGGTCGCGCTGCTGAAGAAGCACGTCGCGCGTGTCGTGCACGTGCACTGCAAGGACGTGCGGCCGCAGGTCGTCATGCAGGCGCGCAACGGCGGCTGGAGCTTCCTGAACGGCGTGATCAACGGCACCTTCACGGTGCCGGGCGACGGCGCGCTCGACTACGAAGCGACGCTGCGCACGCTGAAGGACGCCGGCTACGAAGGCTGGCTGGTCGTCGAGGCCGAGCAGGACCCGGCCGTCGCGCCGAGCTACCCGTATGCGAAGAAGGGCTACGAGTCGCTGCGCGCGATCGTCGACCGATTGAGCGCGTAAGCGCTGCCACCCCGCCGTCACCTCATTGCGGAGCCCCACTCCATGACGATTTCTCCCCTGCTGGTCAAGGCGTCGCCCGAGCGTGAAATCTGCAACGTCACACCGGAGTCGGC
The DNA here is from genome assembly GCF_052045245.1 of Burkholderia sp. 22313. Taxonomy (NCBI): domain Bacteria; kingdom Pseudomonadati; phylum Pseudomonadota; class Betaproteobacteria; order Burkholderiales; family Burkholderiaceae; genus Burkholderia; species Burkholderia sp. 22313. Next base: position 56,491 of record NZ_JBQEON010000029.1, read on the forward strand.
CGGCTGGCAACACGTCGGCTTTCGCGCGCTGCGCCTGAAGGCCGGCGACACCGAAACGGTCGATACCGGCACGCGCGAACTGTGCGTCGTCGTGCTCACGGGCACGCTGCGCGCGGAAGTCGACGGCGCAACCTACGATGCGCTCGGCAAGCGCGACAGCGTGTTCGAGGAAGTGTCGCCGGATGCGCTGTACGTGCCGGGCGGCAAGACCGTCACGCTGGTCGCGACGCGCGACGCGGAAGTCGCGCTGTGCACCGCGCCTTACGCGAGCGGCGACAAGCGCGTACAGCGCCTCGACGGCGAACGGATGCGCCGCGCGGTGCGCGGGCAAGGCACCAACACGCGCTACGTGTGCGACATCCTGATGGGCGACAACCCGGCCGCGGACCGGCTGCTCGTCGTCGAGGTGATCACGCCCGCGAGCCATTCGAGCAGCTATCCGCCGCACAAGCACGATCGCGACGCGGCTCCGGACGAAACGTCGCTCGAGGAAACCTATTACCACCGGATCGATCCGCCGCAGGGCTTCGCGTTCCAGCGCGTGTACACGGACGATCGCAGCCTCGACGAAGCGTGCGCGGTCGAGAACCACGACGTGGTGATGGTGCCGCGCGGCTACCACCCGGTGGTCGCGCCGCACGGCTACAACCTGTACTACCTGAACGTGATGGCCGGGCCGACCCGCGCGTGGGCGTTCAGGAACGATCCCGCGCACGCGTGGATGCTCGACGCGGCGCCGAAGCGCTGAAGCGTCGATGCGCTGAACGATCGACGGCGCGGCACGCGACGCACGACGCACGACGCGCGCGATCATGCGCTCGTCGTCGAGAGCCCGTGCTGGCACGCCGGCACGAACGCGCTCGCGATGATCGCGTAGCGGTGCGCGCCTTGCTGCTCGTTCAGCCGACATCGGCTCGATGAGAATCGACTGGCGGGGTTTGCCGAACCATCGGCCGGTGCGAGGTCAGGCGGCACTCAACCACGCACTGACGACGTCGCCGCCGAGCGCGTCGAGCGCGCCGTCGTAGACGATCCGCCCCCGGCCCATGACCGCGACGCGCTGCGCAAGCCGCGGCGCGAGCTGCAGCCGCTGTTCGATCAGCAGGATCGCGACGCCGTCGGCCCGCAGCGCGGCGAGACACGCGGCGACCTCGTCGACCGCCAGCGGCGCAAGCCCTTCGGCCGGTTCGTCGACGATCAGCACGCGCGGGCGGCTCGCGAGCGCGCGCACCAGCGCGAGCACCTGCTGTTCGCCGCCGGACAGCCGCCCGGCCTTCACGTCCGCGCGCGCGGCCAGCAGCGGAAAGCGGGCGAACAACCGATTGAGCGCGGTGCGTTCGGCCTCGCCGCGTGCCCCGCGCAGCCCGAGCCGCAGGTTGTCGCGCACGCTCAGCAGCGGAAACACGTCGCGGCTTTCGGCGACGTAGGCCACGCCGCGCCGCGCGATCTCGAACGTGCGGGCGCCCGCGCATTCGATTCCGGCGATGCGCACCGAGCCCGCGGTACGCACGAGCCCCATCACGGCCTTCGCGAGCGTCGAGCGGCCCGAGCCATTGCGGCCGAGCAGCGCGAGCGTCTCGCCCGGCGCGAGTATGAGCTCGACGCCGTCGAGCACGGGCTGCATCCCGTACCACGCGCGCAGTCCGCGAATGTCGAGCAGCACGCTCATGCGCCCTCGCCCAGATAGGCGGCGCGCACGGCAGGATCGGCGCGGATCGCGTCGGGCGTACCGGTCGCGACCACCGTGCCGCGCACGAGCACCGTGATGCGCTCGGCGAAGCCGAACACCGCATCCATGTCGTGCTCGATCATCAGCACCGTGCGGCCCTGCGTCGTCGCGCGCATCAGCGCGATCATCCGCGCCGCCTGGTCGCGGTTCATGCCGGCCGTCGGTTCGTCGAGCAACAGCGTGCGGGCGCCGCTCGCGAGCGCGATGCCGAGATCGAGCGCGCGCTGTTCCGCATAGCCGAGCTCGCCGGCCGGCGCATCGCGCCGCGGGTCGAGGCCGATGTCGTGCAGCACGCGGGCGGCCACGCGATCGACCGACGCCGACTCGCGCAGCCGGTTCCACCAGCGGCGCCGCTCGTCCGGCGCGTGCAACGCCGCGCAGCGCAGGTTGTCGAATACGCTCAGCCGCGCGAACGCGCTGGTCTGCTGGAAACTGCGGCCGATACCGAGCCGGCTCGCGACGACCGGCCCGCGCCCGCGCAACTCGACGCCGTGCAGCACGACGCGTCCGCGCGTCGGCCGCGTCGCGCCGGCAATCACGCCGAACAGCGTCGACTTGCCCGCGCCGTTCGGTCCGATCAGCGCATGGCGCTCGCCGGCCGATACGCTCAGGTCGATACCGTCGAGCACCGTTTGCGCACCGAAGCGCTGCACGATCCCGTGGAGCGCGATCGCGTTGCCGTTCATCGCCCGTCCTCCCGCTTGCCGTGCCCGTGGTTCATCAACCGCGCGCGCCAGCCCCACAGCAGCGTGCCGATGCCGGCCGCCGAGCACGCGACGGCCCAGCCGGCCGGCGCATCGGCGTCGATGCCCCACGCGCCGAACGCGATCCCCGCGCCATCGTCCTGCGCGAAACGCCACGCATAGCCGAGCTCGGCCGCGCAGACGATCGCGACGCCCCAGAACACGCACGCGCCGACGCCGCACAGCATGCGCCAGCGCTCGGCGGCCGGCGCGTCGCGGCGCAACGCGTGCGCGAGCGCCGGTACGATGCCCGCGATCCCGCGCGGCGCGGCGACCACGACCGCCACGAACAGCACGCCGAGATACAGCGCCCAGGCACGCGACACGCCCGCGACGATCACGCTCAGCGCGGTCAGCACCACCGCACCGGCCGCCGGCCCGAAGAACGTGCCGGTGCCGCCGATCACCGCGGCGATCAGCACGGTCGCCGAACGCGCCATCGACACGCTGTCGGGCGTCGCGATCTCGACGTCGATCAGCGTCAGCGTGCCGGCGATGCCCGCGAAGAACGACGCGCAGGTGACCATTGCGAGCCGCACGCGGCGCGGCTCGGTGCCCAGCGCGGCAACGCGCGCGGGGTTGTCGCGCACCGCGTTCGCGAGCCGCGCGAGCGGCGTGCGCGTCAGCGCGTGCATCGCGAGCGCCGACACGATGCACCATGCGGCGATCACCGTGTAAGCCTGGGTCTGCGCACCGAACTGCCAGGCGCCCCATGGCGTGCCGCTCGCGCGGTCGATCGGCACGCCGCCGAGACCGCCGAACCATGCGGGCACGCTCCACGCGGCCGCCGCGACGCACTCGCCGAGACCCAGCGTGATCATCGCGAACACGGTGCCCGCACGACGGGTCGCGAGCAGGCCGGCGACGCACCCGAAGCCCGCGCCGGCCGCGCCGCCGACGAGCGGCAACAGCGGCAACGGACCGCCGACGCGATTGAACCAGTGCGCGGCGGCGAACGCGCCGAGGCCCGCGAACGCGGCATGGCCGAACGACAGCAGCCCGGTCGTGCCGAGCTGGAGGTTGTACGACAGCGCGAGCACGACGAGCGCGGCCGTCTGCGCGAGATAGCCGAGCACCGCGCCATGCGGCCACAGCCACGCGGGCAACGCCAGGCACGCGGCGAACAGCCCCCAGCGCAGCGCGCCGGTCAGCCAGCCGGCCGGTGCGCGGTTATCCATCGACACGCTCGCCGAACAGCCCGCGCGGACGAACGACCAGCACCGCGACGAGCAGCAGGTACGGAACCAGCGGGGCGAGCTGCGCGATCGACACGGCCGCAACGCTGTCGGGCAGCGCGATGCCGGCCCATTGCACGATGTCGTGCAGCGACGTGTCGCTGGCGGCCGCGAAGGTCTGTGCGAAGCCGACCGCGAGCGACGCGACGAACGCGCCGCCGAGCGAACCGAGCCCGCCGATCACGACGACCGCGAACACCACCGACCCGACCGTCTCGGCCAGCGCCGGCTCGATCACCGCGAGCGGCGCGCCGATCACGCCGGCCAGCGCCGCGAGCGCGGTGCCCGCGCCGAACAGGCCCGTCATCATGCGCGGCACGTCGTAGCCGAGCGCCTCGACGGCCGCGCGATGCGTGAGCGCGGCACGCACGACGAGCCCGATGCGCGACACCCGCAGCAGCGCGCCGAGCGCGACCAGCATCGCCGTGGACATCGCCATCATGAACAGGCGATAGCGCGGCAGCGCGAGGCCGAACACGGTCACGGGCGCGCCGTCGAACAGCGGCGGCATCGGTGCCGGCAGCGGCGCGAGGCCCCACAGGAGTTTCGCGCCCTCGCCGATCAGGTACGCAAGGCCGAAGGTCAACAGCAGTTCGCTCGTGTGGCCGCCGCGCGCCTGCACGCGGCGCAGCAGCCAGCGCTCGCAGCCGGCACCGAGCAGCCCGACCGCGAGCGGCGCGAGCACGAGCGCGGCCCAGAACCCGGCGCGGGCTGCAATGCTGTAGCCGACGTACGCGCCGAGCATGTAGAAACTCGCATGCGCGAAGTTGAGCACGCCCTGCACGCTGAAGATCAGCGTGAGGCCGGCCGACAGCATGAACAGCAGCAACCCGTAGCTGAGGCCGTTGAACGCCTGGAGCGCGAACGCGTGCACCGCCGCGCGCCCGTCAGCCGGCGAGCGGTTCGAGCGCCGCGCGCAGCGCGTCCGGCAGCGCGACCGGGCGGCGCGTGCCGCGATCGACGTACACGTGCACGAAGTGCCCCTGCGCGGCCGGCGCGGCTTCCCCGGCCGCGAACAGGCCGATCTCGTAGCGCACGCTCGACGTGCCGAGCGTCGCGACGCGCAGCCCGGCATCGACCGACTGCGGAAACACGAGCGGCGCGAAGTAGTTGCACTGCGTCTCGACCACGAGCCCGATCGTCTGCCCGTGCTCGACGTCGAGCACGCCCGCGCGGATCAGGTACGCGTTCACGACGGTGTCGAAGTAGCTGTAGTAGACGACGTTGTTCACGTGCCCGTAGACGTCGTTGTCCATCCAGCGGGTCGTGATCGGCAGGAAGTGGCGATAGGCGTCGCGCGGACGCGGCTGCGGCTTGTCGGACATGGCGATGGTGCTCAGGACGGTCGGAACGATGGGGACGGCGCGGGGCCGCCGTGCGGGACGGCAGGCCGGCACACGGTGGCCGGTCGCGTCGCGCTCGGGCGCGGCGCAGCGGACGACATGGCGGAAGCGGCGCGGCCCGTCACTGCCCCGCTCGATCGACGAATTCGAAATCGAGGCCGCGCGCGCGCATCCAGTCGGCCAGCGCGTAGCCGGTGCCGGCGCGCCACGGGCGCAGCAGCGGCGGATCGACGAGCCGGTATTCGAGCAGCTCCGGCGACAGCACGACGGTGCCCGATGCGCGCACGTGGTACGCGATGATCAGCTCGTTCTTGCGCATGAATTCATAGACGCCGACGAGCGTGACCTGCTCGGCCTTCAGCGCGGTTTCCTCGAACACCTCGCGCGCGATGCCGTCCTCGGGCGTCTCGCCGTTCTCGAGGAAGCCGGTGATCAGCGCGAACATCCCCTCCGGCCAGGCCGCGTTGCGCGCGAGCAGGATCTTGCCGTCGAGCTCGACGATCGCGGCGACCACCGGCAGCGGGTTGTTCCAGTGCACGTAGCCGCACACGTCGTCCGGGCAGGCCTGGCGCACGCGGCCGCCCTCGTGTTCGGGATCGGCGCGCTCGGTCAGCGGACGCGCGCAGCGCGGGCAAAAACGATAGTCGGCGGTGGTCATCGATGGGGATCTGGCGAGCGCCCGGCACGCAGCCGGCCGCCGCGTCGCGCGCCCGCTCGGCGCGGGAAAGGCTTCATTCTAGCGAGTTTGCCCGCGCCGCAGACGATCCGGCCCCGATGATGTCAGGGTTGCGCGCGGGGTGGCGTGCGCCCGCGTGCCGCGGTCGCCGCGAAGCCGGCGGCACCGGCGAGCAACGCGCCCGCCGCGACCCACAGCGCCGGCGAGAACGACCCGAAGCGCGCGGTCAGCGGCGCCGCGACGAGCGGGCCGAGAATCTGCCCGACCCCGTACGACGCGGTCGCATAGCCCATCAGCCCGGCCGCGCGATCGCCGTGCAGGCGCCGCGCCTCGCGCATCGCAAACAGCGTGATCGCGGTGAACGGCAGGCCGAGCAGCGCGCTGCCGGCCGAGAAGCCGGCCGCGTTCGGCCACACGATCCCCGCCGCGATGCCGAGCGCCTGCGTCGCGCAGCCGGCGGCGAGCAGCCGCCGGTTGTCCCAGTGGCCGGGCAGCCGCGAGGCCGCGATCGCGCCGACGATCAGCGCCGCGCCGAACATCGGCCAGAACAGGTCCGGCCACGGCGAGCCGGCCGGCAGCGCGGCACGCGCGATCACTGGCAGGAACGTCGCGGTGATGATGTAGCCGAAACCCGGCATCCCGTACAGCACGACGAGCCACGCAGCGTCGGCCCGACGGCGCCGCGCGTCGGGCGGCGCGGCGGACGACGCCGCATGCCGGGCGGGCGCGGCCGGCGACGCGACTGCCGGCGCCGGCACGGAACCGAACGTGCGCCAGATCGCGACCGACAGCACCGCCGACAACGCCGCAAACCCGAGCCAGCCGGGCGCCGCGCGATGGCCGGCCAGCGCGCTGCCGATCAGCCCCGTCAGCACGATGCCGACACCCGGCCCCGCGTAAATCACCCCGCTCCACTCGGGCGCGTGCAGTTCGGTGAGCCGCCGCAGCCCCCATTGCGACACGAACACGAAGGTCCAGGCACTGACGACGCCCGCGACGAACCGCACCACGAGCCACACGGACAGCAGATGGCCGACGCCCATCGCAGCGGTCAGCAACACGGTGGCGGCCAGCCCGAAGCGCACCATCCGCGCGGGCGCGACCCGCAGCGCCGCACAGCTGACCGCGCCGACGAAATAGCCCGCGTAGTTCGCCGACGCGAGCCAGCTGCCGGCCTTCAGGCCGATCGAGCCGTCGCCGAGCATCAGCGGCAGCAGCGGCGTAAACGCGAAGCGGCCGACGCCGAGCGCGACCGCGAGCCCGATCATGCAGGCGAGCGCGGCCGCGCGGGCACGGCGGTCGCCGTCATCGGCGGACAGGTGCGCATCGGCGGCGGCGCTGGGGGCATCGGAACGGGACATGGCGGCATGGGCCGCGCGCGGTGCGCGCCGGCCGGAACGGAAATCGGAATGTCGGTATCGTAGCTTGACCAAACATTCTCGAAAAATGAATAATTGAGAATCCATCCATCGCATGGAGAGAATCATGGATCTGGCGGCGCTGGCGATTTTCCGGGCGGTCGTGCGCGAGAACGGCGTGACGCGCGCGGCGGCGAAGCTCAATCGCGTGCAGTCGAACGTGACGACGCGCATCAAGCAGCTCGAGGAGGAACTCGGCGCGGCGCTGTTCGTGCGTGACGGGCGCCGGCTCGTGCTCACGCCGGCCGGGCATACGCTGCTGCCGTACGCGGAGCGGCTGCTCGCGCTCGCCGACGAGGCGCGCGACGCGGTGCGCGAGGACACCCCGCGCGGGCGGCTGCGGCTCGGCACGATGGAGAGCACGGCCGCGAGCCGGCTGCCGACCGTGCTCGCGCGCTATCACCATGCGTGGCCCGACGTGTCGCTGGAACTCGTGACCGGCACGACCGGCTGGCTGATCGACAAGGTGCGCGACTTCGAGATCGACGCGGCGCTGTTCGCGCGCCCGCCCGCGCCGGACACGCTGCCCGACACGTTCGAAACGGTGCCGGTCTTCCGCGAGGAACTGGTGCTGCTGACGCCGCGCGGCCATCCGCCGGTGCGCACGCCGCGCGACGTGATCCTGCCGACGCTGATCGCGTTCGAGCGCGGCTGCACGTACCGGAAGTACGTCGAGCAATGGTATGCGGCGCACGGGATGAAACCCGCGCGCGTGCTGGAACTCGGCTCGTATCACGCGATCGTCGCGTGCGTCGCGGCCGGCGCGGGCATCGCGGTCGCGCCGCGTTCGGTGCTCGAGCTGCAGCCCGAGACCGGCAACGTCACGGCCCACACGATCGCAGAGCTCGACGGGATCGACACGCTGCTCGCGTGGCGGCACGGTTACGCGTCGGCGGCGCTCGCCGCGTTGCGCGATGCGCTCGGCGAGGCCGCGCGGGAACCGGGCGATGCGGCGAAGGCCGCGGCGGTGCCGGTGTCGGCCTGAATCCGGATCGGCGGCTCGGGCGGCCGCCGGCAGCCGTTCCTCCTTCGCACCGGCGAAAACAAAACGACCCGACCGGCACACCTGCCGATCGGGTCGTTGTTGGATGCGAGGCGATACGGTCGGTGCAACCGCATCGCGTCAACCGTGACGATCAAAGACGCGCTTCGACCCAGCCCTTGACGCCTGCCAGCGCGCCCGGCAGGTTCGCCGGCTCCGTGCCGCCTGCCTGCGCCATGTCCGGACGGCCGCCGCCCTTGCCGCCGACTTGCTGCGCGACGAAGTTCACGAGCTCGCCGGCCTTGACCTTCTTGCTCGCGTCCGGCGTGACGCCCGCGATCAGGCTGACCTTGCCGCCTTCGACGGCCGCCAGCACGATCGCCGCGCTCTTCAGCTTGTCCTTCAGCTTGTCGACCGTTTCGCGCAGCGTCTTCGCGTCCGCGCCGTCGAGCGTCGCGGCCAGCACGTACACGCCGGCGATCTCGACGGCCTGCTGCGCGAGCTCGTCGCCCTGGCTCGACGCCAGCTTCGACTTCAGCGCGCCCAGTTCCTTCTCGAGCGACTTCACCTGGTCCTGCACCTGCGCGATACGCTGCGTGAGCTCCGACGGCTGCGCCTTCAGCGCGGCTGCCGCTTCGTTCACGCGCGCGTCGAGCGCTTGCACGTAGCGCACCGCGTTGTCGCCGGTGATCGCCTCGACCCGGCGGATGCCGGCCGCGACGCCGCCTTCGACGACGATCTTGAACAAGCCGATGTCACCGGTGCGGTGCACGTGCGTGCCGCCGCACAGTTCGCGCGAGAAGCCGAGATCGAGCACGCGGACTTCATCGCCATACTTCTCGCCGAACAGCGCCATCGCGCCGCCCTTCACCGCTTCGTCGTACGGCAGCACGCGCACGATGCCCGGCGCGTTGGCCAGAATCTCGTTGTTGACGATCTGCTCGACGCGACGGATTTCGTCGTCGGTCATCGGCGCGTTGTGCGCGAAGTCGAAGCGGGTCTTCTCCGCGTCGACGAGCGAACCCTTCTGCTGCACGTGTGCGCCGAGCACTTCACGCAGCGCCTTGTGCATCAGGTGGGTGGCCGAGTGGTTGCGCTGCGTGCGGGCGCGGCGGTGCGCGTCGATTTCCGCGCGCAGCACGTCGCCGACCTTCAGCGTGCCTTGTTCAAGCGTGCCGTGATGGCCGATCACGTCGGCCTGCACCTTCAGCGTGTCGGCCACCGCGAAGCGCGTCGCGGCGTTCGCGAGCACGCCCTGGTCACCGACCTGGCCGCCCGATTCCGCGTAGAACGGCGTGTGGTCGAGCACGACGACCGCATCCTGGCCGTGCTTCACTTCGTTGACCGATGCGCCGTCGACGTACAGCGCGACGACCTTCGCATCGTCGAACGCGATTTCTTCATAGCCGTGGAACGTGGTCTTCGCGCCCGAGTATTCGAGGCCCTGCGCGGCCTTGAACTTGCCGGCCGCGCGCGCCTGCTCGCGCTGGCGCGCCATCGCATCGTCGAATGCCGGTTCGTCGACCGTCATCCCGCGCTCGCGGCACACGTCGGCCGTCAGATCCAGCGGGAAGCCGTAGGTGTCGTGCAGCTTGAACGCGAGTTCGCCGTCGAGCACCTTGCCGCCCTTCGCGTCGACGTCGGCGAGTGCCGCTTCGAGGATCGACATCCCGTGCTCGATCGTCTCGAAGAAGCGCTCTTCTTCCTGACGCAGCACATCGGTCACGCGCTGCTCGGCTTCCTTCAGCTCCGGATAGGCTGCGCCCATCTCGGCGACGAGGTCGGCCACCAGCTTGTGGAAGAACGCGCCCTTGCGGCCGAGCTTGTAGCCGTGGCGGATCGCGCGGCGCACGATGCGGCGCAGCACGTAGCCGCGGCCTTCGTTGCCGGGGATCACGCCGTCGACGATCAGGAACGCGCATGCGCGGATGTGATCGGCGATCACCTTCAGCGAGTTGTTCGTGAGGTCGCTGATCTCGGTCACGCGCGCGGCGGCCTTGATCAGGTTCTGGAACAGGTCGATCTCGTAGTTGCTGTGCACGTGCTGCAGCACCGCGGCGAGACGCTCGAGACCCATCCCGGTATCGACCGACTGCTTCGGCAGGCGCGTCATGTTGCCCTGCGCGTCGCGGTTGAACTGCATGAACACGAGGTTCCAGATCTCGATGTAGCGATCGCCGTCTTCTTCAGGCGACCCCGGCGGGCCACCCCACACGTCCGGGCCGTGGTCGTAGAAGATTTCGGTACACGGGCCGCACGGGCCGGTGTCGCCCATCGTCCAGAAGTTGTCCGACGCGTAGCGCGCGCCCTTGTTGTCGCCGATCCGGATGATCCGCTCGGTCGGCACGCCGACTTCCTTCGCCCAGATGTCGTACGCTTCGTCGTCTTCCTGGTAGACGGTGACCCACAGCTTGTCCTTCGGCAGCTGGTAGACCGTGGTCAGCAGCTCCCACGCGAAGCGGATCGCGTCGTGCTTGAAGTAGTCGCCGAACGAGAAGTTGCCGAGCATCTCGAAGAACGTGTGGTGACGCGCCGTGTAGCCGACGTTCTCGAGGTCGTTGTGCTTGCCGCCCGCGCGCACGCTGCGCTGCGCCGTCGTGGCGCGCGTGTACGGACGCGGGTCCGTGCCGAGGAACACGTCCTTGAACTGGACCATGCCCGAGTTCGTGAACATCAGCGTGGGGTCGTTACCGGGCACGAGGCTCGACGAGCGGACGATCGTGTGGCCCTTCGATTCGAAGAATTTGAGGAATTTCTCGCGGATTTCGGCAGCTTTCATGGCGTGCGGGGAATGTCTGGCTGAGACGGCTTCAAACGCCGGCCGTCCTCGCGGACGCACGGCGGGCAAATATCGTAAACGGTCGATTATACGATACAGATCGTCGGCCCAGACCGCAGCGGCCCGCCGCGCCGGACGACCGGCCTGGGCCACTCGCGCGGCCGATTCGCCTTAAGATGCTCGGCATGCCAATTCGCCTTGCCCCGGCGCGGCGAGCCATGAAAGGAGACGATTCGACGATGGGTGCCCTGAGCCATATCCGCGTGCTGGACCTGACCCGCGTGCTCGCGGGCCCGTGGTGCGCGCAGACGCTTGCCGACTTCGGCGCGGACGTGATCAAGGTCGAGCGCCCCGGCGCCGGCGACGACACGCGCCACTGGGGGCCGCCGTACCTGAAGGACGCGGCCGGCGCCGATACGGCCGAGGCCGCGTACTACCTCGCGGCGAACCGCAACAAGCGCTCGGTGACGATCGATATCGCGACGCCCGAAGGCCAGCAGATCGTGCGCGAGCTGGCCGCGCAGAGCGACGTCGTGCTCGAGAACTACAAGGTCGGGCAGTTGAAGAAATACGGGCTCGATTACGACTCGCTGCGCGCGGTGAAGCCCGATCTCGTCTACTGCTCGGTCACGGGCTTCGGCCAGACCGGCCCGTATGCGCACCGCGCGGGCTACGACTTCATCGTCCAGGGGATCGGCGGCTTCATGAGCATCACCGGCGAGCGCGACAGCGAGCCGGGCGGCGGCCCGCAGAAGGCCGGCGTCGCGATCGCCGATCTCGCGACGGGCCTCTATTCGACGATCGCGGTGCTCGCCGCGCTCGCGCACCGCGACCGCACGGGCGAAGGCCAGTACATCGACATGGCGCTGCTCGACGTGCAGGTCGCGCTGCTCGCGAACATGAACACCAACTTCCTCGCGAGCGGCAAGCCGCCGGTGCGCTGGGGCAACGCGCACCCGAACATCGTGCCGTACCAGACGTTCCAGACGCGCGACGGCTGGATCATCGTCGCGGTCGGCAACGACGGGCAGTTCCGCAAGTTCGTCGAGGCCGGCGGCCGGCCCGAGCTGGCTGACGACGAACGGTTCGCGACCAACCCGGCGCGCGTGCGCCAGCGCGACACGCTGGTGCCGATCCTGGCCGAGATGGTGAAGGCACGCGACAAGGCCGACTGGATCGGCGCGCTGGAAGCGGCCGGCGTCCCGTGCGGGCCGATCAACGAACTCGACGAGGTGTTCGACAACGAGCAGGTGGTCGCGCGCGGGATGCAGGTGTCGCTGCCGCATCCGTGCGGCGCGGACGTAAAGCTCGTGCGCAATCCGATCCGGATGAGCGCGACGCCGCCCGATGCGCGCACCGCCCCGCCGCAGCTCGGCGCGCAGACGGAAGACGTGCTGCGCGACATGCTCGGCTACGACGCTGCGCGCATCGCGGCGCTGAAGGAGAAGCAGGCGATCTGAGCGGGTCGGGACGGGCGCGCGGCGGCCGGTACGGGACGCGGGCGTCGCGGTCGCATGCGCCGGCGTGCGCGCCCGCCGGCGCCAGGAACGCGCGGATCCGCGCGGGTCTCGTGGCGAGCGGCTAACGGCTAACGCGCCAGCGCATCGAGCCAGCCGCGCGCCTGCGGCCAGTCGCCGAGCCCGCTGTCCGCATTGATGTGGCCGCGCGGGCCGATGTCATGGAATGCACTGCCCCACGCGTTTGCGCAACCGCGCGCGAATGCGATCGAGCCATAGGGATCGTCGGTGCTTGCGACCACGCCGGTCGGAAACGGCAGCCGTTCGCGCGGCACCGGCCCGAAGCCATGCGCGTCGGCCGGAAACGCCGGCCCGACCGGATCGGGCAACGCGACCAGCAGCGCGCCGCGCACCTTCGCCAGCGCGGCCGGCCGCGCGTAGCGGGTCGCCCACCACGCGGTGGTCAGGGTGCCGAGACTGTGCGCGGCGATCGTCACGGGGCCGGGCGCGGCTTCGACCGCGCGGTCGAGCGCGAGACACCAGCCGTTGCGGAACGCACGGTCCCAGTCGGGCATCGCAATGCGCACGAAACGCGCGTCGGCGCGCTCCCAGCGGCTTTGCCAGTGGAACGGACCGGAGTTGCCGTAGCCCGGCAGCACGAAAACGGGAGAGTCGCTCATGGAAGATTCGTCGACGCATGATGTCGTTATGTGACGCCGACGAAGTGTCGCACACCCGCTCCTCCCTGAGGCTGCCTGTCGAATGAATCGCGGAATGGATGTGCGGAGGATGAGCGGGTCGTGACGTGCACACATGCCGTCACGACCGCCGGCCGGCGCTCAGGCGCGCCGGCTTCGATCAGCGCACGCCGGCGCCGACCAGGCCGCCTGCCGCCGCGCCGGCCACCGTGCCGACCGGGCCGCCCGTGATCAGGTAGCCGAGCGCGCCGCCCGCGGCCGCGCCGATCCCGGCATTACGCTGCGTATGCGTCATCGCGCATGCGCCGAGTTGCGACAGGGCCGCGACGATTACCGCGGTACGAACGAGAAAAGTCGTCTTCTTCATCATGATTGTTGGCTTCCTCCCGCCAGGCAAAAAGTGCACGTGGCGGCATTGAATCGGTAAAGCCATCATAGGAAAACCCGAACGCGCCGGGCAATCCGATTTACGTCGTGTTACAGCCGACACACACTCGAGATATTGCGGTACGCATCGCGAACCGGCCGGCGCCGCGCCGCAACCCGCGCGGGACGGACCCCGGTCAGGTAGAATTACAGGATTAAACCGGCGCGACGCGCCGACGACACAACCTGACGCCAACCGCATGAGCACCGAACGCAACGACGCCCCCGCGGCTTCCAACTTCATCCGCAACATCATCGACGACGACAACCGCACCGGCAAATGGAGCGGCCGCGTCGAGACGCGCTTCCCGCCCGAGCCGAACGGTTATCTGCACATCGGCCATGCGAAGAGCATCTGCCTGAACTTCAGCGTCGCGCGCGACTACGGCGGCGTGTGCCACCTGCGCTTCGACGACACGAACCCGGAAAAGGAAAGCGTCGAGTACGTCGACTCGATCGTCGACGCGGTGCGCTGGCTCGGCTTCGACTGGCGCAAGGACGCGGTCGATCACCAGTATTTCGCGAGCGACTACTACGACAAGCTGTACGAATTCGCCGAGCTGCTGATCCAGCGCGGCAAGGCCTACGTCGACAGCCAGAGCGCCGATGAAATGCGCGCGAACCGCGGCTCGCTGACCGAAGGCGGCAAGGCGTCGCCGTTCCGCGCGCGTTCGCCCGAGGAAAACCTCGACCTGTTCCGCCGGATGAAGGCCGGCGAGTTCAAGGAAGGCGAGCACGTGCTGCGCGCGAAGATCGACATGGCGTCGCCGAACATGAACATGCGCGACCCGGTGATCTACCGGATCCGCTATGCGCATCACTACCGCACCGGCGACACCTGGTGCGTGTATCCGATGTACGACTACACGCACTGCATCTCGGATGCGCTTGAAGGCATCACGCACTCGCTGTGCACGCTCGAGTTCGAGGATCACCGCCCGCTGTACGACTGGGTGCTGAACGAACTCGCGGAAGCCGGCATGTTCACGCGCCCGCTGCCGCAACAGATCGAATTCTCGCGCCTGAACCTCACGTACGCGATCACCAGCAAGCGCAAGCTGCTGCAGCTCGTGACCGAAGGCCACGTCGAGGGCTGGGACGATCCGCGGATGCCGACGATCGTCGGCATCCGCCGCCGCGGCTTCACGCCGGAGAGCATTCACCTGTTCTGCGAGCGCATCGGCGTGACCAAGGTCGATTCGTGGATCGACATGAGCGTGTTCGAAGGCGCGCTGCGCGACGACCTCGACGACAAGGCGCCGCGCTCGGTCGCCGTGCTCGATCCGCTGAAGCTCGTGATCGACAACTATCCGGAAGACCTCGAGGAAGCATGCACGGCCCCCGTGCATCCGCATCATCCGGAGCGCGGCGTGCGCACGTTCCCGATCTCGCGCGAGTTGTGGATCGAGCGCGAGGACTTCGTCGAGAACCCGCCGAAGGGTTATTTCCGCCTGTTCCCGGGCAACAAGGTGCGCCTGCGCTACGGCTACGTGATCGAATGCACGGGCTTCGACAAGGATGCCGACGGCAACGTGACGGCCGTGCACTGCAATTACTTCCCGGACAGCAAGTCGGGCACCGAAGGCGCGAACACCTACAAGGTCAAGGGCAACATCCACTGGGTCAGCGCGAAGCATGCGCAGGCGGCCGAAGTGCGGATCTACGACCGGCTGTTCAAGGAGCCGCACCCGGACGCGGGCGGCGCGAACTTCCTCGAGGCGCTGAACCCGGACTCGAAGAAGATCACGCAGGCCTATGTCGAACCGGGCGCCGGCGACGTCGCGCCGGAAACGCGCCTGCAGTTCGAGCGTCACGGCTACTTCGTCGCAGACCGTGTCGATTCGAAGCCGGGCAAGCCGGTGTTCAACCGGATCGTCGGGCTGCGCGACAGCTGGGGCAAGCCGGCCTGACGGCCTGCTCCGCGTGCGACGCGGCCGCCGCGAGGCTGCCGCCGCGCGATGAAAAAAAACCGACCCGGCGGGTCGGTTTTTTATTGCACGGGCGGAATCGAGGCGGGCCGCGCAGGCCGACCGCGCTCACTCACCCGTCAACCGCCGATGCAGATCCGCGAGCGACAGCGTCGTGCGAAACAGCCGCGCGAGACTGCGGCTCGCATACGCGTCGACGTCGCCGGGCGCGGTCCAGCGGTACGCGTCCATTTCGGGAATCAGCGAGCCGTCGCGACGGCTCGGGAACAGCGACGTGCACGTGCAGTGCGCGGGATCGATCTCGTCGTCCGCGACCCGCACCGCGAACAGGTGCAGGTCCTTGTCGTGACGGTACGCGAAGCGGCCGAGATCGACGAGCCGCGCGGGTGCGAACGCGATGCCGGTTTCCTCGCGCAACTCCCGCAGCGCCGCGTCGGCCGGCGTCTCGCCGGGCTCGCCCTGCCCCTTCGGGATGTCCCAGTGCGTGGTGTCGGTCGCGTGCGCGAGGAACACGCGGCCGGCGCCGTCGAGAATCACGACGCCGCACGATACCGTGCGCGGCACCCCGCTGCGCTTCATTGCACGCGCGCTCAGCGCTTCTGCAGCTGCCATTTGCCCGCGGCGGTCTTGCAGAAGACCGGCTTGAGCGTCAGCGTCTGGCCCTTCGCGGCGATCTCGGTGGCGATCTCGCGGCAGGTCTTGCCGTCGCTCTCGGACGTCGACGGCGTGAGCTTCGCATCGATCTGCGTACCGCGGCCGCTGCTCTGCCACGTCGTGGTCTCGCCGTCCTTGCCTTCGTCGCGCACTTGCGCGACGGCCTTGGTCAGCGACGCGCGGTCGGTCTTGCTGAAGTAGCTCAGCGGCGTGTCGTTCAGGAAGCCCAGGTTGCTCTGGGCATGGGCGGGCAGCATCGCGGCTGCGCACGCGGCACCGGCCAGCACGCGCGTGACGAGGGAAAGGGATGCACGCATCGACATGTGTTGTTCTCCTTGGATGTTCGATCGAACGGCGTGGCGGCGGAGCCGGCGAACCGGAGGCCGGCCATCCGGCACGCGCCACGCCCGTCAGCGAGCGAGCATAGCATGCGTGCCGCAGGCCACGCCTGCTAGCGGGCCGCCGACGCGCTCGCCGGTTGATATCCGTCGGTCAGCGTGTTCAGGAACGCGATCACGTCCTTGATCTCGGCCGCGTTCAGCGCGGGGGCATCGCCGCGCTTGCGGTCGAACGGCGGCTCGCGGTTGATGTTCGGCCAGTAGCGCTTCGGCAAATCGTCGTAGGCCTGCACCTTGCCGTGCACGACCGGATAGAACTTCTCCGGATGGATGTCGCGCTCGACGTAGAAGCGCATCACGTCCTCGAGCGAGTGATACACGCCATTGTGGAAGAACGTCTTGCGCAGCGCGACGTTGCGCAGCGACGGCGTGCGGAACAGCCCGCAGAACGCATCGCGGCCCTTCAGGTCGGTGCGCTCGGGGCCGCACGCGCCGAGATCGTAAAAGCGCGGATCGCGATTGACCGGCAGCGCGCGGTTGCGCGGCACCGCGATCGCGATCAGGCCGAAATCGCTGAACTGCGGCGGCGTGCCGTCGCGCGCGCGCTGGCTGATGTGGCAACTCGCGCAATTGCCCTTCTTCTCGTCGTTGAACAGCTGCAGCCCGTGCAATTCGGCCGGCGTGAGCGGGGTCTTGCCGGCGAGGTACGCGTCGTACTTGCTCGAATACGGCGAGAACAGCGCCGGGCTCTGCTCGAACGTCTCGAGCGCGCGCAACACGGCCTTGAACGCGGCCGCGTCGTCGTCGAGCACCTGCACGCCGAACACCGCGCGGAATTCGTTCGCATACGGCGCGGCCTTCACCGCCTGTGCGACCTTCGCCGGCGAGCTGTTCATCTCGAACGGCGACGTGAGCGGAATGCGCGCCTGCTCGGCGCCCGTGTCGACACGGCCGTCCCACGTGAGGCCGCCGGTCGGGCCCGCGTCCACGCTTTCATCGCCTTCGTCGTCGGAATCGTGGAAATGCTCGGTGAATGGCGGCACGCCCTGCAGATACTTGAGCGACGGCACCGCGCGGAAACCCGGGCGCTTCATGTCGTCGCCGCCGAACTGCACGGCCAGCGCATTCGGCGGGCCGAACGCGTGCTCGGGGCTGTGGCACGACGCGCACGCCAGCTTGCCGGAACCTGACAGCGTAGGGTCGAAGAAAAGTTGCTTGCCGAGCGCCGTCATCCGGCGCACGCCTTCGTAAACTTGCGCACGGGTCTGCGGCTGGTTCGCGGCGACCACCGGGCCGCTCGCGGCATTCGTTGCGGACACAACTGGTTGCATGGCGCCCGACGCAGACGACGTGCCCGCGGCCTGCGCGGCCGGCGTGCCGGCACCGGGCTGTCCGTCACAGCCGGCAAGGGTTGCAAGCGCTGCGGCCAGCGCGAGCGCGCCGGTCAGATGCAGCCACGAGCGCGCGAACGCGCCGGCTGCCGGTTGGCGAGGCTTCATCGATTCGTCGGAAAGTAGGTTCATGAGCGGCCGGAGTTTATGTCAGCCGCATGACCATTCCATGACGCCAAGCCGACAGCCAATCGAAAGGACGCCTACACCTTGCTGTCAAATCGCGCCCTCAAAATGCTGACACCCGGACACGCGACGGTCACCTTCGAGAACCGGCCGCAGACGGATGCTCCGGTCCCCCACGCGACAAGAGAGAGATGAGAGTAGAACGCATGAAGACCCACGCCTGGATTCGCTTTACACCGATCGCCGTTGCCGCGGCGGCCGCCCTCACCGCCTGCGGCGGCGACGACGTGCAGCAGCAAGGCCTGTCGACGGTGAAGAACGTCGTCGTGATCTACGCGGAAAACCGCAGCTTCGACAACCTGTACGGCAACTTCCCGGGCGCGAACGGCCTGCAGAACGTGACGGCAGCGAGCGCGCAGCAGAAGGACCGCAACGGCCAGCCGCTCGCGACGCTGCCGAAGGCCTGGGGCGGCCTGACCGCGAAGGGCGTGACGCCGGCCGTCACCGAAGCGATGACGGCCGACCTGCCGAACGCGCCGTTCGCGATCGACGACCCGAACGGTTTCAACACGTCGATGAGCGTGACGACGCGCGACCTGTATCACCGCTTCTACGAGAACCAGATGCAGATCAACGGCGGCAAGAACGACATGTTCGCCGCGTGGGCCGACTCCGGCGGCCTCGTGATGGGCCACTACACGCCCGACGCGACGAAGCTGCCGCTGTGGAAGATCGCGCAGCAGTTCACGCTCGCCGACAACTTCTTCATGGGCGCGTTCGGCGGCTCGTTCCTGAACCACCAGTACCTGATCTGCGCGTGCGCACCGTTCTACGCGAATGCGGACAAGAGCCCGGCGGCCGGTTCGATCTCGGCGGTCGCGGCCGACGGCAAGTCGCTGCAGCTCGCGGGCAACTCGCCGGCCTCCGCGCTCGACGGCGCGCCGAAGTTCGTGAACTCGGGCAACCTGACGCCGGACTTCTTCGCGATCAACACGATGCAGCCGCCGTACCAGCCGAGCGGCAACAAGGCCGCGGCGGGCGGCGACCCGAACCTCGCGGATCCGTCGGCCGCGACGACGCTGCCGGCCCAGACGCAGCAGAACATCGGCGACCTGATGACCCAGGCCGGCGTGTCGTGGGCGTGGTACGGCGGCGCCTGGAACCAGGCGCTGCAGGCCGCGCAGAGCGGCACCGCGAACGTGATCTACGGCCCGAACATGACGGCGCCGAACTTCCAGCCGCACCACCAGCCGTTCAACTACTACGCGAACCAGGCACCGGGCAGCACGAGCCGCGCGCAGCACCTGCTCGACGGCGGCACCGACGGCAGCGAGTTCATCAAGGCGATCGATGCCGGCACGCTGCCGCAAGTCGCGTTCTACAAGCCGCAGGGCAACCTGAACGAACACCCCGGCTACACGGACGTCGCGAGCGGCGACCAGCACATCGCGAACGTGCTCGCGCACCTGCAGGCCAGCCCGCAGTGGAAGAACATGGTCGTGGTCGTCACGTACGACGAAAACGGCGGCTTCTGGGATCACGTGTCGCCGCCGAAGGGCGATCGCTGGGGCCCGGGCACGCGGATTCCGGCGCTGATCGTGTCGCCGTTCGCGAAGAAGGGTTTCGTCGACCACACGCAGTACGACACCGCGTCGATCCTGCGCTTCATCACGCGCCGCTTCTCGCTGCCGCGCCTCGCGGGCCTGCAGCAACGCGACGACGCGCTGAAGGCGAACGGCGCGCAGCCGATGGGCGACCTGACGAACGCGCTCGCGCTGTCGCCGAACCTGTAACGGCATCGCGATCACCGCGAACGGGCCGGCCACGCCGCCAGCCCTGACGAACGAAGGGCGGCTCCGCGGAGCCGCCCTTTTTCATGCCGCGCGCGCGTTGCCGCGCGGCGCCATCACCAGCCGTACTTCATCTCGACGCCGACGTAGTCCGCGTTGCGGCCGCCCGCCTGCCGGATCGAGTCGCCGACCTGGAAGTGCACGGCCTCGACCGAGCCGATCAGGTTCGCGGCGATCGTCCAGTCGGCGCGCAGCTGCACGTACATGCCCGTCCACAGGCTGCCTTTGCCCGCCGTGCCCGGAACCGGTATGTTCGGCTGCTGATAGACGGCGTCGCGGGTCGTCTCGCGCCACTGGAAGCCCAGCGCGCCGAGCAGCGTCAGGTTCGTCGACGGCTTCAGCGTCACGGACGGCTTCACGTGAATCAGGTTCGCGTAACTCGTATAGCCTGCCAGCGTGAAGTAATAGCCGTTCGGAAACAGCGGGTTGAAGGTGCCGACGCGGCCGTCGCCCGGGTTCCGGTCACCCGATGCCGCATCGACCTGCAACCCGATGTGCGGCGACCACGGCGCATCGAGCTTGTAGCCCACGATCGAGCCGACGGCCCACGCGCGGATCGTGTCGTTGCCCACCGTCCCCGTCTGCAGCATCGTCTCGAGATCCCAGTCGAAGCGGCCCTGCGTGCCCGAGTAGCGCACATCCCACACGTCGCGCCGCTCGCGGCCGCTCGCACCGAGATAGCGTGCGTTGCTGCGGTTGTAGCGCGACCAGTAGCCGGACAGGTCGCCCGGCCCGACCGACTGCCGCTCGAAGCGCACGCCGCTGAACGTGAGATCGCGATTCGACACGTCGTCGAAATCGGACGCGTTGCGGTTCTGCACCGGCTGGGTCGCATAGCCGATGAAGCGCCACTTCTGGTATTCGTAATCGGCCCAGACCGCATCGAACGCCTGCCGCACGTTCGGGCCGTCGCGCGCGGCGATGAAGCGCTGCAAGTCGAACGCCATCTCCTGCCGGCCGACGCGGAACTTGAACGTGCCGCCGCCGAGCGCGCCAGTGTAGGTCGCGAACGCCTGCTCGAGATCGAGCGGATTCCTGTCGACCGGCGACACCGCGTTCTTGCCGAACGCGCGGGCGTCCTCCAGTTGCGCGAAGAACTGCCAGTGCTGGCCGAGATGCGCATCGGCATGCACTTCGATGCGCTGGATCACGTAGGTATCCGATTTCCCGGAGCCGATCCCGAACAGCGGCGCGTCGTTGGTCTCCAGCCGCTCGCGCAGGTTCACGCCGAGCGACAAATAGGAGGCCGGATCGTTGCCGAGCGGAATGTATTTCAGCCCGTCGAGCGGCGCGCGCGGCACGCACGGGTTCGCGAGCACCGACCAGTCTTCCTGCCAGCGGTTGAACAGCACCGCCGGCCGCTTGGCGGTGCACGTCGATGCGGTGGTGGCCGCGGGTGTCGGCGTCGATGTCGTTGTCGATGTCGACGATGCGGCCGAAGCCGGCGACGCAGCCGAAGCCGGTACCGTTTCCGCAAACGCCGCGTCGGCACCCGCGAACAGCAGCCCCGCGGCGATCGTCACGCGCGCGGCCCGCTCGAATGGGTGGCTGTGGTGTCTCCTCCGTCCCCGCTCGGTCATGCGCGCTCCTGTGTGGTTGTACCGGCCGTTTGCGCCGCACACAGGGCCAGCGTCGCGAGCGCGCCAACCGGCGCGAGCAGCGCGAGGAACCCGACGTAGCGGAACCCGAGCGCACCGCACGCCGCGCCAAGCGCGAACGCGATGATCGCCGGCAGCATCTTGCCGAAGCGCGTCCGTGCGGTCGCGCGAACGCTGTCGGCCGTGCCGGCCGACAGCAGGTCGACGGCGTCCAGCACCGCCTGGGTCACGTTGCCGGTCATCACCGTATTCGGCACGCCGCCGGCGCGCGGGATCACGCGCGGATGCGCGTTCTGCACGCCCATCGCGAACGCGCCGACGAGGCCGGCCACGAGCGCCGGCAGGCTGTCGGGCTGCGTGACGGGCGTGGCCCACACGCCGGCCGCGCAAAAGCCGATCAGCAGCACGGCCTGCACCGCGTGCAGCGCACGCGTGCCCTGCCAGGCGGGCCGCGCGGACATCGACCGCGCGATCAGGCTGCTCGCGACCACGCCGCACACGAACGCGGGAAACACGCTGAGCTTCAGCACCACGCCCTCGCCAAAGCCCGCGATGCCCGCGCCGATCAGCACGAAGTTGCCCGTCACGTGCGCGGTGAACAATCCGAACAGCGAGACGAAGCTCAGCGTGTCGACGAAGCCGGCCACCGCGGCAAGGATGGTGTCCTCGTGCTTCATTGCGCGGTGCTCGCGTGGATCTCGGCGACGTAGCCGCCCGGGAACTGCACGAGCGCCGCCTCGCGGCCGTCCGATGCGAACGGCGGCACGAGCACGGTCACGCCCGCGGCTTCGGCCTTCTTCAGCGTCGCGGCGAGGTCAGGCACTTCGTAGCCCGTCAGCTCGCGCCCGAACGGGTACGGCAGATGGCCATCCGTCACGAGCACGGTCATCTTGCCGAAACCCGATTCGATCCTGATCCGGCGGTACGTGTCGTTCGGCCGGCCGATTTCGACGCCCGGCGCCTTCAGGTTGTCGGACACCACCTTGCCCTTCGAGAACTTGACGAAATCGTGCACGAACTTGCGGACGCTTTGCGACGACACGTAGACGCGATTCTCGGGGATGGTCTGCAACGTGTCGTAGTGCGGCGCCTGGTTATGCCAGTAGAGCTGCATCTTCACGCCGCCCGTCCACGCGACGATCGCGTCGCGGCCGATCGGATCGGGGAACGTGTCGACGATCACGTCGGCCCCGTGCTCGCGCGCCGACTTCACGGCGACGTCCATGTCGGTCACGAGATAGCCGGTACGCTCCGAACAGAACGGATACGGGATCGGCGTCTTGAAGCCGAACACCGAGATCGTCCCGACCGGCGTCAGCACGAGCTGCGACATCGTCTGGCTCGGCGTCGGCGTGACCTGGAACACGCCCTGCTTCGACTTGGTGCCGCCGAAGGTCGCGACGACACTGTCGGTGAAGCGGTCGAAGTCGTCGGGTGCCACGCACACGTGCGTCGTGTCGTACTGCGGACCAACGGCCACCGTCGGCGTCACCGCCGCCGGCACCGGCGGTTTCGCGAACGCCACCGGCGCGGCGGCGAGACCGCCCGCGAACATCGCGGCGAGCAGCACGGAACGAATGGATTTCATCACGGGATTTCCTGGTTGTTGCATTGTCATCGAATGGAGCGGCCATCATCGGCCGGTTGCCGTGCATCGTCGAGCACGGTCGCGAGCACGAGGGCCGCGATCAGCCCAAGATGCTCGAAAAAGCTGTTGAGCGCCATGAAATGTTCGGTGCCCGAACGGTTCCAGAAATCGTTCGCCACGACCATCGCGACCAGCGTCAGCATACCGAGACTGCCGGCGCCGAGCCACGTGAAGCGGCGAAACACCACGCACAGCGAGCCGGCGATCTCGACCGCGATCGCCAGTGCCGCCCACAGCGCGGCCGGATGCAGGCCGAAATGTGCCTGCTCGGCGACCGCGCCGTCGAAGTCGAGCGCCTTCGCGACGCCGCCGAGCAGATAGGCGGACACCAGCGCGAGACGCACGAGCGGCAGGACCCACGGCTGCGACAGCAGCGCGCGGACCCACGCCGGATTGCCGTAGACGGTGCGCGCCATCATGTCAGACCGCCCAGCACGAACAGCCGAACGCGCCCCAGAAGCCCTTCGCGTCCGAGGTCGGCAACGCGCGGCCCCATGCACTCGCATGCGCATGGCCGTGCATGCCGCATGCGGTCGAACACCCGCACGCGGCAGCGGCCGCTGCCGCACGCTGCAGCGGCGCGCCCTCGCGCTGCGTCGCGCCCCAGCCGCCATAGCCGCCGTACGCACGCACCGGCGACCAGTCCGGCATCGCGGGCGGGATCGGCGCGTCGAGCGACGTGAACGGCCCGGCGCCCCACACGATGCGCCCGCCGACCACCGTCAGCAATGCCGTCGTGTCGACGATATCGTCCTCCGCGCAGGTGAAGAAATCGCGATCCGGAACCATCAGGTCGGCGAGCTGCCCGACCGCGATCCGGCCTTTCTTGCCTTCCTCGTTCGAGAACCACGTCACGTACTCGGTCCACATCCGCAGCGCGGTTTCGCGATCGAGCAGATTGCGCTGCGGATACAGGCGCATCCCGCCAACCGTCTTGCCGGTCACCAGCCATGCGAGCGACACCCACGGGTTGTACGACGCGACGCGCGTCGCGTCGGTGCCGGCCGAGACCTTGAGCCCCTTGCCGAGCATCTTCGCGACCGGCGGCGTCGCTTCGGCCGCCTGCGCGCCGTAGCGCTCGACGAAATACTCGCCCTGGTACGCCATCCGGTGCTGCACCGCAACGCCGCCGCCGAGCGCGGCGATCCGGTCCATCGACTGCTCCGAGATGGTTTCCGCGTGATCGAAGAACCAGTTCAGCCCTTCAAGCGGGATGTCCTTGTTCACCTTCTCGAACACGTCGAGCGCGCGGCTGATGGTTTCGTCGTAGGTCGCGTGCATGCGCCACGGCCAGCGGTTCTGCGCGAGCACGCGCACGACGCCTTCGAGATCGTCTTCCATCTGCGCGGGCAAGTCCGGACGCGCGACGCGAAAGTCCTCGAAGTCGGCCGCCGAGAACACCAGCATCTCGCCGGCGCCGTTGTGACGGAAATAATCGGTACCGTCGTGGTACTTGCTACTCTTCGTCCAGTTGACGAAGTCTTCCTTCTCCGCGTTCGGCTTCTGCGTGAACAGGTTGTATGCGATCCGGATCGTCATCTCGCCCGCGTCGTGCAGCTTGCGGATCACTTCGTAATCGTCGGGATAATTCTGCGAGCCGCCGCCCGCGTCGATCACGCCGGTCACGCCGAGCCGGTTCAGCTCGCGCATGAAATGACGCGTCGAGTTGTACTGATAGTCGAACGGCAGCTTCGGCCCCTTCGCGAGCGTCGCGTAAAGGATCGTCGCGTTCGGATTCGCGAGCAGCAGGCCGGTCGGATTGCCCGCGGCGTCGCGCAGGATCGTGCCGCCCGGCGGCTCCGGCGTGTCCTTCGTATAGCCGACGACGCGCAGCGCGGCCGCGTTCAGCAGCGCGCGATCGTACAGGTGCAGGATGAACACCGGCGTATCGGGCGCGACCGCATTGAGCTCGTCGATCGTCGGCAGGCGCTTCTCCGCGAACTGGTGCTCGGTAAAGCCGCCGACCACGCGCACCCACTGCGGCGCCGGCGTGATCGCGACCTGCTGCTTGAGCATCTCCATCGCGACGGCGAGCGAGCGCACGCCGTCCCAGCGCAGCTCGAGGTTGTAGTTCAGGCCACCGCGAATCACGTGCGTGTGGTTGTCCGTCAGGCCCGGCAGCACCGTGCGGCAGTCGAGGTCGACCACCTTGGTCGCACGGCCCGCCAGCGGCATGACTTCCGCGTCGCTGCCGACCGCAACGAAGCGGCCGTCCTTGATCGCGACCGCGGTCGCGACGGGGTTCGCACGATCGAGCGTCGTGATGCGCCCGTTGTGCAGGATCAGATCCGGTTGATTATCGGTTGCGCTCATTAATATGTCCTCGATGCAGTCAGAAGCCGAGCCAGTGCCGGATGGAGCCGATGGCCTGCGAGCCGATCAGCATGCCGGCGAGGCCGATCAACGCGATGAGCGGCGGCGCCGGCGAGCGCACCTTGATCACGCTGTACACGACG
Organism: Burkholderia sp. 22313; assembly: GCF_052045245.1. Classification (NCBI taxonomy): domain Bacteria; kingdom Pseudomonadati; phylum Pseudomonadota; class Betaproteobacteria; order Burkholderiales; family Burkholderiaceae; genus Burkholderia; species Burkholderia sp. 22313. Next base: position 81,966 of record NZ_JBQEON010000029.1, read on the forward strand.
CCGATCAGCACGCCGGCCGATAGCGACAATAGATAAGATTCCATAACGATTTTTTCTCCCGGCCGGATTAGAATGAGCCGCTTCGCGCCGGTCGCATGCTGCGCCGCCGCATCCACTTCGCTCTCCTGCCACTCTGTCCGACCATGCAACACCTTCCTGATCTCGAAGCCTGGGCCGTCTTCGCGCGCGTCGCGGAGACGGGTTCGTTCGCCAAAGCCGCGGAACTGCTCGGCGTGTCGCAACCGACCGTATCGAAGGCAATCGCGCGCCTCGAAAAGCGCCTCGGCGCGATGCTGCTGTACCGCACGTCGCGCAAGCTGTCGCTCACGCCGACCGGCGAACTGCTGCGCGACCGCGCGATCCGCCTGCTCGCCGATGCGGAACTGATCGAGAGCGAGGCCTCCGCGCAAGCGCTGGAACCGCACGGCCTCGTGCGCGTGAACGCGCCGATGTCGTTCGGGCTGCGCCACCTGTCGCCGCTGCTGCCCGCGTTCCTCGAACGCTATCCGCACGTCGACATCGACCTCGTGCTCACCGACCACATCGTCGACATCGTGTCCGGCGGCTTCGACGTCGCGATCCGGATCGCCGAGCTCAGCGATTCGTCGCTGCGCTCGCGCCGGCTGTGCGCCGTGCGACGGCCGCTCGTCGCCGCGCCCGCCTACCTCGACCGGCATGGCCGGCCCACGCATCCGCGCGATATCGAACAGCACGTGTGCCTCACCTACACGAACCTGCCGACGCCCGAGTACTGGCGCTTTCGCCACCCGGCATCGGGCGACGAGTTCGGCGTGAACGTGCACGGACGCATCCGCACCAACAACGCCGACGTGATCGTCCCGGCGCTCGTCGAGGGCCACGGCCTCGCGCTTCAGCCCGAGTTCCTGGTGTGGGACGAACTGCAGCGCGGCGTGCTCGAGGAGGTGATGTTCGACTGGAGGATCGCCGACGTCCACGTCAACCTCGTCACGCCGCCCGGCATGCTGCGCGCGGCGCGCGTGACGGTGCTGCTCGATTTCCTCGCCGAACACTTCTCGCACGCGCCGTGGGCGCTGCACGTGGCCTGAGAGCGCGCGGCGGCCGGCGGTTCCCCGCTGGCCGCCGCTTGCGTCGCTCGCGCCCGGTCGCCCGCAGCCGGTCGCCCGCAGCCGGTCGCCCGCGCCGGTCGCCCGTTACTTCGCCGGAACGGCCGGGATCGACTCGTGCGGCGTTGCGGTGCGCTGCGCAGCCTTGTGAACCATGGTGTATGCGTAGTCGACACCCATCCCGTACGCACCCGAGTGCTCGCGCACGACCGCCATCACGGCGTCGTACGTGTCGCGGCGCGCCCAGTCACGCTGCCACTCGAGAATGACCTGCTGCCAGGTCACCGGCACTGCACCGGCCTGCACCATCCGCTGCATCGCGAAGTCGTGCGCGGCCTGCGACGTGCCGCCCGATGCGTCGGCCACCATGTAGATCTCGTAATCGCCTTCGAGCATCGCGCACAGCGCGAACGTCGTGTTGCAGACTTCGGTCCAGAGGCCCGACACGATCACCTTCTTGCGGCCGTTCGCGGCCAGTGCGTCGCGCACCTTCTGGTCGTCCCACGAGTTCATCGACGTGCGTTCGAGCGTCTTCGCGTTCGGGAACACGTCGAGCAGTTCGGGATAGGTGTGACCGGAGAAAGCCTCGGTCTCGACGGTCGTGATCGTGGTCGGGATGTTGAACGCCTTCGCAGCCTTCGCGAGGCCGACGACGTTGTTCTTCAGCGTCTGGCGATCGATCGACTGCACGCCGAACGCCATCTGCGGCTGCTGGTCGATGAAGATCAGCTGGCTGTTCTGCGGAGTAAGTACTTCAAGCTTCGGGTTGCGCATGGCGTGATCATCCTTTGAACGGAAAGGGAGTCTTGCCTCGCCGCGATAGCGGGAGGATTCGATTGGGTACTACGCCGGATCGGCTTCGTCCGTCTCGATTCATTAAAACCGCAATCCTCCGGCACGAACATCCAAAAAATGGAATCACTCGGATTCCAGAATAGGGGGTCGTCCAAGGGCATTCCGCTCTTTTTTTCCTCGTGTAAACCCGATACGCTTCCAGGGCCTCGACGCTGCACGCGTCGCCCCTCATCGTACGATCACGACATCACGAGACGCCCATCATGAAAGCCTATGTCCTGTCGCTGCTCGCCGGCGCCCTCGCCGGCGCCATCTACGGCACGATCGGCGTGAATTCGCCCGCGCCGCCGATCATCGCACTCACCGGCCTGCTCGGCATGCTCGCCGGCGAACAGATCCTGCCGGTCGCACGGCGCATGCTCTCCGGCCATCGGCTGAACACCGCATGGCGCGACGCGAAGTGCAGCCAGCACATGTTCGGCGCGCTGCCGGGCGGCAGCACGAACGACCGCAAGCCATCGTGATGCGGACGCCCCGCCTGCGCCGCGCATGAGCAATGTCGAGCTGTTTCATTACCTGCTGTTGTTGATCTGCGGCGCGGGCGCGCTCACGTGGCTCGCGGAGCGGGTCTCGATTCCGCCCGCCGTCGTGCTGCTGCTCGGCGGCTGCCTGGTGGCCGTCGCGGGGCGGCGCGTGCCCGACATGGACCCGGCACTGCTGCTCGCGGCCGTGCTGCCGCCGCTCCTGATGTCGAGCGGCTTCTATACCGCGTGGAAGGAATTCCGCCAGGAGCTCGGGTCGATCGCATCGCTCGCGCTCGGCGCGGTCGCGTTCACGACCGTCGCGGTCGCGCTTGCCGTGCATGCGGCGAATCCGGCGCTGCCGTGGGCCGCGTGCTTCACGCTCGGCGCGATCGTGTCGCCGCCCGACGCGGTCGCCGCGAAGGCGATCCTGCAGCGCCATCCGCTGCCCGCGCGGCTCGTCGCGGTGCTCGAGGGCGAAAGTCTCGTCAACGATGCGTCCGGCCTGTTGCTGTACCAGATGGCTGTCTCGGCCGCGCTGGCCGTCACGATCACGACCGCGAGCGCCACCGGCCTGTTCTTCTCGCTCACGCTGATCGGCATCGCGGTCGGCCTCGCGTGCGGTCATGCGATGTGCTGGGTGCTGCAGCGCCTGCGCGAGCCGATGCTCGGGATCGTCGTGACCTTCGCGATGGCATGGGGCAGCTACGGGATCGCGGAAGCGGTGCACGGCTCCGGCGTGCTGGCGGTCGTGACCTGCGGCCTCGTGCTCGGGGTGCGCCAGCATCGCGTGTTCGGCGCCGACATGCGGATCAAGGCAAAGGCGACCTGGGAAGCGATCGTGTTCGTGCTCGACGCGCTCGTGTTCATCCTGATCGGCCTCGCGCTGCACGCGATTCTCGTGGGCGTGAACCACGAAGGCGCGGTGCTGATGGCCGGCCTGCGGGTCGCGCTGCCGGCCACCGCCGCCGCGATCGCCGCACGCGTCGCATGGGTGTTCGTCGCGATGTGGCTGCCGGGCCGCCTGCGCGCGCCGCGCGCGGGCCGGGCCCCGTGGTCGTGGCGCGAGGCCGTCGTGCTCGGCTGGTCCGGCATGCGCGGCGTGGTGAGCCTCGCGGCCGCGATCGCGCTGCCGAGCGCGTTTCCGGGACGCGACCTGATCCTGTTCAGCACCTTCCTGCTGATCATCGCGACGCTGGTCGTGCAAGGCGGCACGCTCGCGCCGCTGATCCGCGTGCTGAAGCTGCGTCCGGCCGCCCGGCACACGATGTCCGAGCACGCGGTGCGCGCGCATACGTTCGGTGCGGCGCTCGCCGAGCTCGATGCGCGCGAGCAGCGCGGCTCGAGCCTCGAACGCGCGTCGCTCGACCGGCTGCTGACCGAATACCGGGGCCGCGTCGCGCTCAACGATCGCGCCCACCGCGACGGCGCGGAGCCCGCGGGCATGCGCGCGCGGATGCTGCGCGTCGAACTCGAACTGGTCGGCGTGTCGCGCGACGCGCTGCTCGACCTGCATCGCGACGGCCGGGTCGACGACGCCGTGCTGCACCGCATAGAATCCGAGCTGGATTTCGAGGAGCTGCGGCTGCAGCGGCTGCTCGAACCCTGACGTCCGGCGACGCGTGGCCGGGCGCCGGCCCATCCCCTTTTCCCCACATGGAACTGCCATGAGCGAACTGTCCGTCGAAGCGAGCATCGGCTCGGTCGATTACCTGGTCCATTTCACCGACGGCGTCCATCAGTGGCGCGCCGACGAACCGGCGTCGCTCGGCGGCGGCGACACCGCACCGACGCCCGTCGCGCTGCTGCTGTCGAGCCTCGGCGCCTGCACCGCGATCACGCTGAAGATGTACGCGCAGCGCAAGGGCTGGCCGCTCGCCGAAGTTCACGTGAAGCTCGCGCACGAATCGGGCAGCGCGGGCAGCACGATCATGCGCCGCATCACGCTCGACGGCGACCTGTCGGACGAGCAGCGCGAGCGCCTGCTGCAGATCGCGAACGCATGCCCGGTGCACAAGATCCTGTCGAACCCGATCACGATCGACACGGCGATCGCCTGACGCATCGCCCCTCAACACGAGAGTCTCACCATGTCCGCATCGATCAAGACCCTGCTCACGCCGCGCGAGAGCGACATCGGCAACCTCGTCGTGCGCCGCGTGCTGCCGGCGCGCGCCGCGCGCCTCGTCGGCCCGTTCATCTTCTTCGACGAGATGGGGCCGGCCGTGCTGCCGGCGGGCAGCGGCATCGACGTGCTGCCGCATCCGCACATCGGCCTCGCGACCGTCACCTACCTGTTCGACGGCACGCTGATGCATCACGACAGCCTCGGCTTCCGGCAGAAGATCGTGCCCGGCGACGTGAACTGGATGACGGCCGGGCGCGGCATCGTGCACTCGGAGCGTTCGCCCGACGAGGATCGCCCGCGTGACCAGCCGGTGCACGGGATCCAGACCTGGGTCGCGCTGCCCGTCGAGCACGAGGACACCACGCCCGCGTTCGTGCATCACGCGGCCGACACGCTGCCGTCGTTCACGCGCGACGGCGCGCACGTGCGCGTGATCGCGGGCACCGCGTTCGGCCTCACGTCGCCGGTCGCGGTGTTCTCGCCGACGCTCTACGCGTATGCGGAATTCGCGGCGGGCGGGCAACTCGCGCTCGATGCGGAACACGACGAGCGCGGCGTGTATCTCGTCGACGGCGACCTCACGATCGACGGCACACCGCTCGCAGCCGCGACGATGGCGGTGCTCGAACCCGGTGCGCACGTCGCGCTTGCCAGCGCGAACGGCGCGCGCGTGATGCTGCTCGGCGGCGCGCACCTGCCGGGCGAGCGGTTCATCGAATGGAATTTCGTGTCGAGCGAGCGCGCGAAGATCGAGGCGGCCCGCAACGCGTGGGCCGCGCAGACCTTCGGCAAGGTGCCGGGCGAGGAAAACGAGTGGACGCGCCAGCCGGAGCGCCGCGCGCAGTAAGCCGGCATCGATCGTTCCCGCCACGCACGGCGGCCGGCATTCACGCCGGCCGCCGTGCGTTTACCGCGTCAATCCCATCAGCTTCGCCAGCACCGGCCAGCGCTCGAGCGATTCGACGAACGCGCGCCGCGCCTGCTCGTCGACATAGCGGGCCGGGTCGAGCGCGGGCAGGTGCCGCGCGAGGCCGAGCACGTCGTTCGGTTGCGACAGACGATCGTCGTCGCCTTCGCCGATGTTTACTGTTCGTCGATCCATACGCCGTCCGGAGTCTTGACCGCGTAGCCTGCGGCCGTCTGCATCGTCACCGTGCCCTCGTTCTCGCCGACCATCCGCGTGCGTGGCAGGTCAGCCGCGTATTGCGCGAGCGTCACGCCGGGCTTGAACGGGCTGTTCGACACGAGGTTCGACAGCAACTGCGCGAGCGCGAGGAAGCTGGTCGGCTGGTCGATCACGGTCGCGGCGCCGTGACTGCCGGCGAAGCCGACGAGCCGCACGCCGACCGGCCCGTGAACGATGCGCGGCGTCGGGATCTCGCGCAGCCCCGCGACCTGGTTCTTGTCGCCGCGCAGCGCGGCGCCGTGCTCGGGCACGAACACGATCACCGCGCGCCGCCCCGACTGCGCGATCAGGTCGGCAAGGCGGTCGAAGTCGTTCATCAGCTTCGTCGCGCGCTGCGGATACGAATCGATGCTGGTCAGCGAACTGCCGACCACGCGGTTGCCGTCGTGCAGGCTGATCGTGTTGTAGTACAGCGCGACCGGGCCCGGCACCGACGCGCGCTGCGCGTACCAGTTCGCGAGCGTGCCGTAATCGTCCTTGATCGCCGAGCCGTCGAACGCATGCATCGCGACCGGCGCGGCCGCGTTCGAGATCATCGGCGCGTCGGGCACGCCGATGTTGTCGTGAACGACCTGCAGGAAATTGTCGAAATGGCCGTCGTGGTTCAGCAGCGACTGCACGGTGTAGCCGGCGGACGCGAGTTGCGAGAACAGGTGGCACTGCTGCGGCGCGGGCTTGTACAGGTCCGCATGGGCCTCCTGCCCGCAGCTCGCGCGCAGCACGCGGATCGCGGCCGGGCCGCTGTAGCTCGCGGCCGTGCTGAAATGGGTGAACAGGTAGTCGAAGTGGCTCAGCATCGGATGGTTGCGCACCTTCGCCGCATCGAGGTCGTCCCACGACAGCGAGCAGACGTGCAGCACGATCACGTCGAACTGCGCGGCCGGGTCGTTGCTCAGGTGGCCGAACGCGACCTGGCGCTGCGACTCCTGCGCGCGGAACGTCGCGAGCGCCGCGTTGTGGTCCTCGGGCTGGTTCGAGCGCGCGCCGGCCGCATCGGTCTGCCGCGGGAGCGGCGCGACGACGCGCGCCATCAGCCCGTTGCCCGCCTGCCACAGCGGCATCACGATCAGCACGGCGAGCACGAAGGTCGCGACGCGCACCCAGCGATTGACGATGAAATAGACGATCAGCACGCCGACCACCGTCAGCACCAGCACCGGCGGCAACAAGCGCGGCAGCAGCTCCATCCAGTAGTCGAGGCGGAACGTGCTGACCTCGTGCGCGGCTTCGGCAAGGCGCGCGAGCGGCGGCGCATGCAGCTCGCGCGCGAGGAGCGGCACCGCGATCGCGATCGCCGCGATCTGCCGGACGACGCGCCACACGCGCCGGCGGACCGGCGCGCTGGCCGCGAGCGCCAGCGCGAATGCGAGGTTCGCGAGCCACAGCGGCTGCAGGTGGCCCGTCGCGAACAGCGCGAACTTCAGGATGAAATACAGATTCCAGAACGTCATCTAAACCACTCCGTAGCGGCGCCGCGTCAGTCGCGCGCCCGATCGAGCTTCGGCGCCAGCATCGACTGCACGCCGCGCGCCGCGCCCTTCCACATCCGTACATAACCGTCCACGCCGACGCGCAGCACTTTCCTGAGCCCGCGCAGCGGCGTGTCGGTGCGCGTCCCCGCATGCCAGTCGAGCCACGCGTCCGCGCGGCCGAACGTGCACTGCACGAGCTGGCGCTCCTGCTCGAGCGTCAGCGCGTCGAAGCTCACGCCGACGTGGGTCGGCGTCACGCGGCTCACGCGCACCGGGAACGGGAACGCCCGGTCGCCGCGCGTCACGCACACCGTCAGCGTATCGCCGACCGCGAGCGGCAATCCCGGCACCGCTTCGAGACCGAGGCCGCCGGTCGAGTAGTCGCTCGTGAAGCAGGCGGCCGTCGAGCCGTCGACGAGCAGCAGCGTCGCCGGCACGCGCATCGCGATCCGGTGCGTGACACGCACCTGCTTGGTCTCGCGCGCCACCGCCAGCGCCGCGCCGAGCATCGCGAGGTTGTAGACGGTCCAGCCGAGCGTGATCAGGATCGTCGACGCCTCGTCGCCCTGCTCGGCCACGAGCCGCCAGACGCCGGCGACGATCGCGAGCACGTTCAGCGCGAACAGCACGAGGTACGGCTTCGACGTCGACCAGTCGACGTAGCCTTCGTCGATCTTGCCGCCCTTGTCGGTCACGTTGAACTTGCCGTGCCGCGGGCTGAAGAACGCGACGGTGGTCGGCAGCGCGATGTACCACGCGAGCACCGACTCGTAGACCTCGGCCCAGAACGAATGGCGGTAGCGCCCCTGCATCCGCGAGTTCGCGACGTTCGCGAGCACCAGGTACGGAATCACGTAGCTCGCGAGCGCGAGCGACGAGGCGTTGATGAAGTACAGGTGAAAGAACAGGTACGCGAGCGGAATCGTCAGGAACACGAGCCGCGGGATCCCGTAGAAGAAATGCAGCATCGCGTTGCCGTAGCAGATCCGCTGGATGAAGCCGAGCCCGCGGCCGAGGAACGGATTGTCGATGCGGAAGATCTGCGCCATCCCGCGCGCCCAGCGCGTGCGCTGCTTCACGTGGCCGGCCAGGCTTTCGGTCGCGAGCCCGGCCGCCTGCACGGTCGGCAGGTACGCCGACGTGTAGCCGCGGCGATGCAGCTTGAGCGCGGTGTGCGCGTCCTCGGTCACGGTCTCGACCGCGACGCCGCCCACCTCCTCCAGCGCGCTGCGCTTGAGCACCGCGCACGATCCGCAGAAGAACGTCGCGTTCCACAGGTCGTTGCCCGACTGCACGAGCCCGTAGAACAGGTTGCCCTCGTTCGGAATCTCGCGGAACGTGCCGAGGTTGCGCTCGAACGGATCGGGCGAGAAGAAATGATGCGGCGTCTGCACCAGCGCGCATTTCGGGTCGCGCAGGAACACGCCCATCGTGGTCTGCAGGAACGAGCGCGTCGGCACGTGATCGCAGTCGAAGATCGCGATGTATTCGCCGTGCGTCTTCGGCAGCGCGCGGTTGATGTTGCCGGCCTTCGCGTGGCGGTTGTCGTCGCGCGTCAGGTAGCCGATGCCGGCCTCGCGCGCGAACGCCTCGAACTCGGGGCGCCGGCCGTCGTCGAGCAGATAGACGCGCAGCTTGTCGGTCGGCCAGTCGATGCTCTGCGACGCGAACACGGTCGGCTTCACGACCGACAGCGGCTCGTTGTAGGTCGGGATGTAGAGGTCGACGCTCGGCCAGCTGTCGGGATCCTCGGGCAGCGGCACGATCGGCCGGTCGAGCGGCCACGCGGTCTGCACGAAGCCGAGCAGCAGGATCATCCACGTATAGGCTTCGGCGCCGTACAGCAGATAGCCGGCGACTGCCTCGACGGGGCTGCGGAAATCGAGCGTCTGGGTCGTGCGCCACCACACATAGCGCACCGCCGCGAGCAGCGCGAGCGACGCGAGCGCGAGGGTCGGCAGATGGCCCGGCAGGCGTCGCAGCGCGAGCGCCAGCACCGCGACGATCGCGAAGAACGCGAACTGCGCGCCGGGCATCAGCGGCGACATCCCGGCCGCGGCCCACATCAGCGCGCCGACGATCAGCAGCAGCGGCGCGAGCCAGCGATGCCGGCCGACGCCGTGCGCGCGCGCGTCGAGCCAGCCACCCCAGCGCGCCCACGGCAGACGCTCGAGCTGCGCGTTGACGCGGGCGCCGAGCGCGCGCACCGCGACGTAGACCGGTACGACGAACGTGTCGAACCATGCAAGCGGATCGCGCGCGGGCTGGCCGTCGGGCGCGCGCGGCGCACGCACGATCGAACGCCACAGCCATTCGCGCGGGCTCAGCGGCTGCAGCACGCCCCACTGCCGCGCGAGCCGTAGAAATGCCATGCGCGCCCCGTTGCGGACGAAGTCGGGCCGGCCTTGCGGCGGCGCATGGAAGAACAGCCGCACGAGCCAGTCGAGCAGCGTGCGTTGCGCCGGCAGCCCGATCCCGCGCGCGCACCAGTCGATCACGCGGCGGCGCGCGGCCCGGCAACGCGACGCGAACGCGGCCTTCATCGCGCGGCTCCCGCGCGCCCGGCCGCGGCCGCCGCGAGCCACGCATCGACCCAGTTCGCCACGCCGTTCAGGTCATGCGACGCCTGTGAATACGGCGCGTCGTCGAAGATCCAGCTGCCGCGCGCGAGCGTTTCGGGCACGGCCGCGTCGACGTGGATCCGCTGCTCGAGCAGCGACGCCGGCCCCACGACGGCGCGCAGCATGCCGAGCGCGTCGCGCTGCATGTCGCGCGCCGGATTCAGCCGGTTCACGACGATCTGCAGGTCGCCGCCGCCGGCGCGCAGCGCGTCGAGACGCGCGGCGACGGTCGCGCACGCGGCCGGTTCGGGCGGCACGACGACGAGCGTCAGGTCGGCGCGGCGAATCGCCTGCTCGGCCTGCGGCGACGGATAGCGCGCGGTGTCGATCAGCACGGCGCCGTCGGCCGGCAGCGCGATCTCGTCGAGCGCGCGCGACAACCAGGCCGGATCGGCGGCGAGCCGTGCGTCGCACGCGGCGGCGCCGGCCGCATCGACCTGCCCGTACGGGACGAACAGCACGCCGTCGGCACTGCGCCACGTATGCGTGTGCCACGGCGTGGCATCGCGCTGGTCATCGAGCAGGCTGTGCGCGAGCCCGTGCTCGGCGAGCGTATCGAGGCCGAGCGTCGCGCCCATCAGGTTCTGCGCGTCGAACTCGACCGCGACGACCGGCCGCCCGCGCCGTGCGAGCAGCACCGCGAGCGCGGCGGTGAGCGTCGTGCGGCCCGCGCCGCCCGTCGTCGACGTGATGGCGATCGTCTTCATCGCGGCGCCTCGCCGGTGCGTGCGGCCTCGGGCAGCAAGCGCCCGCGCAGTGCGACCGGCACCAGCTCGCACGGCACCGCGTCGCGCCGGTGCAGCCCGCGCGGCGCCTGAAAGCCGCGGCCGATGCCCAGGTGCTGCGCGACGATCCACACCGGCACCGCGATCGCGATGCCGACGATGAAACCGATGACGAGTTCGGCGATCATGCGCCCTCCTGCTTGCGCAACGGCATCGCGCTGCGGATGGCGCCGCGCGCATGCGCGGCGGGAACGACGGGAATCGGCGCCGGCGCGGCGTCGGCCGGCGCGACGCCGTCGGCGTGTGCGGGCGGCCGTGGCGCATCGGCATGCCCGTGGGTCACGGTGGCCGGTGCGCTTGCGGCGCCCGGCTCGGCAAGCGCCGCGACATCCACCGCACCGCCGGCCGGTGCGCGCGCCGCACCCGTCTGCCGTGCGGTCGCGAACAGGTCGCTGTAATCGGCGATCGGCGCACGCCGGTTCTCGGCCTTCAGCCCATCGAGCTCCGTATCGATGCTGCCCTGCCCGAGACACACGACGCGATCGGACAGCGTATCGACCGGCACGTCGAAGATCCGCGCGAGCGCATCGTCGGCATCGGCCGGCTCGCATGCGAACAGGAACACGTACAGGTGGCCGGCATCGGCCGTCACCACGTCGCCCGAGCGACGCGGCCGGCAGTGCCGCAGCGCATCGACGTGCGACACGCCCGGCAGCAGCGCGATCTTCGCGAGCGTGTGCGGCAGCGCGAGCACGGCGCCGCGATCGAGCACCGCGCGAATCCGCAGGCAGAACGCGCCGACCGGCAGGTAGCCGAGCACCGAATCGCCGAGCGCGGCCGCGAGCGCCGCGCGATAGTCGGATGCGACGGGCCGCGCATAGAGCTGGCCGCGCAGCGCGTTCACGGCGGCCTGCATCCGCGACACCGGCAGGTCGCGTGCGACGACGCGATTCGCGCCGACGCTCAGCACCAGCATCTCGAACTGCTGGCGCAGCACCTCGCCACGCTCGACGACGGCGATCTTCAGCGCGCCGCCGCACTGCCGGCGCAGCGCGTGGACCGCCGCGCACAGCGCCTCGAGCTGCGCGCGCGAGCGGAACGCCAGCACCGCGGTCGCGGCCTGCGCATGCGTGCACGCGGCAACGACCGCCGCGTTGTCGTCGACGATTTCCCAGCCGGCGGGCACGCGGGCGCCTTCCTCGAGCACCGCGCGGCTGACGACGACGCGATCCTCGTCGGTCGCGAGCTTCATCCGGCGCGCGGGTTCGGTCGCGCCGCCGTCGACGATCGCCGCGAGCCGGCCGCCGGGCGAGAAGCGCAGCGGCCGCACTTCGCCGGCCGCGAGCGTGTCGCCCGCGCGCCAGAAATCGACGACCCACAGCAGCTCGCCGTGCGTGCGCTGCAACTGCGCGACGCCGGCGCACACGCCGTGAAAGCCGGCGCGCGGCGCGCGATCGGCATCGCGCACGAACGGCGGATCGTCGGTGCGCAGGTCGGTACCGGCGCGGGCGACTTCAGGATCGAGCAGCAGCACCAGCGCGATCCGGCGCGTGCGGCACCAGTCGACGAGCGCATGCCCTTCTTCCGCGAGCGCGACCGGGTCGTCCCAGCTGAACCAGCGCTGCGCGCCTTCGATGAAATACACCGAACGCGCACGAAAGCCGTAGCGCTTCATCGCGCGCAGGCCGCCCGTGAGCCGCGCGAACGCACCGGGCGCCGCGCGGTGCGGCGCATCGGGCGGCGGCGCGGCATCGCCGCCGGCCGCAGCCGCAGCCGTTGCCGGCGGCATCGCCAGCACGTTCAGGTTGCGCGGCCAGCCGGCCGGCTGGGCGCCGTCGGCGAAGCCGCGCGTCTGCATCTGTGCGGCAACGCGCGCCGCGTCGCGCGACAGCACGACCGTCACGTCGCGCGTGCGCGACTGGCGCGCGCTTTCCCAGACGAGCGCATCGCATGCCGGCGTGCCCGTGGCCGCATAGACGGCGTACAGGCCGCCCGCTTCCAGTTGCGTCCACGTATCGGGCAGCCCGTCGATCGCGAGCCGGCTCAGCGCGCCGGCGCGGCCGCCGGCCGGACCCGTGCGCAGCAGCGCGCGCAGGCGGCCCAGCAGGCCGGCGGCGCCGAGCGCGGGACGGGTGGCGTCGAGTTCCGTATTCACGCGTTTCCCCTAGTAATCCGAATAAAGCCGCACCGGCGTCGGCGTGACGAGCCAGCTGCGCGCCGCGCGCGCGTCGAACGCATAGCGCAGGTAGACGAGCGCCGAACTCGGCGCATAGTCGTGCGACCGGTCGACGTGCAGTTGCGCGCCGACGCTCAGGTGCGGATTCACGCGATACTCGACGATGCCGTTCACGCCGTACGAGAACGACACGCCGGCCGTCGAACTGCCCGCGTAGACGAGCCCGGCCGCTTCCTGTGCGGCGCGCTGGTTCGCGAAGGTCGGATAGAACAGCGAGTCCTTCTCGTAGCTGTTCGAGATCCCGGCCGTGACGGTCAGGTCCCACGACAGCGCGTCGCGGCGCCCCGCCCATTCGATCGGCACGCCGAGCGACAGGTAACGCTGCGGGCTGTAGTAGCCGCCCTGCCCGTACGTGAAGTAGCGCAGGTTCTGCGCGTAGTGCCACGCATTGCCGACGAGCCCGGTGCTGACCTTCATCGTCGCGCGTTCGTACACGGGCACCGTGAAGCCCGAGCGCAACGTGACTTCCGCGTTGCGCTCGACGTTGCGGCCCGACAGCACGCCCGCGCCGAGTTCGGCGAACAGGTTCACGCGGCCGACGTCGACCGCCGCGCGCAGGTTCACGCCATCGCGGCGCACGCCGCCCCATACCGCCCCCGTCCACGGATCGCGCATCCCCGCATACGACAGCACGCTGCTCGTTTCCGGCCGGCGCGACGCGTTCACGGTGAAGCTCGCCGGCCCCGCGTCGAAGCGATAGCGCACGCCGCCGACCAGGTAATGCACGGGGAAGCCGAGCGGCGATGTGCCGAGATCGACGCGCCATGCATCCGTGCGATACCCGGCGCCGAGCGCGACACCCGTCATCGGCTGGTGCAGGTCGCCCTGCGGATGCGCGATCAATGCCGCGGCCGACGGATTCGGTGCGAACGGCGCAGGCAGCCCGATCGGCGTGTTGAGCGCCGCATAGGTGCCGAACGTTTTCAGCGAATACGCGTTCGGGTCGCTCGTATCGAGCGTGCCGGCGTCCAGATGCACGGTGTCGAGCTGCAGGAACGCGTGCCCGTCATAGCGCACCGGCATCTGCATGTAGATCGGCACCTGTTGCGCGCGGTATGCGGAAACCCCTTCGTCGCCCGACTTGTACGCGGGCAGCCAGCCGATCTCGATCTCCGGGTCGCGCCGCTGTTCGAGATCCGCGAAGGCGGCCTGTGCCGGCGTGCGGCCGTCGCGGCCCGGGCTCACGCCGCTCGTGCGCTCCTGCGACCGCGACAGCCGGTACAGCGACGCGGCATCGTCGTAGCGCCCCTGCGCCTCGGCCACGCGGCCGGCCGCGACCGTCACGTCGGCACGCGCCGGATACGCGGCCTGCAGCGGGTCGACCACCTGCGCGGCTTCGTCCGGGCGGCGCAGCGCGTTCAGGCGGCGCACGACCGACAATCGCGTATCGACGGCGTCGTCCGGCGTGCGCGCGAGCACGGCCTGCACGCGTGCGAGTGCCGCCGCGCGATGGCCGCTGTCCTCGTCGATCCGGGCCAGCGCGAGCTGCGCGTCGGCGTCGTCCGGCGTGCGCGCGACGACCGGCGCGAGCGCGTCGCGCGCCGCGTCGTAGTGCCCTTGCGCGCGTTCGAGATCGGCCCGTTCGAGTGCGTAGCGCGGGTCCGCGCGGCCGGCCGGGCTCGCGCGATCGAGCAGCGTGCGAGCCCGCGCGTCATCCTGCCGCGCGATCGCGTCGTCCGTCTGCCGCAGCACGAGCCGCAGCGACTGGTCCTCGATGCGGGCGGTCTGGGCCGGCGTCAGCGCCGGTTCGCGGCGCAGCGTGTCGAGCCACGCAGCGAGCGCGTCGTCGCGCCCCGCGCTGCCGAGCAGGTCGCCGTAGCGCAGCCGCACGTCGGTGTCGGCGTCGTGCGGGTGCGCTGCGATCCAGTCGCGCAGCGGCGCGAGCCCGCGCTCGGGTTCGCCCGCGTCGATCCACTGCGCGCCGGTTGCGGCCAGCATGTCGGGATCGTCCGGCGCGCTCGCCTGTGCATGCGCGAGCGACGCTTCGAAGGCCGCGCGATCGCCGCGGCCGAGCGCGCCGCGCGCGTCGATCAGCGCGCGCTCCGCGTCGAGCTTGGGGGCCAGCGCGCGCATGCCGTCCGAACGATGCGCATCGTCGACACCCGCGAGCACGGCCTGCGCGCCGGCGACGTCGTCGACCGAATTGCGATACAGCGCGCTCGCGTAGCGCATCTCGGGCGTATCGCTCAGTGCGAGCCCTTCATCCATCACCGTGCGGCCGAATTGCGGCAGGCCCATGTCGCGATACAGCCGCGCGAGCGCGAAACGCGTCCACGGCGCATCGGGCGCCGCGCGCACGGCCGCTTCGTAGCGTTGCGCGGCTGGCCCGCGTTCGCCCTTGTCCGCGAGCGCGCGCGCCTGGCTCGCGAGCAGGTCGGCGCGCAGGCCATTGAGCGTGCGGCGGTCGTCGCGGCCCGTCACGCGCCCTTGCAGCGCGTCGAGCAGCGGGCCGATGCGGCCCGCGCGGCCGGTGTTTTCGTACAGCAGCGCCGTGTCGCGCACGGCCGACAGGTTCGGCGAACGCGCGGCCAGCAAGCCGCGCAGCAACGGCTCCGCGCGCGCCCAGTCGCGCTGCGCGAGCAGCGCATCGGCGAGTTGCAGCGTCGCGTCCGGGCTGTCGGGCTGCATCGCGAGCGCGGCACGCGCCGCGCGCTCGGCCTCCTGCGGCCGCCCGGCCGACGCCGCCGCGCGGCCTTGCGCGAGCAGCCCCCAGAACTGCGCGGTGCGCGCAAGGCCCTGCCACTTGCCGCGCTGGTCGGTCGACACGGCCGCGGCGCGCGTGAACAGCGCACGCGCTTCGTCATGCCGGCCTTCGCGCAGGCGCAGCAGGCCGAGTCCGCCGAGCGCGTCGGCATCGTCGGCGCGTGCCCGCGCGGCGCGTGCGAGCAACGGATCGGCGCCGGCCAGGTCGCCGCGCGCGAGCGCCTGCAAGCCGCGCTGCTGCGCGATGTAATCGGGATCGCGTTCGAGCCGGCGCTGCGCGTCGCGCTGCCGGTCGAGTTCGGCGACGCGATCGCGGAATTCGGTGTCGTCCGGCACGAGCGCGAGATACGCATGCAGCGCGTCGAGATACGCGGGGTCGCTGCCGGCGGACTGCAGCACGCGCCGCCACACGGCCATCGCTTCCGTATGGTCGGTGTCGGCCCGCTGCGCGAGCGACCACGCGATCCGGTTCGCGTCCGCGCGCGTGTCGGCGCGCTGATTCAGGAGCCGCGCGAGCGCCAGCGCCGCGCTCGTATCCTGCGGATCGGCCGCGATCGCGCGGCGCAACGCGGCGATCGCCGGTTCCCGGCCGCCCGGCGCATTCGCGACGATCTGGTAGTACTCGGCGCCGAGCGCACCGGACGGCGCGCCGTTCGGAAACAGCGCGACGATCCGCCGGGCCGCTTCGTCGGCGTGACCGCTGCGCGCGAGCAGCCGGATCTGCGCCATCTCGCCGCGTCCGCTCGTCGCGACGCGGTATTCGTCGGCCGCGCGGTGCGTGTCGGGCGACGCGGGCGCGCGGGCCTGCAGGCGGGCCAGCGCGGCCTGCGCGCCTTGCGCGTCGCCGAGCCGCAGCAGCACGCGCAGCTGTTCGGCGAGCAGTTCGGGATCGTCCGGCGCGATCAAGAGCCCCTTGCGCAACGCGTCGCGCGCAAGGTCGTCGCGATGCTTCGCGCCCCACATGCGGGCGGTCGCGAGCTGGCGCCGTGCGTCGGACAGATCGGCCGTGGCCGGCACCGCGGCCGATGTGGCCTTCGGCGCGACGGCTTTCGGCAGCGCGGGCGCCGCCACGGCGACGGCGGCCGCAGCCGGCGCCGCCGCACAGACCGACGACGCGAGCCACGCGAACCCCGCGACGCGCGGCGCGCTACGTTTCATCGGGCCGCGCATGAACGGCCCTCCCAGCGCGCGTCGAGCGACCCGTCCGCGCCGAACCGGTAGCGGCCGTCGCGCCAGCCGAGACCGAACAGCGTCAGCACGCTCGTGTAGTAGCCGGGTGCCGACTGGCGCGCGAGCGTATCGACCCGGGCCGCCTGCGCATCGGCGAGCGCAGGCTGGCCACGCGCCTCGAGGAACGGCACGGCCGCGGCGGAGAATCCGCCGTTGCCGTCGTTCGGCCCGGCGACGCCGGTCGTCGTGTCGACCTTCTCCGGCGGCGCGCCATGCGCGGCGATCATGTCGGCGAACGGCGCGAAGCGCGCGAGCAGCGGCGCGGCGAGCGGATCGGCACGATCGAGCATGCCGGCCCAGAGATACACGCGGATCGCGTTGTACGCGCTTTCGGCATGGGTCTGCGGATCGGGCCCGAAGCCGGTGCCCGCGCGATACAGCGCCCAGTCCGGCGAAAAGCCCTTCGGCGCGGTGTCGAGCAGCACGCGGCCGGTGCTGGCCGCGAGCGCGGCCCAGCGGCGATCGTCGGGCAGGCGCGCGGCGAGCCCGCGGATCACCTGCGGCGGCGAATAGCTCGGGTTCACGCGATACACGCCACCGGCCAGCCTGAAGCCGGTCGGCCCCGGCAGCAGCGTCAGGCCGAGGCCCGGCACGCTGGCCGTTTCGTCGTCGAGCACGCGCTTCGCGAGCAGCGCGCCGCGCGCGGCGTAGCTGCGCTCGTGCCACAGCCGGCCGGCTTCGACCAGCGTGTACGCGATCCACAGGTCGGCATCCGACGCCGCGTTCGCGTCGAGCACGCGCCATGCGCCGTCCGGCGCGCGGCCCCACAGCCACGCCGGCAAGCGGGCGCTCAGGTCGCCCTGCGCGAGGTTGTTCTCGGTCCATGCGAGGATCGTGTCGAACGTGCGCCGGTCGTTCGCGACGAGCGCGAAGAACAGTCCATACGCCTGCCCCTCCGATACCGTGCGCGAATCGGCCGAGCCGACGTCGATCACCCGGCCGTCGGCCGACACGAAATCGCGCTTGAACGCGTCCCAGCGCGGCCACGCCGCACCGCACTGCGCCTGGGCCGCGCCGCCTTGCGCGGCCTGTGCGCGCGCGGCCGTCCCGGCCGCCGCGCACGCCGCCGCAACCGCCAGCACGAGCGTCGTGCCGGCGCGACGCGCCGGCCGCGTTGCCGGTCGCCTTGCCAATGCCCACGCCATCCGTTACATCCCCCGTCGGCGCGCGGCGATTCTCTGCAGCACGCTGAACATGCCGAGCGCGAGCAGCAGCCCCGCGACGACGCCGATCACGCCGAGCGCGACCGGGTGCCGCGCCGCGTGCGTCCAGACGCGCGCATACCACGGCACGAAACCGACCACGTACGGCTCGCCGACGCGCAGGCTGTCGACCTGCCCCGGCCGCACCAGCGCGAGGTCGCCCTGCAGCTGCGACACGAGGCCGGGTTTCTCGAACACGTCGAGCAGGTCGCCCAGGCGCGCCGGGTCGGTCGCCATCAGCGCGACGACGCTGCGGCCGTGGCTGCCCGGCAGCTCGAACCCGGCGAGCGCGGCGAGCGAACCCGTCTGCTCGAGGTGTGCGTCGCCGTCGGCCACGCCGACGCCGTTGCGCCAGCGCTCCTTCACCGAGAACGCGACGCGCGTCGCGCCCGTGCCGGTCCGCGGGTCGATCGTCAGCGGCAGCGCCGCGCGCCAGCGCGACAGCAGCGGCGACGCGGGCGAGCCGTCGATCACGAGCAGGTCCTTGCGGCCCGCGAGCGCGGCGACGTCGCCGGGCCGCGCGACCTGCACGCGCAGCGCCGGGAAGCCGGTCCACTGCCCCATGTGGCCGAGCATCGTCAGGTAGGCTTCGAGCGCCTGCGGCGACGGCCGGTCGGGCACCACGACGGCCGTCTGCGACAGGTCGGCGAAGCGCGTGAACGGGAAGCCGCTGTTCGCGAAGAACGCGAGGTTCGGCAGTTGCGCGTAGTGGACGAAGTGCGAGAAGTCGATCGTCGAATCGGGATCGATCGCCGCGCGCTGCGGTTCGGTCGCGGTGCTCGAGCAGAGCCCCGTCTTCTGCGAGTCCAGCGTGAAGCGGAACTGCAGCTGGTTGCCGCTGCCGACGCGGAATGCGGGGATGTCGACATCGCTCGTCACGCGCCCTTCCGGCACCGACAGCAGCGGCAGCTGCATGCGCCCGCGCGCGTCCTCGGCATGGGCCGGCCCGAGCCGGTACGACTTCACGAGCTGGTCGTTGATCTCGACGGCGAGCGTCGAGTTGTCCTGCACGGTCGGCGCCGTGTAGCGGTAGCGCAGCGTGATCGGCACGCCCGAGCCGTTCCACGAATGGAGATCGGCCGGCACGCGCAGGTTCAGCCGGATCGCGTCGGGCGACGTGCCGCGCGCTTCGAGCTCGCGCGGGTCCGACACGAGCTCGCGGAACGTGATCGGCCGGTTCACCGGCAGCCAGCGCGGCGCGTCGTACGGCTTGCGCGGCGCGCCCAGATCGACGTGCGCGACCGTCGCCGCCGGGCCCGACAGCGCCGCGCGGCCGAGCACGAGCGTGGCGACCGCGTCGTCGACCTCGGCCGCCGTGCGGCCCGTCACGACGAGCAGCTTGCGGCCGGGCGCGGCCGGATTGTCGGCGACCGCGAGCAGCGGACCGTTCACCGACGGCAGCGCGAGGCCGGCCGGCAGCGTCGCGGCCGTGCCGATCACCACGGCCTGGCCGTCGGCCGGCAGCGTCGCCGCGACCGGGAAGCGCGCCTGCCGATAGTCGGCCTGCGCGCCGAACCACGACGCGAGCACGCCCGCGCTGCGCAGCGTCGCCGAGTCGGGCGATGCCGGCAGCACGAACGGCAGCCGCAGCAGCCCGTTGTCGCGCCGGTCGAAGAACGGCGCGGGCAGGAGGGCGAGATCGTTCGGCAGCCGCACCGGCGATTCGTCGAGGATCAGCTCGCTGGTCGGACTCACGTCGGCCCACAGCGCCGAGTTCGACGGATCCTCGCAGTGATCGAGCGAGTAATGCGCGATCAGGCGCAGGCCGATCTGGTTGAAATCGGAGAAGTAGCGCGGATCGATCGGGATGTCCTGCGTGACCGTGCGGCCCGCGCGCGCGGCGTCGAACGGGACGGTCGCGACCACCTCGCCGTTCATCGACACCTTCAGGTGCGACATCGGGAACACGAGCGACGGCGAATACGCGTAGGTCAGGCGCAGCCGCGCGCCGGTCACCACGCGGTCGAGCCGCACGCCCGCATTGATCGTGCGCGCATCGTCGGCGCCGCGCAGGTGCACCGGATCGAACGCGCCGAGCGACGCGAACGGCAGGCGCACGGTCGTCGCCGGCAGGCCGGCGGACACCGCGCTGGCGGCGGCCGGCACCGCGGCGGCGAGCGGCGCGTTCGTGCCGCCGGCGAGCGCCGGTGCGCCCGGACTGCCTGCCGGCACGGCCAGCGGCGCCGCCAGGATCGGCGCGGCCGACAACGCAGCCGCATGGAGCGCGCCGAACGTGGCGACGGACAGCGCGAACAGCGACATGGCCGGCTTCATGCGCGGCTCCGCATCGTTGCGATCATCCGGTCATCAAGCGCGCCGCGACCGGCGCGCGCAAAGCAGCTATGCCCGTGAGTGCACATCCCCACTGCTTCCCCTCAAATGTCTGGCCTGAATACAGTTATCGACACGACGCGGCGGTTTCTTCTGCTGCCCGTTCGTCGTACTGCGCGCGCCTGGCACCGGCGCACGCCCATTCGTCACACTATCTCAAAAA
Source organism: Burkholderia sp. 22313 (assembly GCF_052045245.1). Classification (NCBI taxonomy): domain Bacteria; kingdom Pseudomonadati; phylum Pseudomonadota; class Betaproteobacteria; order Burkholderiales; family Burkholderiaceae; genus Burkholderia; species Burkholderia sp. 22313. Next base: position 102,364 of record NZ_JBQEON010000029.1, read on the forward strand.
CAGGACGAATCTCACCCGGATTCGCGCTGACGAAGCGAAAAACAACTCGACTCGGTCGAAAATGCTGCGCGCCACGATTGAATGGCAAGAATGACGCCGTTGCCGCCTGCCGGACCGGCCGGCATACTGCCGGCGCTGCCGGCCCGGCCGTCCCAAGCCCCGGCAACCGGCCGGAAGCCGCCTGCGGCCCATTGCGGGCCGCCCGGAACGCGCTGCCGCGTAAGCGGCGCGTATGCTACCGCATGCCCGCGCCGCGCGCCGCGCTTTTTCATCGAAAACTGACATGGATCAAATCGTCGACACCGCCACCCCGTCCCCCGACACGCTGCTGCGCATCATCGCCGCGCAGACCGAGATCGCGAAACTCGGTCTCGATCTCGGCAGCGTGATGGCTTACGTGACCGAACAGGTGCCGCAACTCACGGGCGCGAGCGGCGCCGCGGTCGAGTTCGCCGAAGGCGACGATATGGTGTACCGCGCCGCGTCGGGCTCCGCGGCCGGGATGCTCGGCCTGCGGCTACGCCGCTCGGGCAGCCTGTCGGGCCTGTGCGTGACGCGCGGCCAGTTGCTGCACTGCACGGATTCGGAAGCCGACCCGCGCGTCGATCGCGACGCGTGCCGCCGCGTCGGGCTGCGCTCGATGCTGGTGATGCCGCTCGCCCATGCCGACACGACGGTCGGCGTGCTGAAGGTGATGTCGCCGGACGTCGACGGCTTTTCGGCCGCCGACGCCGGCACGCTACGGCTCACCGCCGACCTGATCGCCGCCGCGATGTTTCACGCGGCGCGCAACGAGGCCAACGAGCTGTACCTGCGCGCGACGCACGACGCCCTCACCGGCCTGCCGAACCGCGCGCTGTTCTACGACCGCCTGCGCCAGTCGATGCATGCGGCGCTGCGCGCGAACGGCCGGCTCGGCATCCTCAACATCGACATGGACGGCCTCAAGCCCATCAACGACGGCTACGGCCACCGCGCGGGCGACGCCGCGCTGCGCGAGATCGCCGCGCGGATGGTCGGCGCCGTCCGGCGCTCGGATACGGTCGCGCGGATCGGCGGCGACGAGTTCGCGGTGATCTTGCCGAACGTCGGCAACCGCGACGCCGTGGACGCGCAACGCGCGCGGCTCGCGCAGCAGGTCAGCGAGCCGTTCGAATTCGACGGGCATCCGCTGCGGCTCGGCGTCAGTGTCGGCGTCGCGATGCTGCCCGACGACGGCACCGACATGAACACGCTGATCGAGCATGCGGACCAGGCGATGTACGAGGTGAAGCGCACGCGGTCGCAGCGCGCCGGCCACGCATGACGCGCAACGCGGCTGGCCGTCAGCCGCCCGCTTCCGCGATGCCGGCCTGCACGCGGCGAACCGCCGTCACGATCGACAGCACGATCAGCAAACGCCACAACCATGCGGCGATGCTGCCGACCGGCAAGCCGAAGCCGATCCACAGCGCGAACGCGCCGAGCGCGAGCGCGCGGTCGCTCTTGCCGAACGGGCCGTCGTAGCGGCGCGTCGCACCGGCGAGCGGGCCGATCAGGCCCGCGCATTCGACGATCACCGCGGTCAGCGCGAACAGCCAGACGTCTGCCGCGGCGAATGCGGGAATCGCGAGGAACGGCAGCACGAGCGCGATGTCGGAGACCACGTCGCCGAGCTCGTTCAGGTACGCGCCGAGGGTGCTCTTCTGCCCGTGCTCGCGGGCGAGCATCCCGTCGATCGCGTTGAGCGCCATCCGCGCGAACAACCAGATCGGAATCAGCAGGAACAGCACGCGGGCGAACAGGCCGAGCCCCGCGAGCGCGCCGACGACGATCGATCCGCCGGCCGCGAACAGCGTGACCTCGTTGGCGGTGACGCCGCGTGCGGCAAGCGAATCCGCGAACGGACGCAGACGGTTCTGGAATTTTGGTTTGAGTGCGTAGAGGCTCATCGTCGTATGGGTTCGGCACGTTCGGACACGTTTCCAGCCGCCATGCCCCGGGCGGCGCGACTGCCGACGGCGGCCGACAGGTGGCCGTCATCGTCGCCGAGCGGCCCCGATGCGTCAAGCCGCGGCCCGCTTCCGGCGGCGCGGCAATCTGGCATTTTCGGTGGAAACTCGCGATAATCCGCTGGCCCGTGAGTGCAGCAATAGCACTGCAATCGATTCGAACTGCAAACGGGTGCTCGTGCAACAGCCGATTATCACGCCGCCAACCGGCGCATTCACCGCGACGCACCGCACGCGGCGAGTCGTCCGGTCAGCGCGGCCCTGCGACAGGCAGCCACGAATTTGAAAAAACTTGAACAATGGCCGTCCGGCGCGCAACCTGCCGCGCCGGCATTCCGGGATTCCGCCTGCCGCGCATGCGCGGCGGCGCGGGCATGCACGCGGGGGGCGCGCCGCCGATGAACCTGCTGAACATCTGGCAGCGCGATTTCCTGCTGTCCATCGTGCGACTCGTCGCCGGTGCGTATCCGGTCTGGCATCAGGCGCCGCCGTCCCCGACGCAGAAGATCTACTTCTCGAACCACACGAGCCACATCGACACGCTCGCGATCCTCGCCGCGCTGCCGCGCGACGTGCGCGCGGTCGTGCGGCCCGTCGCGGCGCGCGACTACTGGGACAGCAGCGACCTGAAGCGCCACATCGCGCAGAAGCTGCTGAACGTCGTGCTGATCGACCGTCATCGCGAATCTGGCGGCGATCCTCGGGGCGGCCACCCGCTCGATCCGGTGCGCGACGCGCTACGGCAAGGCCACTCGATCATCATCTTCCCGGAAGGCACGCGCGGCGCCGACGTGTTGCCGCAGCCGTTCAAGAGCGGCCTGTTCCATCTCGCGACCGAGTTCCCGGGCGTCGCGCTCGCGCCGGTCTATCTCGAGAACCTGCAGCGCATCATGCCGAAGGGCGCGATCTGGCCCGTGCCGCTGATCTGCAAGGTGCATTTCGGCGCGAACGACGCGCTCGGCGCCGGCGAAGACAAGCCGGCCTTCCTCGCCCGCATGCGCGACGCGATCGTCGCGCTCGCGCCGCCGCAGCGGCCGGCCGGCTGAACGCGGCGCCCTCCTCTTCCTTTTCCGGACCTCTTCATGCGAACGCTCTTCTGGGAACTGGTCGCGGGCGTCACCGGCGTGCTGATGCTCGCGACCGTGATCGGCGCGATCCTCGGCGCGCGCAGCGGCGGCACGAGCGCGACCATCGTCAACCTGAACCAGCGCATCCGCGCGTGGTGGGCGATGATCGCGATCATGGTCATCGCGATCGGCCTCGGCAACAACGTCACGTATCTCGTGTTCGCGTTGCTGTCCTACCTGACGCTGCGCGAATTCATCACGCTCACGCCGACCACCGCGAGCGACCATACGACGCTCTTCATCGCGTTTTTCGTTGCGATTCCGGTGCAGTACCTGCTGCTTGGCATCAACTGGTACGGGATGTACTCGATCTTCGTGCCGGTGCACCTGTTCTTCGCGATGTCGCTGGTGTCGGCGCTCACGCAGGACACGCGCGAATTCCTGAGCCGCAACGCGAAGATCAACTGGGCGCTGATGGTGTGCGTGTACGGGCTGAGCCACGCGCCGGCCGTGCTGATCCTCGACATTCCGCGCTACACGGGGCAGAACGCGCTGCTGCTGTTCTTCTTCCTGTTCGTCGTGCAGATCAGCGACGTGCTGCAGTACGTGGTCGGCAAGCTGTTCGGACGCCGCAAGATCGCGCCGCGCCTGTCGCCGTCGAAGACGCTCGAAGGCTTCGTCGGCGGCGGCCTGCTCGCGACGCTGTGCGGCGCGTCGCTGTATCGCGTGACGCCGTTCAGCTTCGGCGCGGCGTTCGGCATCTCGCTCGCGATCGTGATCGCGGGCTTCGTCGGCGGCCTCGTGCTGTCGGCCGTGAAGCGCTCGCTCGGCACCAAGGACTGGGGTTCGATGATCGCCGGCCACGGCGGGATGCTCGATCGCGTCGACTCGATCTGCTTCGCCGCGCCGGTATTCTTTCACCTCGTGCGCTATCTGTACGTGTGACGTGCGGGCGGCGCGACGCCGCCCGGTTTCGCCGGTCCGCGCGCGGACCGCTCAATACCCGTCGCGCACGGCCTTCGGCGCGAGCCGCGTCACACCGGCGCCGTATCGGCCGCTTGCGGACGCGCCAGCTTGAATTCGCCGACCGTTTGCGCGAGCTGCGCCGCCTGCTCGCGCAGCAACGCCGCGGCCGCGGCCGACTCCTCGACGAGCGCCGCGTTCTGCTGCGTCGAGTGATCGAGCTGCGACACCGCCTGGTTCACCTGTGCGAGGCCGGTACTCTGTTCGTTCGCCGCAACCGTCATTTCCGCGATCACGCTCGTGATGCCGCGCACCCCCTCGACGATCTCGTCCATCGTGGCGCCCGCCGTGTGCACGAGCCCCGAGCCGCCCTCGATCTTGTCGACGGACGCCTGGATCAGCTGCTTGATTTCCTTGGCCGCCTGCGCGCTGCGTTGCGCGAGCGTGCGCACCTCGCCCGCGACGACCGCGAAGCCGCGCCCGTGCTCGTTCGCGCGCGCCGCCTCGACGGCCGCATTCAACGCGAGGATGTTGGTCTGGAACGCGATGCCGTCGATCACGCCGATGATGTTCGAGATCTCGTTCGAGGCCGCCGTGATCTCGCCCATCGTCGCGACCACCTGGCTCACCACCTCGCCGCCGCGCATCGCGACGCCCGACGCCGATTCCGCGAGCCGGTTCACCTGCGTCGCCGCATCGGCCGAATTGCGCGCCGTGCCGGCGATTTCCTCGAGCGCGGCCGCGGTTTCCTGCAGGCTCGACGCCGCATGCTCGGTCCGGCTCGACAGGTCCTGGTTGCCCTGTGCGATCTCCGCGCTCGCGACGCTCACGGATTCGCTGAACCCGCGGATCTGCAGCAGGATCGCCGAAATCTTTTCCGCGAACAGATTGAACGCGCGCGCGATCTGCGCGGCCTCGTCGTTGCCGTCCGCCCGCAACCGCTTCGTCAGGTCGCCGCTGCCGCTCGCGACGTCGGTCAACGCATCGCGCACCAGCAGCACGCGCTTGAACGCCGCGTTCGTCAGCGCGCCGACGAGCGCGGCCGCGATACAGGCCACGATGACGATGGCGACGAGCGTCGTCGTCGCGACGGCCCGCATGCCGGCCGTCACGTCCGACCGGTCGAGCGCGATCACGAGCGACCAGTCCGTCCCGGCGATCGGTTGCGCGCGGAGCAGCTTGGCCGCGCCGTCCACCACGATCGCCACCGGCTCGGTCGCGCTCTGCAGGCCGGCGAGGCGATCGGGCGTCAGCTCCGGTGACAGCTGCGTGGCCGGTTTCATGATCAGGTCGGTCTTGGCGCCCGCGATGAGGCGCCCGCTGCGGTCGACGAGAAACGCGAAACTCGCCGGCGTCGGATGCATCGACGCGACGATCGCGCTCGCGCGTTCCATATAGAGACTCGCCGCCAGCACGCCCTTCAGCGCGCCGCCGCGCATGACCGGCACGGCGAATGCGAAAGCCGGCTTGCCGGTCGACGCGTCCTGGTACAGCGCGGTGACGACGAGCCGGCCGGCCTCGACCGCCTGCTTGTACCACGGACGCGCGGTCGGATCGTAACCGGACGCAAGCGGGATATTCGAGAACGCCGTGCGGTCCGGCAGGCCGAGCGTCAGCACCTGGAATCCACCCGACTTGCCGAGCAGCGTCAATGCCGGCAGCGGATCGCCTTCGCCGATCGCCAGCGTATCCGCCAGCGCCTGGGTCTGCTGGGCACGGCTCGCCACCCACTCGTCGAGCGCCAGCGCGTGGCCGGCCAGCACCGACCGCAGGTTCTGGTCGATGGTTTGGTCGTTGTGTTGCTTGACGACCTCGTACACGAGGCCACCGGTGACGGCAAGCGCCGTGACGACGATGGCGACGCAGGTGGCCACGATCCGAGCGCGAATTGATGACAGCATGATGACGGCGATCTCCGGTTGCGCGTTGTTATCGAACAGTCAAATGAGTACGCAAACGGATTTAACGACCGGTCGCGATGCAACTTGAGGTTCGACTGGTCAGACCATTGAAAAAAAACGGAATGCCGCGGCTGCGGCCGTGCGGATCGATACCGCCGAAGGGCTGATGCGCCGACGGGACGGGAACCCGCGGCTGCGGGGCGCATACCGGGGCTACCGCAAGACCCACCTGTCAGATTTCTCCTTCGATACTCCTTTCATCAACGATGAAAGGAAATTCCATATTGACTGGCAGTTCCAGTTCCAGAATATTCCGACCAGCGCCACGCTCGACGGCCTACTCCTAACCGATCTAACCGGGCGGTTTCGAGAGTCAAGTGCAACGTTTTGCTAACCCCTCGGCTGCCAGTTCCATGGCCATGGCTTCCTCGGGCGTTTTCCAACCGAGCGTCTGGCGAGGACGTCCATTGAGCAGCTTGGCGATATCGTTCAATTGCGTCTGCGTGACGCCCGAGAGGTCCATGCCCTTTGGCAAGAACTGGCGTAGCAGGCCGTTTGTGTTCTCGTTGCTGCCGCGCTGCCACGGAGCGTATGGATCCGCGAACCAGATATCGAGGTTCAGTCGCTCGGCAAGCTCGACATGACAGGTCATCTCCGATCCACGGTCGTACGTCAGGCTCTCACGCAGGAAGGCCGGCACCTTCTTCATCTGGCGCGTGAAGCCCTCGAGTGCGTCTTGGGCGGTACAGCCGTCCATGCGGCACAGCACGACGAACCGTGTTTTACGCTCGACCAGCGTTCCAACGCAGGATCGATTGAACGCGCCTTTGACGAGGTCGCCCTCCCAATGTCCCGGCCATTGCCGCGTTTCAATCTGCTCAGGCCGATGAATGATGCGCAATTCATCCGGCACGAAGCTCTTGCGCGCAAGGGTTCGACGGGTGGTGCCGCGCGCAGGCTTCTCTTGGCGAAGCGCCTCGATCATCGCCTGCTTGAGTCCACCTCGGGGATGGGTATAGATCGCGGCGTAAATCGTTTCGTGGCTGACGCGCTGGTCAGGATTGTCTGGATGCATGTCGCGGAGTCTGGCAGCAATTTGCTGCGGCGACCAGCGTCGATAGACCAGTTGATGATGCACATGCCAGTACAGCGTACTGCCTTCGCTCAACTTACGACGCCGTACGCAGCGCCGACGGCGAAGCCGATAGGACGAGGCCGCCTGGGTTGCTTCGTAGCGCGGCGTTGCCGCATTCCGATTACGAGCCAGTTCGCGAGAAACCGTCGAAGCGCTGCGCCCCAATCGCCGTGCGATCTCTCGCATGCTGGTTCCCCGCTGACGTTCGATCATGATTGCCGCGCGGTCCTCCGCGCTCAGATGCTGGTACTTCTTCATCACAACACCTTACTTGATTCAAGGTGTTGCACTTGGAACTAGAGATTAAG